>NZ_JBQLIB010000005.1:0-181772 GCF_056034365.1 Marinococcus sp. LNHM5E3-2.1
TTCATCATTTCAACTTCCTCATCGGTAAACAGCTTCTGGAGCATGAGGTAGCCGTTCTCGTCGTAAAAGTCCAGTTCTTCCTTTTGCAGCGGGCCCTCAAAATCCGAACCGCCGTGAACAACAGGGTCCTTCCGGTCCATGATTTCCTTATGATCGCCTTGTCTGGATGGATACTTATCGATTGCCATTTTCAAGTCCTCCTAAAAATTTTTTAAAATACAGAATGAGTGCGGGCTGTAGAATCCCGCTTTAAAGTGGATGTGGAAAAAATAATGATTCTTTTTGTGCACCGGCTTCATGCCTGGTTGCATATAGAACAAAAGATGAAAATAATGCATAGCGAAAACAAAAGAACAATAAGCCCGGGAGAGGAGTAAATCGGCTTTTGCACGCAAAAAAGCCAGAAAAGAGACAGGTCTTTTCTGGCTTATGTTTTAGGCGCTATTGTCCAAACATTTCCACCATGCATATATTTTTTATCCCTCAATCTATCGGGGACACTTAAACTGTTCCCGCTCACAAAAGGAATAAACATAAATTTTCAAAAAAAAGCAGCGGCAATTTTTGCCTGCTGCTTTTAAAAGCTTTAATTTTAAGAACGGACCACCATGACACTGCAGGGTGCCGCTTTTGCAATGTGCTCGGATACACTGCCCATGAATATTTTTTCTACAGCGTTTAAGCCGGTCGCCCCGGTAACTATTAAATCTACATGGTATTTCGGTACGATATCACGGATGATTTTCGTTTTGGGAGAACCGTATAAAAGCTCTACAGTTACATCTGTGATGCCTGCTTCTTCTGCCTGTTTTTTGTATTTTGCCAGCAGTTCATTGGCATCCTCCTGTACTTTTTCAATAATGGAAGGAGCGTAACTGCTCATCGGCTGATAGGCGTTTTTATTAATCACCCTCGCAATTATAAGCTGGGCTTCCTGCGCTTTAGCAATAGGGAGAGCGGTCTCAAAAGCATATTCAGCCTGCTCGGATCCGTCGACAGCCACTAATACAACGTTCATTGTGTGCATAGAACATCCTCCTAATATAGTGAATTAGCAGGGGCATCCTGCCTGAAACCTAAAGCTGGAAAGAGGAAATAGGACAAATGCAGATCGTTTTATGCGGTTCTTTGATGAATTATATTCTATATTCATTGTACATGATATTTTTGACATTTACGACGCCAATAAATGAATAATTAGTGAAATAGTCATGAAAATTAAGAAAGTTCATTGAAAATTTCCTTAAATCAGTGAATTTGTGTATTATTTTCAAGGCAATTCGGGTAAATCAAACCAAAGGCTGCTTCACATTAGTTCTTTGAACCTAATACTATTTCCAAGAGTTTTTTTGGAACTAACTGTTGTTGGGATGCCTTATATGTTAAAGTTTCGTTAATTCGTTTCCCTAAGCAAAGAAAGGAGGAAGGCATCATGAGTGAAAAAGAGAAAAAATTTAAATTTCTCAACAGTATCTTTTTCATTTCTTTTATCATTATTTTTGTATTTGCATTGTGGGGGGCATTAGCACCACAGGCCCTGCAAGCACAAGCCGAATTTACATACGGCTTTATTGCTGATACGTTCGGCTGGTTTTATTTACTGTTTGTGCTGTTTCTGATCTTATTTAACTTTTATATGGCGTTTAGTAAGTACGGGCGTGTCAGACTCGGGGGCGACGATGCCCGGCCAAAATACCCTTTTTTCACCTGGATCGCGATGCTGTTCAGCTGTGGATTTGGTGTAAGTATCGTTTTCTGGGGTGTGGCAGAACCGATGACCCACTTTCAGACTCCCCCTCCCTGGACGAGCGTAGATCCCGGGACACCGGAAGCGGCAAGAGAAGCAATGTGGAACGCATTTTTTAACAACGGCATCCACCAGTGGGCGTCATTTACATTTGTGGGACTTGCGATTTCCTACTTTTTATACCGTCAGGAAGAGCGGAGTCTTATCAGTGACACAATGAACGGTGTTATCGGGGACGGCACCCGCCCGCTCCGCAAAGGCTTCCGTAATGGCGTGGACATCATTGCTGTTATCGCTACAGTAATGGGGGTGGCTACTACGCTTGGTTTGAGTGTTCTGCAGATCAGCGGGGGCCTCAATAGTGTGTTCAGTATTCCTGCCAGCTCGACGACTCAGTTTACTATTGTAGCCGTCATGTTTGTAGCTTTTATGGTTTCGACCATCTCTGGTCTGGACCGTGGAATAAAATATTTGAGTAATGTAAACCTCGGTCTGGCTTTGTTTTTAATGATAGCTGTATTGTTTATCGGTCCTACAGGCTTTATTTTTGAAACAATTACCATGGGTCTCGGTGATTATGTTCAAAACTTCTTCCAGGCAAGTCTGCGTATGGAAAACTATACAGACGGCACCTGGGTGCAGGACTGGCCGATTTATTACTGGGCCTGGACGATTGCCTGGTCTCCATTTGTAGGGATGTTCGTAGCCCGTATTTCTAAAGGGCGCACGCTCCGGGAATTCGTCCTTGGCGTTATGGTTGCTCCGCCGTTTATCGGGATGATCTGGATTGGTATTTTCGGCGGCACTGCGATCAACCTGGATTTATTCCACGGCACAGATATAGCGGGCATTGTTGCGGAGGATACGACACGGGCCATGTTTGCCATGCTCGATAACATACCGCTTGGCACTCTGCTCTCCATACTGTCGATATGCCTGCTGTTTACATTCCTGGTAACCTCAGCAGACTCTGCCACATTTGTGCTGGGCATGATGACATCCAACGGGGATACGAACCCATCAATGCTCTTAAAAGTAATCTGGGGCGCATTGATCGCCGGTTTGGCTACTGTACTGATTATCAGTGCCGGTCTTGACGGACTGCAGACAGTTTCTCTTATCGGGGCCCTGCCATTCTCTATTGTCCTGTTCATCTCCGCTATTTCCTTACTGAAATCCGTACGAAAGGATTACAAGGAAACGAGACTTCGGGAGGAAGAAGAGCGCCGGCAGCGGATCCGGGAGGATATCGAAAACTCTTAATCAAAGCACAAACGAAAGCACCCCCGCTAGCTGCGGAGGTGCTTTTTTCGTTTAGGATAAGATCCCCCGGATTTTTTGATTAATGTCTCCGTGTACTACGCCTCCGTGATAACAAATTACGGTCGTTATATCGAAATCGAGCAGTTTTTCTAGAGAACGGTGGGCTTGTTCCATGTCTGGCGTAACTTCTGCCCGGGGTCCGAAAAGCTCGCCGTCTTCAGCAGTCAAAGCATCGCCGGCAATAAGCGTATGGCTGTTTTCGTGATACAGGCTGATATGCCCGGGAGCATGTCCGGGCGTATGCACTGCGGTCAGCCCCGCCACAGGTTTATCTCCCTCTTCCATAGTTTCATTGATGAGCGAGGATTCATTCTTATCGAGCATATAACCAACCCGGTCCCTCTTTTCCTCCGGAAGGGTGTCGATCAGGTTTGCTTTGGCGTTACTGCTGAATTTAATCAACGGTTCTTCCCCGTCTACGTAAGGTTTGTCTTCAGAATGCATGAGGACACGCAGGTTGGGGTGGTCGTGAAGAATTTCCGGGAGGCTCCCGATGTGATCAATGTCCTGATGGGTTAAAATAATAGTATCAAGGTGATCGGGGTTTAAATTTTCCTGTCGTATCAATTCGTATATTTCTTCTTCGTATCCGGGCATGCCTGTATCAAAGAGAATCAGGTGGCCATCGTTATTTATGAGGGTTAAGTGTAATACCATGGTATCCTTTCCACGGGGCACGGAAAGCTCGAGTACGTGAATGGTTTCTGTAAGCTTCATAGCGGCCGAAGCACTTGGCTTCGGTTCACCTCCTTGTATTATATTGAACCTAAAAGAAATATTCCTCATTTTCTTTTATCTATAACATGTGCATAATAGAAAAATATGTGCATTTGGAAAAAGGCGAAAGTATGATACTGTATCTTTGGCCTTATTTCTAAGACAGTGCAGAGGAAGGAGGAGTATCAATGGCTTCGAAAAAAAACAAACATTCCCCGGACAGCTATACACTCGGGCTGATAGCCGCCCCGGAGCTGCCGAAGGAAATTTGCGACGAGATGGCAGAAGAGCTGCCGGATTTGCTCAAAAACTATGTAGATGACCGGAGAAGCTGGGAAGTAGAAGTGATTCTTGATCCTTTTGCCGGGGTGATAGAAAAATCAGAGCCTGTGATTGAGGAAGCACAAAAACATAAACAAAAGAATGAATGGGATTATGCTCTCTGCTTTACGGACCTTCCAATTATAGACGGCAAAAAACTGGTGATAGCTGATGCCAGTTCAGACCGGGAGATTGGCCTTATTTCCCTGCCCTCTCTAGGGGCAATGCCAATGAGAAAGCGTGTCCGTGAGGCAATGATGCAGCTTGTAAATGAAATGCACCATGGAAGCCTGGAGGAAGACCGCGAACGGCAGAATGAGCGTATCGCAGAAAATCAGGAGCAGCTTGAGGATCATGAAGAAGAACATTCCTATCAGGTCCGGGGAAGAGGATCGAGGGAACTGATGGGCAGCCGTTTGTATGAGCGCTTTTCCCCAATTAAACGGACGGTGTATTCTAATGAAGAAGAAAGCCAGCATGTCCGCTTCTATGCTAACCTGAATATGAGAGGGCGCACGAGGCTGCTTTCCGGCATGGTGCTGGCAAACCGGCCCTGGACGATTTTTCCGGCCTTTAAGCGTGTAATTGCCTTAGCTTTTGCTACCGGAGCTTATGGACTGATTTTTCCTAGTTTCTGGATGCTGAGCGACACCTATGGCTTTTGGCGCTTTCTTGCTGTTATGTTTACGGCCATGGTGGCTATGACTGTATGGTTTATTGCTGCACATGGTTTGTGGGAAAAAGAGTCAAAGGCAGAATCTAAATTTTTAGTCCGTTCCTACAATAAAGCTACAGCTTCTACCATTGGAATTGCCATTATTCATTATTATATTATTCTATTTGTGATGTTTTTAGTTGTTTCTCTGCTGTTTATTCCAGGATCACAGCTGGCACTGAATTTACAGGGGGCCGTAACATTTGCGACGTACCTGAAAATATCCTGGCTTGCCTGCACGGTAGCCACGCTTGGAGGCGCTCTTGGGGCAGGGCTTGAAAGTGAAGAAACGGTGCTCAAAGCGACCTACGGCTACCGCCAGCGTATTCGCAATGAACGTGCGAAATCGGAAAAACGGGAGGAGTCTTCCTCCTAAAAAAGACGCAGGAAGGCGTCTGTGCCTTTATCGTGGAATTACAATGCCTGTTTCTGTGCCTATGACTTTTCTTCCAGTGTTACAGCAAAAAACAGCCGAATATGCCGTCAGTGGAAATTATTATTCCTTGAAGCGAAGTGGTAAAATGATGACAGACCTGTCATTTGCCGCCATCATAGGAACAATAATCTTGCCTCACTGATAAAGGGTGATTACGATGTCCAGGCAGTATTCTATTTACACCGTAATAGGATCGCTAGCTGTTTTTGCTGCTGTGTTAGGCTTCTTAGTCTACAATGTGCACGAACGAAGCCAGACAGCCGAGCAGGAAGCAGAAGAAAAACAACAGGCTGCAGAAGAAGAGACAGAACAGGAAGCAGAGGCACCTGAACAGGAGCCGGAAGAAGAAAGAGTCGCCTCGAGTGAAGTGCCTGAGGTGGAAAATGAAGAACTGCTTGAACGGGCCGTTCATGCAGAAGCCAAAGATGAATCTTTTGAAGGTATGGTGGCCGTGGCAAGTGTTATTTTGAACCGCATTGAATCCGAAACCTTCCCAGACGATGTCGAAAGTGTCATATACGAAGAAAATCAATTCCAGGTAGTAGCTAACGGAAGCATAGAAGAATCTCCTTCCGAGCGTGCAGAAGAAGCAACGGAAGAGGCTCTGAATGGATCGGAGCCGGTAGGGGATTCATTGTTTTTCTGGAGTGAAGATGTGCCGAAAGACAACTGGCTCTGGGAAACGAAGACAGTTGATTATGAAATCGGCGGACACGTTTTTTCAGAAGACGTTTAAGTAGGACCAGCGGTGACAAACCGCTGGTTTTTTTGTTTTATATTTGGTCAAAATCATGCTTACAGGAGAGCTGGGCAAGGAATATATTAGAAGGCAGGCATAATAGTGAAGGGGAGAACGAGATGAAATTTTCGATATGCAGCTGGATCTTTGGAGACCAGCCAATTGAACAGACAATGCGTGACGCAGCTTCCATAGGGTACGATGAAATTGAAATTCACGCGAAGGACTATAACTGGGAGGAATTAATCCAGCAGGCGGAAGCCCTCGGGATCCGTATCCGGGGTCTGTGTGCGGATGCAGGATGGCCGCGGAAAGAAACAGATTTATCACAGATTGATCCAACTATGCGAAAAACAGCTGTAAACTATTTTAAAGAACAGATTAGCCGTGCATACCGGGCTGGTGCAGAATATATGGTGCTTTCCCCGTGCGCCCCGGGCAAATCAAAGCCGGAAGGAAACGGTAAAGAAGAATGGGAAGCAGCCGTTTTATCACTTCAGGAAATAGCTCCCTATGCAGAAGAAAGAAACGTTGCTCTGGTCATTGAGCCGTTAAATCGTTACGAAAGTTGTATCATTAATACCGGATGGCAGGCGCTTATGCTCGTGGAAGAAACCGGACATCCATTTGTGACGACGATGCTCGATACTTTTCACATGAATATTGAGGAGAGCAGCATGGAGAAGCCTTTTCATCATCTGGGCCCCGCCCTCAGCCATATACATGTGGCAGATACTAATCGGCAGGGTCTCGGGTACGGAAGACTTCCCTGGGAGACAATCGCTGAGGCTATTAAAGAAACAGGGTACGATGGAACGATTACAGTAGAATGCCTGGCACCGGAATTGAATGTATTTCCTTCAAAAGAAAAAAAGTCCAGAATAGATTGTGTTAATGAATATGCCGAAAAGTCGCTTGAAAAACTGCAGTATCTTTTCCAGTCATAATAGAACGAAAGAAGAATATAACCACCTCTTAAGCCTGGTGCTCACTCGCAAAGCGCTAGCTCGAGTGATTAAAAGAGCGTTTATGTAAATGCGTTTTAAGGAAATAGAGAGATAGCCCAGCATTAACTGAATAAACGAAGGCAGCAATCGCGGGATTAAGCCTTGCGGTAAGCCAGGAAAAGAGATACGTCTTTCCCTGGCTTTTTGCGTTTTATAAACCAGCTTCAGAAAGGAGGAGAACATGAAACACATTAAAGCATTAACCGGAAAAGGAGTGATGACGGCGGCTCTGCTATTTTTGGTGCTTGGTATCGCAAACGGGGTCTCTGTTTGGAGTGTGCTGGTGCTCACTATTATTATCGGCGCAATCAGCTATCCGCTCGGTGATCTCATGCTGCTCCCCCGTGTAAAAAGCCTGATCGCAGCGATTGGGGATGCCGTTCTTGTGTTTGTGATTATTTTAATTGCAGGTGCTGTAATTTCCTTTTCAGGGCCGGTGCTGCTTGCAGCAATAACAGCCGCTGTGCTGATGGGAACAGCAGAATATATGTTTCATTTTTATCTGGGCACGCACGTGCTTTTTTCGAGCAATCGTGTGAAAACAGATATGTAACGTAGGAGGCTTAGTCATGTCAGAAAAAAACGAAGCTATGCTTCGGAGAAATCAGGCGAATTACGCCGGAAGAAACCTGTTATCCGGCCTTCTTTTCGGTCTCGGGCTCATCGCTTTTATAGATGAAGCCGTTTTTCATCAGCTTCTGAACTGGCATCATTTTTATGATTTATCGACCACGGCTGTCGGGATCGTTTCAGATGGTTTTTTTCATGCATTCAGCTGGTTTGCTACAGTAGCTGCCCTGTTTATGTTTGCTGATCTCCGGCGCCGGCAGAGCTTCTGGCTGCGCCGGTGGATCGGGGGAATGTTAACCGGGGTCGGCTTCTTTCAGCTGTATGACGGGATCGTTCACCATAAGTGGATGGGCATCCATCAAATAAGATACGGAGTAGATATTCTGCCATATGATCTGGTATGGAACATCAGTGCGTTCGTACTGCTTGTTGCCGGGATAATCGTATGGAGACAAACTTCGCGGATAAAAAAACAGAGAGCAGCTGTATAAACTGATGACTACTTCACATTATTTTGCAGAAGGCGTGCTTGCAGCCCCTTTTGTCGTTGTCTGTCTCTTGTATCTTGCTGCGGCCTTTCGTGACACTGGATGGCCGGTATACCGCATTGGGCTGTTTGCTGCCGGTACAGCGGCGGCAGTCATTTCGGTGCTTGGGCCGATTCCCCGGATGGCTCATGATTCCTTTGTCATTCATATGACCGGCCATTTGCTGCTTGGTATGCTGGCCCCGCTTTGTATGGTGCTCTCGGCGCCGATGACGCTTGCTCTCCGCACTCTCCCGGTGCCTTCAGCGAAAAAGTTGTCTAAATTACTGCGGAGCCGCTTTGTGGCGATAGTATCTCATCCAGTGACGGCTTCGGTGTTAAATATTGGCGGCCTATGGCTTTTGTATACGACTGGATTGTACGCTTTGATGCATGAGTCCGTGCTCGTTTATACAGCTGTTCATATTCATATTTTCTTAGCGGGATATGTGTTTACAGCTTCTATTATTTATATCGATCCGGCGCCGCACCGGTATTCTTTTCTGTTTCGATCCGGGGTGCTTGTAACAGCCCTTGCAGGCCACGGTATTTTGTCCAAGTATTTATATGCATCTCCGCCGCCCGGAATTGGGCAGGAAGCTGCTCAGGCGGGTTCGATGCTGATGTATTACGGGGGGGATGCGGTGGATATTGCCATTATGGTGATTCTCTGCTGGCACTGGTATAAAGCGGCCCGCCCCAAGCAGGAAGAAGCACCGGCAGCCTGAATAACTATAAGGAGGAACTGCAATGACTAACAATAAACATGTCCCTTTATATCCGAATTCTTTATGGCTTAAGGAAAGCAAAACTACACACATGCCTGCACATAGTGGAGAAGACACGGCTGAAGTGACTATCACAGGAGCCGGGGCAGCCGGTATCACAGCAGCCTACTATTTAGCAAAGGCCGGAACGAAGGTGGTGCTGCTGGAAGCGGGCAGGGTGCTCGAAGGTACAACCGGGAATACAACGGCAAAAATATCCTCCCAGCACGGAATGGTGTACGATGAGCTGCTTCAGAATCACGGCCGGGAAAAAACCAGCCAGTACTTTGAAGCTAACGAACAGGCGATCAGCGATATGCGCAAGCGGGTTACTGAGCTTAATATTGACTGTGAATGGGAAGAGCGGAACGCTTTTATTTATACGAAAAGCGAGCAGCAGAAAAAAGTGATGGAGAAGGAAGCAGAGGCGTACCGGTTATTAAATGTAAACGGGGGCGATGCTTCTGACGAACATGATCTTCCATACGCTGTTGAACGGGCGCTCGTTATCCGCGATCAGGCTCAGTTTCAGCCAGTGCATTATTACCGGGCCCTTCTTGAAGAAGTTGTTCGTCTTGGCGGGCGTGTGTACGAGAACACACGTGCAGCTGAGGTGAATAAAGCCAATGGGAAAGTAGTGGTCAATACAAACAACGACAGCACGGTTACCAGTGACTACCTTTTGGTCACAAGTCATTTCCCTTTTAACGACGGTATGGGGAAATACTACAGTCGTCTGCATGTGGAGCGTTCCTACATCATTGGGGCAAAAGTTCAGACAATGCCAAAGCATATGTATATCAGTGTAGATTCCCCTTCGCGGTCGCTTCGTACAGCAAAGGATGAAAACGGGGAGAATCTGCTTTTAATTGGCGGGGAAGGACACACGTCCGGAAAAAATGAAACGAATACGTTCGAACGGTATGAAGCACTGCGCAGCTTTGGTGAAGAGTACTTCGGTCTGCAGACGGTGCCTTACCGCTGGTCGGCTCAGGATATGATCACTCTGGATAAAATGCCCTATGTGGGCCCAATGACATCCGGGGAAGAACAGATTTTTACTGCCACCGGATTTATGAAATGGGGCATGAGTAACAGTGAAGCAGCAGGGAAGATGCTCGTCGATTATGTACTCGGTAATGAAAATGTGTATAAGGAGGCTTTTGATCCAACACGTTCCGAGCTGAAAAAGAAAAACATTCAATCCTTTGCTTCCGAAAACATGGACGTAGGAAAAGAAATGATTAAAGGAAAGGCCAACAGAGGGGATAAAGAAAAGAACCTGGAAAATGATGAAGGAGCTTTAATTAATACAGAAGACGGAAAGGCGGGCGCTTACAGGGACGAAACGGGCCGACTGTATGTTGTCGACACCACCTGTACGCATATGGGCTGCGATCTCTCCTGGAACAATGCAGAACGGAGCTGGGATTGTCCGTGCCATGGTTCGAGATTTTCCTACGACGGAGAAGTTATTGAAGGGCCGGCAGTAACGCCGCTGAAGCGTAAAACAGACCTTGAATAACGAAGAAGGCCCGGAGAAAAAATCTCCGGGCCTTCTTACTCGTATTATAGCTTAAATTTATCTACTTCAGCGTTCAACTGGCGGGCAAGATCGTTAAGGTTTTCCGAATTAGCGGAAACTTCCTCCATGGAGCTGCTCGTCTGCTGGACGGAAGCTGCAGTCTGTTCAACGCCGGCAGCAGATTCCTCGGATACTGAAGCTATTTCTTCAATAGAAGCGTTGATTTCCTGACTGCTTGAAGAGATGGCTGCCAGATTTTGAGTAACAGATTGAAGGTTTTCTGCCATTTCTTGAATAGCGGTATTAATTGTATTAAAGGTTTCGCCAGTAGTCTGGATCTGGGTGGTGCCGATTTCCACTTCTTTATAGCCTGACTGCAGAGAGGCAGTGACGGAAGACGATTCGTTCTGGATTCCCTCCACGATGCCGGTAATGTCTGTGATAGAAGCAGAGACCTGCTCGGCCAGCTTCCGCACTTCATCAGCGACTACGGCGAAGCCGCGCCCCTGTTCGCCAGCGCGGGCAGCCTCAATGGCTGCATTTAAAGCAAGCAGGTTGGTCTGGTTAGCAATATCATTAATGACAGACACTAATTTTGAAATCTCCTGGGACTGTTTATCAAGTCCTTCCACTTTCACAGCGGCATTTTTCACGATAGCATCGATTTTTTCCATTTGATGAACCGAATTATCCATCAGCTCGCGACCTTCATTTGTAATAGACAAAATATGAGTCGAGGCATTGCGGACATCTTCGCCCTTCGTATGGGCGTCAGAAACATTTTCTGTAAAATCACTCATTAAGGAGGCAATGCTGCTGGCACTTGTGGCCTGCGATTCTGCCCCGGAAGCAAGCTCCTCCATTGTAACTGCTACCTGCTGGGATCCTGCTTTCACTTCGTTTGCAGAATGGGTTAAATTCTGACTCTGACCCGATACGTTCGCGGACATCGTTTTAATTTGTGCAAGCAGCTGGGCCATGTTGTCATTCATCTGGTTGGCAGCGAGTACGAGCTTGCCGGTTTCGTCGCGTGCGGTAGTCTGCATCGGCTCCTGGCTCAAATCTCCATCGGCAATGGACTGCATCCGATGCATAACCGCTTTGATCGGGGCAGAAATCGTGCGCGCCATGAAAAAGGCAATTGCCAAGCCGGCAATGATAACCAGAAGGGAAACAATTGTGCCGGTGGTCATCATGTTCCTGCCGCTTTCAAGTATTTCTTCCCCTGCGGTGGTGATTAATCCTTCTCTCTCTGTAGCTAACTCTTCAAAGCCGGTCATAATCTCGCGAGCTAGAGGTTTGGCTTCTGTGTTTAAAATTTGTTTAGCTTCTTCTTCATTTCCTGCCTCATAGGCTGGAAAAACTTCTGAGGTAATAATCTGCTCCCATTCAATGCTTTGTTCCGTTAGTGCTTCTAATTCAGCGGATTCGAAATTGGCAAGCGTTTCCTCCTCCAGCGCAGCGCTCTCCTCGGTATATTCCATGAAGCTGCTTTTGAATTCCTCATCGCCGAATAAAACGTATCCACGGGATAAAGCAACACGCTGGGCCATATTAAAAGCAAGCTTTTCGTCAGCGATTAACAGCGGAAGCTGCTCCTCAACGATACCTTCTGTTTCAGCATTCGCTTTACTGTTAGCGTAAAAATTATAGACCCCGAGTGCTGTTACGAGCACCACAAGTGACAAAAAACCAGTTAAGATTTTTGCGCGAAGACTTTTGAAGTTAAACCATTCCTTCATTCCATACACCCCTCTAAATTAATGTAGTAATACTTCCCCCTTGCGAAAAATACAGCTGCTGTTCTTTTGTTTCTGCTTTTTATGAGAATGATGGAATGGAAATATTAAGCAGATAAAAAGAATTAACTCTACAGACATTTATCGATATAAATTAGGCTGAAAAGTATAGGCCATTGTTACTGTAAAAATGAAGAAATTGTGAAGGGATTTTTCGGCGGAATAAGGCTTCCCGTATTTATTCACTTGAGGGAAGTGTATTTTCTTGCTTTCGACGTTTGTTTTTATACATTGCCAGATCGGCTTTATGCAGCACGGTGGCGAAATCCTCCTGCTGGTTCAGGAATTCGTAAGTTCCAACGCTGACGGTGATCGCAAAAGTGTTTTCCCCATCTGTATAGGGAACCCGGAGCTGCTGGTCTATCCGGCTTTGGGTCAGCTGTGTGCTTTTCCCGCTTTTTGTTCGGATTCTTTCCATAATGACAAACTCATCTCCGCCTAAACGATAAAGATGCTGTTCCGGAAAGCAGGCGCTGGCAATTCTGCTGGCAGTAAATTGAAGCACACGATCACCGGTCACATGGCCGTAAGTATCATTAACGGTTTTAAATTGATCAATGTCGATAAAATAAAGAAGATAAGGAAGTTCTGCATCGGAGGTTTTCTGAAAAAACTGCTGCAGGGCAACACGGTTGGGCAGCTTGGTTAAATCGTCGCGGCCAACCATTTCTTTGGTCGTTTCGAGGTGGGCGATAGTACGGTTCAAATCAGCATTTAAACGACCGATCATTCCGGTACTTTGAAAGGAGGCTCGGGCGCTCAGGTCTCCGTTTCGCACAGAGGTCAATACAGCCTGAAAGTGAAAGATGCATCTGCGTACAAAGCTGAAGAAAAGAAAATAATTCAAAAGCCCGAGTGCCACACCGGCTGTAATCGAAGCGATATAAAACATGTATAAAAAAGAACCGGGTATGGGAATGACCACCGGCATAAGAACAGCAAAACCGACTCCTATGAAAATACCGAGGAACATATACAAAAAAAACATCACAAACAGATAATTTATTTTCATAAGAAACGCCCTTTCCAGCGGAAAAGTTGATTGCATTATAGAAGTTTAAATTAAGAAGCAGTACTTGCTATATATATCGTCACAATCCTAAAAAGTCTTATACTTAAAGCGGAAATCATTCATACAAACATTTTTCGGAGGCTTATCCTTTCATAAAATCTTTCGAAAATTTGTTTATTTTCTTCCCTAAAAAGGGAATTAGGTAAGAAGAATTTCCTAAAATGGTGAGGAGGTATCATGATGGCTTCAACGAAGGAAATATTAGGACAAGACGCGGATTACTTATTAAATCATGAAAGCAAGACGGTGCCGAAAGAAAACCTTTATGTGCCGGGGCCTGATTTTGTCGACCGGGTATACAAATCGACAGATCGTTCTCCGGTAGTTCTGCGCAACCTGCAGAGCCTGTTTGATCACGGACAGCTTGGCGGAACGGGTTATCTGTCCATTCTGCCGGTCGACCAGGGCATTGAGCATTCGGCAGGGGCTTCATTTGCTCCGAACCCGATGTATTTCGACCCGGAAAACATTGTGAAGCTTGCGATGGAAAGTAACTGTAATGCGGTAGCTTCAACGATCGGGGCACTTGGCTCGATTGCAAGAGATTATGCGCACAAAATCCCTTTCATTGCCAAAATTAACCACAATGAATTGTTAACGTATCCGGAAACACATGACCAAATCATGTTTGGATCTGTGGAACAGGCCTATAACATGGGGGCCGTAGCGGTTGGAGCGACGATTTATTTTGGTTCTGAGCAGAGTGACCGGCAGATTCAGGAAGTATCGAAGGCCTTCGAACGCGCTCACCAGCTCGGTCTTGGCACCATTCTCTGGGCCTATCTTCGTAACCCTGGCTTTAAAAAAGACGGCACCGATTATCACACCGCCTCCGATCTGACGAGTCAGGCGATCCATTTATCAGCAAGTCTGCAGGCTGATATTGTGAAACAAAAGATGCCGACCAACAACGGCGGCTACACCGCTGTCAGCTACGGCAAAACACATGACAAGGTTTATTCAGAGCTGACAAGTGACCATCCAATTGACCTGACCCGTTATCAGGTAATGAACTCGTTTATGGGACGGGCTGGCTTAATCAATTCCGGCGGCGGTTCTGCAGAATCGGATTTGGAGGATGCCGTAAAAACAGCGGTAATTAACAAGCGTGCCGGCGGCATGGGACTGATTATGGGACGCAAAGCGTTCCAGCGTCCGATGAAGGACGGTATAGAGATTATCCGCTCTGTGCAAAGCGTCTATGCGGATGAGTCGATTACTTTAGCATAAGAAGTAGAAAAAAGGGGAGAGCCTTCCCCTTTTTTTTATCTAATATATTCAGAAAATTTAAACATCGTATGCTGTGCCTCTGGCTACCTTTATAAACAGGAGGATTTTATATGCCGAAAAAACTGTTTGAAGTAGACCTCAATAAAACAATGGACCAGCAGACGACGCCGGGGCATAACCGCTGGCACCCGGATATTCCTGCCGCTTTTTCTGTAGAACCGGGAGAGACATTCCGTATGGAATGCCTGGACTGGACCGACGGGCAGATCAGCAACAATGATGACCCTTCGGATATAAAACATGTGAACCTCGATCGTGTGCACGTACTAAGCGGGCCGGTGCACGTGAATGGAGTGGAGGAGGGGGACCTGCTCGTTGTTGATATTTTGGATATCGGAACGTTTCACTCGCATGAATGGGGATTTAACGGTATTTTCGCCAAAGAAAACGGCGGAAGCTTTTTAGTGGACCATTATCCGGAAGCAGCCAAATCCATTTGGGATTTTGAAGGTATTTATGCGACTTCGAGACATGTTCCGAATGTAAAGTTTGCAGGCATCATTCATCCGGGGCTGATCGGCGTGGCTCCTTCACAGGATATGCTGAATGAATGGAACCGCAGAGAAAAGGAACTGGTGGATACAAATCCTGACCGGGTGCCTCCGCTTGCGAATCTTCCAACGAAGGATTCAGTTGTGCTTGGTGAACTCAAAGGTGAAGAGTTCGAACGGGTTGCCGCCGAAGGAGCAAGAACGGTGCCACCCAGGGAAAATGGGGGCAACTGCGACATTAAGAATCTTTCGAAAGGTTCAAGGGTATACTTTCCGGTGTTTGTAGATGGAGCGAAGCTGTCGGTGGGAGATCTTCATTTCTCGCAGGGAGACGGAGAAATTACGTTCTGCGGTGGCATTGAAATGCCCGGCTGGATTGACCTGAAAGTACACGTAATAAAGAACGGCATGGAAAAACACCATATTAAGCGCAATCCTGTCTTTAAGCCAGGACCAGTCATGCCGCATTATAATGAATTTCTGGTTTTTGAAGGCGTGTCGGTGAACGAGTTCTCGGGAGCGCAGACCTACCTGGATGCTAACGTCGCTTACAGGAATGCGTGCCTGAATGCGATTGATTTTCTGAAAACACTTGGCTACACAGGCGAGCAGGCCTATATGCTCCTGGGTACTGCACCGGTACAGGGCACTGTAGCAGGCGTCGTAGATATACCGAATGCCTGCTGCACGCTCGCCCTGCCTAAGGATATATTTTATAAAAATATATTGCCGGAGCTTGATTAGTATGGCCCAATTCACCTTTGAATGCCGGACGTGCGGTACGTTTGAAAGCTGGATTGTCTCCAAAGGAGCCCGGGTCAGTGAAGCCCCGTGCCCTATGTGCGGGGCAGTGGCCGGAAGAGTCTTTCAGCCGGTGAACCTGTCAAAGATGGATACGAAAGTAAAATCGAGGATTGAAAACGGAATGCAGCCGAAAACAGTACAGCAAAAGGATTTGCCCGCAAAACAAAGGACCATACAGCGGACACCGCGCCCTTGGCAGGCAGGACATTAAAGAAGGAGACCCGGAACAAACGGGTCTCCTTTAACTATTTTTGAGTTACTGTTAATTTGAATTTTTGTCTTTTCCAGCTATGCCAATAATCGCTATGGTGGCCAGCATGACACCATAAACAATTGAAGAAGAAAGAAGAGGTTTTTTAGTGATTTTTAAAAATAAACGGTGGGGCTTGTCAGCTGAGTCCTTGGACTCCCGTTTATACATATCTCAGCCTCCTTTAGGATGTTTAAATAATCTTACCCCGGAAAGGTTCGGTTTAATCACAAACAGAAGAAAGCTGGAAAACAGCTGTTGAAAACTGTGTCTTTTAAATGTCTTTCTTCGTGTAATCAATACTGTAATGATGAAAAAACAGTTGATTGTCGTTTTGGTACTTTGCCTGAAGTACCTTCTGAAGAGACTCCGGGAGAAAATATTTTTGGTGGTGAAGCATAAAGCTTGCCCGGCTCTGCAACAGCCTTCGGGATAGGGGCTTTCCTCTTTTTGTTGGAACAGGGGCTTCGGGATTAAACGGAGTTTTAAAAAAATAGTTCATCTTTCTGGCAGCCTTCACCTGCATAGTGCCGTAGCTCCGGTTTACTTTTGTATTGCTGTAGGAGGGCATTTTTTCAATTCCCATATACTGCAAAAGTCCTTTAATTTCCTGCATTTCATTTTGCCGGAACCGCTCGTACTGCATGAGATAATAGTTGCTTTTGCCAAACAATTGCGTGACACGCTCCATGTAGCTGAAATAATAGTAGCCGTCGAGTACTCCCAGATGCTCCCACTCCTCAAACACGACGGCGGCCTGCTTGTAGCCGCCCTGGTGAATATACTGCACGTAAAGGGAAGTGAGGAGATCAAGCTGCCGCCGTACTCCAACAATAATATGCACGTCATAGCTTTTTTCAGGAAAAATCCGGCGGAGATCCTCTAAAATGGCGTAGTTGTCTTTGACCTTTTTTTTCGTGGACATTGGGTTGCCGGAGAGACCCTCGTACGAAATGAGGAGCGGTTTTCCCGTCTCCATCATTGACTCAAATTCGTTACGTAAATCACTGGTAGCTTTATCCGATAATTTTTTATGGCGTATTTTGTACAAATCCGTCTGTATATGCCCCCGGGAAAGATATGTAATTTGGTGCGTCAATTTAGGATAAATGCTTTTCTGCAGAAAAGTAGTAGCTGTTTTGTGATAACCCACATGAATGTAAATGGTCTTGCGCATCGCCCTGCCTCCTACGGTATGAATGCATCCATCATACCGAAATCCATAAGAGCAATCAAAGTAAAAGGACCAGTGAGTTTGGTCGCATATGCATTCATGGAGAAGGGTAAATTCTTCTTGAATTGCCCGGGAATCCCGAAAAAAGCTTTTAATTCCCCCCGATAAAGGTATAGAATTCGTATACATTGAAATTAGGACTACAGTACACGGCAAAAGGTCCCTGGTTCCTATTGAAAGCTTATTTTTCACAGCTGATAGACAGCCACAGGGCCAAGAACGAAGCATAGGGGGCCAGTATTATGGGGGATCAGCGTACAGAGATAATGGAAGAAATACAGGCGATGTATACTTCCTTATATAATGTTACATTGCTAGTCGTTGACAGCCTGGGGAACGAATCTGCTTTTACCGACGGGGAAAATGAACTGTTCGCAGCACTCGATGCTGCCCCGGGGGCAGGGCTCAGAGATAAAATAAATCATATGTTTAAAGGAAAGTTAAACGCACGAGAGCCTTTTTTCTACGATCTTTTTCCAGGGATTCATATAGCAGTAGTTCCGCTGCAAAAAAATGAAAGTCCAAATCATTTTTTACTGGCAGGACTGCTGGTTGAAGAAGGGGCACAAAAAACAGTGGAAACAAGTCTTGAATCGGCGTATGGAAAAAAAGGCGGCTGGAAGGAAATTATCAAGCACACACCGTCTTTTTATATCGAGGAAAGAGAAAAATGGCTTAACCGTTTCCAGAAGGCGGCAAATGTTCTGGCGCTTTGCTTTGACGGGCAGTCTTCATCCGAAAATCATACCCGGTTAATGCACCGGGCCCTTCAGCGGCATTCTACGGAAGAATTACTGGAACTGCTCATCGATGGTCTTGAAGAAGCAGAGGTACTGGGGATAGCTGAAGAGGGGCAGGAGGGTGTATACGAAACGACATGCGTGACGGGAAAGCATAGGGAGGCGTTAGAGAGTCTCTCATTCCACCCCGGGGAAGGGCCGCTTGGCAAAGTGCTGCTGTCAGAGGAGCCTTTGTTTCTGGAAAATTTAAAAGACCGCCCCCAAAGTTATTTTTGGAAGCGCTACGGACTTTCGCCTCTCTTGTTTTTTGCGCTGCCGATCCAGAAAACTAACGGAGCCTCCGCCGTCATCTTTGGAGGGAGCTTTTCCCGCAGATTTTTATCCGGAAAGGGAAAAGAATTTTTACTCACCATGATTTCGATAATAGAAGCTAAAGTGAAAACAGACTGGCTTGCAGAGGAAAATAATCGTCAAATTCAACAGCTGGGGTCCCTGGTCGAAATAGGCAGACTGATGGCGGCCGGACCGGATATAAAAAAAGTCAGCTATATACTTATAGATGCCAGCCTGAGCATAAGTCAGGGAACCTTCGCTATGCTGCTGTTGAAAAAGAAAGAGCGCGGAAAATACCGGATGATTTCAAGAGGATATTCCAGGCAGGAGCTGGAGTTTTATGCAGAAAGCACAGCGGCAGAATACTTTTCTGGACTGGATACAGAGCGTGAAAAAGTGAAGCAGGCACAAGCGCCGTGGGAGGAGCCGGTGCTCGAATGCCCTTTAGTTTTTCAGGGGGAAATACTTGGAGTACTATGCGTAGGTACATTGGAAGTGAGAACCCGGCAGGTGGAGGAATTTCTGGAAGCTCTCTCTGTAATCGGCGGTGTGTCCATGAAGCTCGCCGGAGAGGAGTCGGGACTTAGCGTGCACAAGCAGCTCAATGCCATGCATCTGGCGGTAAAACAATTTGATCCGGAAGCCTTCGCCCTGTCGAGCCGGGCAGCGGAAATTGCTGAGCAGTATACTGCTAATGGAAATTTTTCTGCTTCCTTTGTATCATCCATCACAGGGGCATGCAGGCTGTCTGCTTATTCCCCGGCGATCATCCAGGAATTAATGCCGGACAGCCAGGTCGGAGAAGTGTTGGAAGAAGGCCGTTCTCTCAAGGAAGGTGTTAACAGATCGCGTTTGAGCACAGGGGCACAGGCTGAAATATTTGCCATGACCATGGTATATGCAGAAAGCGGGGATCGGAGGGAAATAAAAGCAATAACAAACATCTCGGAAGAATGGAAGGACAGCTTTCTGAATTTCCTGGAGCAAACGTTTATCAATGACCAGGAGCTGTTTTTTCAGAATTCGGCAGAGGTGGGAGAAGAATCGGCGATTCCGGCAGTACCAAACAAACCGTCCCTCTCCTCCCGGGAGCAGGAAGTGCTGGAACTGATTATAAAAGGAGATAATAATCGCGAGATCGCTGAAAAGCTTTTTATTAGTGATCACACGGTAAAAAATCACGTTACGAAAATTTTCAAAAAGCTGGACGTGCCGGACCGGGCCCGGGCTATTTCGAAAGCGTATCAGGTAAAGTACGAAGGATTTTAAAATGAGTAAAAATAGGAGCATAAGTAGGAGTTATAACCTATTAAATATACCTTATAACAGGAACGTAAGGGGATATTTTACAATAAGTTTACGAGGTATAATCAATTCATAAGCCAAAAGGCTTGATTCTAAAGAAGTGATCGTGTTTAACAGGAGGTGCCAGGCATTTGAAGTTGGTAGTTCTTCAATCCAGACAGGTGATAGCGGAAAATGTGACAGGGGCATACAATTTTTATCAGCGATTCAGGGGATTAATGTTCAAAAAGCATTTCCCGGCTAATTCGGGCCTTCATATTTCCCCTTGTCCATCGATTCACACCTTTTGGATGAAGTTCCCTGTAGATGTGCTTTATCTCAGCCGGGAGATGGAAGTGCTTGAAGTGGACGAAGAGCTGCGCCCAGGGAAAATCGGAAAAAAGGTAAAAGGTACTGCCTCGGTCATCGAGCTTCCTGCGGGAAGCATTCAGGCAGCAGACCTTGCACCCGGCGACGTTCTTGCTCTTGAAGAAGCTTCCAGCCGGCAGATCAGTTGACTCGGTCCTCCCAGACAAGTAATTACTTACAATAAAAGGAGAGTGTTCAGAATGGTCGAAATTTTTAAAAATTTGGTAGTGGAAGAAGAAGGACAGGGCATGACAGAGTACGGTTTAATTCTTGGGTTGATTGCGGTTGGCGTTATTGGGGCGTTGGTTCTTCTTGGAGAGCAAATCGGTGACTTCTTCACGGAAATCACAGATACTCTTACAGAAGAAGAAGGCGCATAATTAAGAATTTGATGGCCCTTCCACACTTGGGAGGGTTTTTTATTAACTAAGTCAAAACTGAAAGGAAGGGATGAAGCTTGGGACTTATCGATTGGATTTTGATTGCCGTATTACTTATATGTGCGATTACAGATATAAAGGAACGAAAAATCTATAATAAAGTGTTGTTTCCATCCATGCTGCTCGCATTCGTTTTCCACGGCGCAGTGTCTGGATGGGAAGGGCTGTTTCATTCCTTCCTTGGATTTTTGATTGGGTTCGCCCTTTTGTTTATTCCGTACGCCATGGGCGGCATGGGAGCGGGTGACGTGAAGCTGCTGGCACTAGTGGGAGCAATGAAGGGCGGCACATTCGTGCTGCAGTCCTTTATATTTATTGCGCTTCTCGGGGCCTTGATGGGACTAATCGTCCTGCTTCGCCACAAAAATATTTTGAAATCATTTTTTTACAGGCTGGCTCATATAAAAAACGGAACGAAGATCCCGGGCGGCGGATTGTCGAAACAATCACTTTCAAAAACGTATCCGTACGGGGTAGCTATAGCTTTGGGAGCCGCTGTGAATTTATTTACAGAAGGGATGCTGTTTTAAATGTGGAGGCAGGAAGACGGACAGTCGCTCGTTGAATTTGCGCTCGTTCTTCCGCTTATTATCGCGCTGCTTATTGGAATGATTGATTTCGGGCGGGTGCTCTATACGCACCAGGAGCTCGAGCTCATTACCCAGGAAGCAGTGCGGATCGGCAGCTTCGGAGAAAGCGATGAAGCAATTAACAGTTATGTAACGGAGAATTTTGACAGCGGAAATCCGGCAGATCTTACCGTTACAGTAACGCCGGGAGATCGAAGCTCCGGGGAATACATGACGGTAGAGACAGCGTATCCGGCGTCCATTTTTAATTTGCTCGGTGATTATTCCATTCCCTATACGATCGAAACGAATTCAACAATAAGGGTGGAGTGACCTTTATGAAGATATGGATAAAAAATGAAAAGGGCAATGCGTTAATTCTTATGGCGATTGGCCTCGGTATAGCAACAGCGATGTGCGGAGTAGTCATTGATGGCGGACACTTATATAAGACGCAGAGCAGCCTGCAGAAAACAGTAAACGCAGCCGCTTTATCCGGTGCCCAGGAACTGATGAATTCTGAAGAAGAAGTTTCCAATGTAGTGGATGAAGTGCTGGGAGCACACGGAGAGTCGGAAAGCTTATTTAATACAGACATTACGGAAGAACAGTCGGTGCGGGTGGAGCTGGAGCGTCCGACTGAGGTGTTTTTTTCTTCTTTATTTGGAGTGGAAACAGTAGATATTAACGCTGCGGCCAATGTAGAGGTGGCTGCGATTGGGGAGGCGGCAGGGGCTGCTCCATTTGGCATCAACGAAGAAACGGAACTGGTTTTTAATGAAACGTATGATCTAAAGGTCGATTCCGGCGATTCCACAGGTGGGAATTTCGGAATTCTGGCTCTGGAAGGCCCGGGGGCCAAAACGTACGAAGAGACATTAAAAGAAGGCTACGATGAGCCTTTGCGTGTCGGAGAAGTGGTTAACACTCAGACAGGAAACATTTCCGGTCCTACAGAGCGTGGAGTCAATCACCGCATCGATAATTGTCCAAGTGGCGACATTTATGACCGTGACTGTGACAGGGTCATGCTTATCCCGGTATATACCCCGATTGGAAATGATGATAATTTCAGAGAAGTGGAAATACGAGGATTTGCCTATTTTTACCTGGAGGAGCGAATGAGTAAGAATGACGATTCGGTCCGGGGAAGATTTATTCAACGGGTGGGCAAGGGTACTATAGTAGAAGGTAGTGCCAGCCGGGGGGCATATACAACCAGACTGACTCAGTAGGGACGGGATAACATGAGGCCAAAAAGATTGCTGCTGTTCGCTTTAATAGCCGGCGTGATAACGACGGTGATTTTCTACATATTTATTACAAGAGACGCACCGGAAGAAGCAGAAGAAACAGACGTACAGATGGTCGAAGTAGTAGCTGCCACAGAAGCGATTGACGAAGGAACGAGAATAACAGGGGACATGGTGGAAGCAGTGGAAATAGCGGAAGAGCAGATGCATCCGAATGCAGTCCGTGAGCCCGGAGATGTAACCGGCACCTACGCGAAATCGGATCTTGCGGATGAGGAAGTTATTCTCGAAAATCATTTTCAGAGCGCTGACGACAGTGATGCCCCGCTGGCCCAGCAGGTGGAAGAGGGAAGACGGGGAGTCTCGGTCAACGTGGATTATGAAGAATCCGTGTCGTATCTGCTGGAGCCGGACGACTATGTCGATGTTCTTTCCACCAGAATGAATGAAGATGCAGAAATGCAGACAGAGGTGCTGGTTGAAAGGGTCCGGGTTCTTGCAGTAGGCGAGCGCTTCCAGGAAACGTCAACCGCTGCGCCTGATGAAGAAGGAGAAGGAACGGAAGAAGAAACGACAGAGTATCAGGCAGTGACGCTTGAGCTGACGCAGGAGGGCTCAGCGCAAATCATCAACGCCAACCAGGATGATGGAGATCTCCATCTATCTATATACAGTCAGGCTACGGAGGGGGATGGACCGGGAGAATCGGCTGATAACGCCGTGGAGGTCACCGCCCCTTCAGTAGAAAATTCAGATGAAAGCGACGCCACTGACAGTAATCAGGAAGCCGGGGAAACACCGGTACCTGAAGAAAATGATGACGGTTCTTCCGGAGAAGAAAATAATGATACAGGCGGGGAAACAATACCAGAGGATGAAACCCCGACAGAAACGGAAGAAAACAACTCTTCTGCAGATATTCAACAGGCAATAGAACTTTCACCGTACACGTATCGCGCCAATATCCGGGAATTCCCTAGCCTCGAAGCTCCTGTACTGGAAATCGTAGATAGCGGAACCCGTCTGGAATACACCAATCAGTTTGAACAGGACGAGGAAAACAGAACGTGGGTTTTTGTAGAATACGGGGAAGACGGCTCCGGGTGGATCAGCAACCGGATTACCCAGTTTGAGGAAAGCGGGGAGTAGAGCGTGGCACAAACAACTGATACCAGACCAATGCAGCGGAGAATGGCTGTTGTATGCAGTGCTTCCGGCGGCACAGGACGGACTATGCTGACGGCGAACCTCGCTGTTTATCTCGCTTCCCAGCACCAGAAAGTGACGGCTGTGGACGGGGATCTGCAGTTTGGGGATCTTGCGCTGGCACTGGATATCGATCCTTATTCCACCATTTTGGATGCAGCGAAGCCTGTACAAAAGGACCGTCTGCAGAATTTTTGTATCAAGCATGAAAAAGGGTTCCACGTAATGGCAGCGCCGGCCCGACCGGAGTATGCCGATCTTATAGACGAGGCGCAGCTTTCTGCAGTAGGGGCTTCATTGAAAAACGACAATGATCTGGTAATAGTGGATGCGGCAGCCGGGCTGAATGACCGCAGCCTTTCTTTTATTGAACAGGCGGATGATATTTTCATCGTCACCACCAACGGTATGGCTTCATTAAAAAATACAAGCCTGATGATCGAAACCCTTAAAGCTCTGGGAATGAAGGATAAATGCAGCGTCGTGGTCAACCGGGCCACCGTCAAAGGTAAAATGGCCGGGCAGGACTTTTCAGATCTTTTTGCAGTAAAGGAAATCTTTTATCTCCCGGAGGACAGCAGCCGGGTGGTAACAGCAATGGACACCGGGGTGCCATTTGTAATTGACTATCCGAAAGCGGAAATTGTGAAAAGGATAAAGCATATAGGGCACACGCTTCTGCCCGTTCCAGAGGCAAAAGCTTCCTCTTCGAGCAGCCTCATCCATCGGCTGCTGCGTAAAACTAAATCGACACCGGGAGATGATCAATAATGGGGCTGATGAATCGCCTGGAAGCAAAAAATAAGCCCGAATCAACGGTCGTGCCATCCCAGGGAGAAAAGCGTAAAACCTCTGCGGAAGTGCCGCAGGAAAAACCAGAGCAGAAAGAAACGGTTAAGGAAAAGCCGGCAAAACCAGTCAGTCCCCCGGGCCATGCAGAAGTGAAAAGCCTGGTGTTTAAATACATCTTAAAGGAACGGAAAAATGACGATGTGGAAGACATCGTCCCGGAGCTTGAAGACATTATTTCGGAAGTGATTGAAGAAAACGAACAGCTTCCGCCAATCCGCGAACGGGGAGCCCTGATCGAAGATATTAAAAATGATTTAACAGGCTATG
This sequence comes from Marinococcus sp. LNHM5E3-2.1, assembly GCF_056034365.1. NCBI lineage: Bacteria > Bacillati > Bacillota > Bacilli > Caryophanales > Bacillaceae > Marinococcus > Marinococcus sp. LNHM5E3-2.1. The sequence continues at coordinate 24,647 of NZ_JBQLIB010000005.1, forward strand.
GGCCGATTAACCCGCTGCTGTTGGATGAAGACGTGTCAGAGGTTATGGTGAACGGTCCGGATAAAGTATATGTGGAACGGAACGGAAAGCTGACGCTCACAGATGTTGTCTTTCGGGATAACGAACATGTGATGCAGGTGCTTGAAAAGATTGTGGCGCCTCTGGGACGGCGGGTGGATGAAAGCAGCCCGATGGTGGATGCACGCCTGCAGGACGGCTCCCGGGTGAATGCTATCATTCCTCCTCTTGCGCTTGGGGGGCCTACTATAACGATAAGAAAATTTTCCAAGGACCCTTTTACGATCCATGACCTTGTGAACTTTGGTACGCTTACCAGCGAAATGGCAGATTTTATTGAAGCCTGTGTGCAGGCCAAGCTGAATATATTTGTCAGCGGAGGGACTGGCTCGGGGAAAACAACAACGCTGAACGTGCTGTCCTCCTTTATTTCTAATGAAGACCGCATTGTAACGATCGAGGATGCGGCTGAGCTGCAGCTAGGTCAGGAACACGTCGTTTCCCTGGAAACGCGGCCGCCAAATATTGAAGGCAAAGGAGCCATATCCATCAGGGACCTGGTGAGAAATTCGTTGAGGATGCGTCCGGACCGAATTGTGATTGGGGAAGTCCGGAGCGGGGAGGCGCTCGATATGCTGCAGGCGATGAATACGGGGCACGACGGCTCTCTTGCCACAGGTCACGCGAACAGCCCGCGGGATATGCTTTCCCGGCTTGAAACAATGGTGCTGATGGCTGGGATGGATCTGCCGATAAGGGCGATACGTGAACAGATCGCAGGGGCTCTTGATGTTATCATTCAGCAGTCCCGTCTGCGGGACGGCACGCGCCGGATCACCAGCATTACAGAAGTTCAGGCAATGGAAGGCGATATTATCGTCCTGCAGGAAATATTTATGTTTCAGCAGGAAAGCGTTGATGACAACGGAAAAATCATCGGAAAACTTGTTCCGACCGGCGTCCGCCCGCATTTTTATGAACAGATGGAGCGCGGGGGTATCCATCTTCCATCCTCCCTGTTTACAGAACGGGTGGTGGACTAGAATGCTTTTACCCCTTCTGTTTGTAGGTGTATTTCTTACCTTTTTTCTTCTGCTCAGCGCCGGGAGCATGGCCATTTCCTCAGTTAATACCGGGGAAGAAAAGGCACCAGCAAAGCCGCTTTCTGTAAAAGGTGCTTTCCGTGAAGCGAATGAAAAGCTCAAGCTGCTTTTGATCCGTAAAAAAAAGCCGACAAGAAAAAAAGAGCTTCTGGAGCAGCAGCTGAGTGCGGGAGGGATCCCGGTAAAAGCTGAAGAATTCCGGGTGTTTCGCTGGTTTGCGGTAGTCATCAGTGGAGGGATATTTTATCTGCTCACAAATCTTATTGGGGCTTTGGCTATCGGAGGGGTGATCGGCTATGCTATTCCGTCGGTATGGCTGAAGAAAAAACAATCGAAGCGTCTGCAAAAATTTAATCAGATGCTTCCCGACATGCTGACGACAATCATTGGCTCTCTTCGTGCAGGTCATAGCTTCCAGCAGTCTCTCAAGATGGTCTCGGAGGAATCGGATCCGCCGATTAAAGAAGAAGTTCATTTAGTTCTGAAGGAAATCCAATACGGCAGCACTATGGAAGAGGCGTTGAACAACTGGAAACGGCGTATGCCGAGCGGGGATCTGGAGCTTCTTGTCGAAGCGCTGCTGATCCAGCGTCAGGTGGGGGGCAACCTTGCCTACCTGCTGGATAAAATTGTAGAGACGACACGGGAAAGGGAAAAAATAGCCAACCAGGTAAAGACGCTCACGGCTCAGGGGCGGCTTTCCGGGATTATTATCAGCCTTTTGCCGGTGGGGATTGGAGCCGTCATTTATGTGATAAATCCCGAGTATATAATGACTTTATTTATCGAACCAATCGGCAGAATTATGCTTGGCATAGCTGCAGTTGGCGGAGTCATAGGCTTTATCCTGGTCCGGAAAATTACAACGATTGAGGTGTAGAAATGGTCATCCTATATGCTGCTTTTTTTTCCTTTGTAACTCTCTCTGTCTACACCCTGCTCAGCTACCGCTTTGACAAAGCATACGTGATCGAGCGCCGGATTCAGACGTACTTTTATCCTGACCGGCAAGAAGAGCCAGAAGAAAATTCAACGTTTTACGAGCGCGTCGTGCAGCCTGGGTGGAAAAAGTTAAAAAAGCTTTATCAGCGCAGGATGAACCGTGGTAAAGTCACAGAGCTTGAACACCGACTGCTGCAGGCAGGACGTCCCTTTGGATGGAACCCTGTAGATTTTAATATCTTCCGTGGAATTCTGATGGTTACTCTGCCTCTCGCGGTCGCTGTTTTTTTGTGGCTGGCCGCGGTACCAATGCTTCCAGCGGTCCTTATGACTGTTTTTGCTTTGGCCTTCGCCTGGTTCGTGCCGGGATATTATTTAAAAATGAAAGCCTCCAATCGAAACAAACAAGCTTTGAAAGAACTCCCCGATGTACTGGACCTCCTCACCATTTGTTTGGAATCCGGGCTCGGGTTTGACGCGGCCCTGAATAATGTAACCGCCAGGAAAAGCGGGGTTCTGATTGATGAATTTAAAGTCTGCCTGGAAGAGCTCCGGCTCGGCCGGACGAGAAAAGACGCGCTGAACGGTATGAAGGAAAGACTCACAGTCGATGAACTGAACGCTTTTATATATAATATCATTCAGGCGGAAAAGCTTGGTATTGGAATGGTAAATGTATTAAAGGTTCAGTCGGAGGATGTGCGGGAAGGCCGGCGTCAGCGCGCGGAGGAAGCAGCGATGAAAGCGCCGATCAAGATGATGTTCCCTCTTGTCCTGTTTATATTTCCCACGTTATTTATCGTGCTTCTCGGTCCGGCTATTTTGCAGTTTATGGATGCATTTTAAAAAGAGTCTCTTCCTTAAGCGGAAAAGACTCCTTTTTTATGTTTAAAAATAAACGATATATACGATTGCAGCTAATACAATGCGGTACAAAGCAAAAGGGATCAGGCGAATCCTGTTGATAAGCTTCAGGAAAAAGGTGATCGACACAAGAGCGAATAAAAAGGCACTGACAAAGCCGACAGCAAAAAATGGCATCATGCCGGCGGTGAAATATTCCCACTTGCTTGCAAGAGAAACGGCGCTTGCTCCGAGCATAATTGGCACAGCCATAATAAATGTAAAGTCAGCTGCTGCCCGGTGGCTTAGCCCGAGGAGAACACCGCCGGAAATCGTAGACCCCGAACGGGAAAAGCCGGGCCAAAGCGACAAACACTGAATGAAGCCGATCAGAAGGGCCTTTTTATATGTAATAAGGTCTACGCTTTGAATAACCTGTTTTGGCTGGAACAAATCAGCAGCAATCATGAGAAAGGCGCCGATTACCAGACCTATCAGAACAGTGCGCGCGGAAAAAAGGTGCTCATCAATAAAGTCTTCAAACAAAAGACCGAGAATGCCTGCAGGCAGCAGACCGACAATGATATGACTTAAACGAAGTTTTCTGTGTGAGGCCTCTGTTTTTTTGGAAAATCCAAGCAGGTCCCGGAAACGCTGGCGAAACACAACGATAACTGCCAGAATCGATCCCAGCTGGATAACCACTTTAAAGGTATTGGCCACCTCGGTACCTAAAAACTCGTGAGACCGGAGCCAAATGTCGTCGACAATGATCATATGACCAGTCGAAGACACAGGGGCAAACTCGGTAAGCCCTTCAACGATACCCAACAGCAGCGCCACAAACAGTTCCCACATACTCATATTCTGATTTACCTTCCACTTTCTTTGCTTCTTTTTCTGTTCCTGCAGAAAAAGTTTTCGATTTTTACAGCTACTTTCAGATTATCACGTTTTTTGGGAAAAGCTACTAAAAGTTTACGTGCTTAAAGTACTGATGCATCAGTATTATACAAGCAAAAACCCGGAGAGTAATTCTCCGGGTTCAAGTGTATTAGTCTTCCTCTTCTTCCTCTTCCTTTACGACGCGTACGCGTTTGATCTGATTGTTATCCATTGTCAGCACTTCAAAATGAAGATTTTCATACTGGAGAGTTTCTCCCTCTTCAGGAATATGATCAAATTCCCGGTAAAGCAGCCCGGCAATGATATCCTCTTCTTCTTCCACTCTGGTATTAAAAATTTCGTTGAAGCGGCTGATGGCGAGCTTCCCATCACAGATAATAACCTCGTCGGTCAGCTCCTCAATAAGCTGCTCAGAGCGGGTATCGTGCTCGTCTTCAATCTCCTGGCCGATCATCGCTTCGATAATGTCCTCCTGGGTGACCATACCCATCGTACCGCCGTATTCATCGAGCACGACGGCAAGGTGCTTCTGCTCATTAAGCATACGTTTGAACACGTTGTCGACAGAATTGGTCTCTACTACATACAAAGGGTTGTTATCAATAAAATCATTAAGGGTTTTGTCGCTTTGTTCGGCCCAGATAAGCAGCAGCTTAGCATGAAAAACACCGACGATATGATCCATATTATCGTTATACACCGGGTACCGGGTGTGATTGTGATTGATGGTAATGTCCCGCACTTCCTGAAAATCGCTTTCGATTGGGATGCCGGTAATCTCCATACGCGGAACCTTCAATACGTCACGTATATCCTTACGGTAAAAATCAATTACACGCTTAATCCGGTCCTGTTCCTGCTTTTCAAATGTCCCTTCCGAAGAGGCTACGTCGACCATGGTTTTGATCTCTTCACGAGAATATGTCTGTGAAGGCCCTTCGCCCCGGGTAATCAGTTTGATTACCCCGCGTGTGAAAGAATTCAGTAAAAATGTGAGCGGCTTAAAAATGAATACGAGCACCGCAATCACCGGGGCTACTATGTAGGCCACCTTATCGGCAAAGGTAGCAGCAATAGATTTAGGCAGAACTTCTGCGAAAATGATAAGCACAAATGTCAAAATAGCAGTAGCGATACCGACAGAAAAATTGTAATTCAGGGCAAGCACGGTAACGAGGGTAGGAAGCATAATATTGGAAATGTTGTTTCCGATCAGGATGGCTGTGATTAACTCATCCGGTTTTCTCGTCAGCCTTAATAAATTTTTCGCCCGTTTATCGTTTTCGTCGGCGCGGGACTGCATTCGCGCCCGGTTTGCTGCTGTTAAAGCTGTTTCACTTCCGGATAAAAAGAAGGAAACGAATAAAAATAATATAATAACCGCTATCATAAGTACCCTCCACTGGCGTCTTCTTCATATTTTATTTCCTGGCTGCAGTAAATTAAACGTTTCAAACAACTATCCAACATTAAAAATAACATAAAAGCGTCCGGTAAGATTTAAATATGCAAAAAGATTTTCTGCTCAATTTTGCTTTTAATAAAAATAAAAAAGAATAGAAGAAGAAGGACAATAAAAAAATGTTGACTTTCATTTGTGTAAGCCTTTACAATTAAAAATACAAATAAAAACAACATAAACAAACAAAAAGTCGATGATTAAATGAATGATTTTTTGTTTGTTGTAAGGAGGTCAGCTGAAAAGTCTGTAATTTTTAAGGAGGAAACGGAATGAAAAAAGTGGAAAGAGGCAGTCTGGCTGCTACCCTTTCGGTGTCCATGTCGAATTACCTCGAAGCAGGATCAATTGTAGCCGGGGCTGCCGGGCTCACTCTCTGGGTTCAGTATCTGGGCCTTACAGATGCCACTGTGGGACTGCTCGGAGCGCTCAGTGCCAACGGGTTCGGTGCTGCGCTTGGGGCGCTTGTCAGCGGCTTTTTAGTCGATAGATATGGGAGAAAGTTTATTTATAAGTATAATCTGCTGGTTTACATGCTCGGTATTCTACTAATTGTTTTCTCTTTTTCCTTTCCGATGCTTCTTATCGGTTACGTGATTACCGGTATTTCCGTTGGTGCGGGAATTCCGCCTTCCTGGACGTACATTGCTGAGGAAGCGCCGGAAAAAGAACGGGCAGCACGTGTCGGCTGGGGACAGTTTGCCTGGTCAATGGGCCCTGCGGTCGTCTTTATATTGTCCGTAATCCTGGCCCCATTAGGACTGCTTGGAAGCCGGATTATTTTCTTTCAGCTTTTTGTAATCGCTTTTATCACCTGGCTCTTTCAGCGGAAAATTGAAGAGTCCGCGATTTGGGAAAAACAAAAGAAAGAAGATCGTGCAAAAAATAAAGGCGGGATCTTCAGCAAAGAAAACATGAAAGAGCTGTTTACGAATCGTGCCAACCTGCATGCGATCACGCTGCTTGTCGGTGTGTATACATTTTGGAATATGGTTGCCGGCGTAATGGGTTATTTTATGCCGTATATTTACGAAACGGTAGGAGGGCTTTCGGGAGCCCAGGCTAATCTCCTGCAGGCTTTTCTCTGGGGACTGACCGTATTATCCACCTATTTTGTATTCATTAAACTAGGCGACAGAGTAAACCGTAAGCTTATCTTTGGAGTAAGTGCCGTGATGGGTATTGTAGCCTGGACAGTACTTTCATTCGGTGGCATGGGTACTTTAGAATTGCTCGTTTTCGTTATTCTCTGGGGACTTGCAGCAGGCTTTGGTGCACAGGCATTTTACGGTCTGTGGTCAGCCGAGCTGTTTCATACAAAATACCGTGCAGCAGCCCAGGGACTTCTCTTCTGTACTGCCCGGGTATTTGTCGGTTTGATTTCGCTCGCGATCCCAACGTTGATTACGGTGTTTGGTTTTCAGACAGCCGGGGCGATTATGATCGGATTTTTGGTAGTGCACATGGTGGTGGGATTAACCCTTGCACCGGAAACACGCAACAAATCGCTTGAGGAAATACAGCTCGAACGATACGGGACAACCGAAGAAGCAGAAATAAAAGAAGACCTGGTTAAATAAGCAAGTGTTACTGAAGGAAGGGGAATTTATTTTTTCCTTCCTTCTATTGTTAGCGGCAGGAATCTCCCGAAATAAAACGGCTGAAGAAAGGACCATGAATATGAAGCGTTTGGCGTTCATTATGTACGTGTACCCGGAAAAAGTAGAAGAATATATTAAAAAGCACGATCAGCTCTGGCCGGAAATGAAAGAGGCGTTAAAGGAGCACGGGGCATCCAACTATTCGATTTTCCTTGAAAAAGAAACGAGCAGGCTGTTTGCTTATCTTGAAATAGAGAGTGAAGAACGATGGCAGCAGATGGCATCGACCTCCATCAATCAAAAGTGGTGGGAAGCAATGGCGCCGTTAATGGAAACAAACGAAGATAACAGCCCAATTACCACTCCGCTTGAAGAAGTATTTCATCTCGATTGAAAAATCACAGACTTCTCTCCGCTGAAAAAAACCTATCAGCGGAGTTTTTTTGTTCAAAATCCCGAAAAACGGGAATAGAAAAGTATAAAGATGATAGCCTTCAAACCCACATATAAGACATGAGGGGGAATGCGGATGAATAGCCACTTTTGTGAATGGAAGATCATAAAGTAAATGGTGCAGAAAACCCTGGTTCAGTCGTGTGATAAAACTCAGCTGTAAAAAGGGGGAGTACCAATGAACCGCCGATTGATTGATGAAGAGTATGAACGTGAAATAGACCGCATGGTGAACGAAGGCGGCTATATTCCTGTGGAAATGGATTTTATAAAAAAACGGGCTAAAGTTAACAGGGAAAAAAATGAAAGCACTCAGGAGAAGCAGAAAAAAGAAGCTGATGATTCTAAAGAAAAAGCATAAATATAGTAGTGAGAAGAACAGCTGCCGCGGGTGGCTGTTCTTTTTGTCGATAAAAATATACAATTATTGCTTGAAAGAAACATTGAAGGCCGCCGAATTTGTTAAACCATTCAAGTACATACATATACCAGTAAGCCTAATGTATCAATGTACGAAGTTGGTTTGTGGAATGTAAATCACAATATTGTACAGCAAATGTTCAAAAGACTGTGATGAAAACGTATACATTTTGATTGCGACGGCTGATAGAATAAAAATTAACCAAAGGGGGGAAGGAAATGCCGCTAAGTGAACGGGATAATGAAATATTAAATGAACTAATCCGAAATCCGTCGGTCACTAGCATGGCGCTTGAAGAAAAGCATCAACTGACAAGAAGACAGCTGGGATACAGCATTAATAAAGTAAACGACTGGCTTTTAAGCAAGGACCTTCCGGTTATTGAAAGAACGCGCCAGGGGCATTTCATTATTGACCAGTCCGTTTACACAAACTTCGGTATGGATGAAGAAATTATTGCAGCTGAAAAGCCAATACTCACTGGGAAGCAGCGTACTTATTATCTCATTATGATGCTTGTCAGCAGCGAAGAGCCGCTTTCATTAAATCATTTCACAAGTGAGCTGCAGCTGAGTAAAAATACCGTTTTGAATGAGCTGAAAGAAGCCCAGCAGTATCTTGATGACTTTCATCTTTTAATCAAGTATTCCCGCAAAGAGGGTTATCTGGTTGACGGAAAGGAATTTCAGATCCGGAAGCTGTTGATGAACGTTACGTACCAGCTGCTGTTCATGCAGGACGGCTCGGCGAGGATCAAAAGGATAGCTGGAATTGACGAGGAAGAGCTCGACGATTACCGCCAACGGATCGAAAATGTCGAAAACAAGCTCAGCCTGAAGTTTACTGATGAAAAGCTGGAAACAATGCCTTATATATTAGCTTTAATTTTAAAAAGAATTAAAAAAGGCTTTGCTGTTAATACATTTTCCATCCAGTATGAAGAGCTTTCGGATACGAAAGAGTATCAGGCAACAGAAGAGATATTTAAAAAAAATGAACACATTCCGATGGAAGAGCGGTTGTTTGTCACACTGCACCTGCTGACAGCAAGTGTCTACAGCATCTCTTTTCCGATGGAGGACGATGTGGTCCCGAATTTAGGCGCCGCCACAGATGATATGCTGCGCCAGTTTGAGAAAAGCGCCTGTGTGTATTTACACGAGCGCGACCAGCTGCTTAATAAGCTGCTTCAGCACATTAAGCCTGCTTATTACCGTATCAAATACCAGCTGTCGGAGACATCATCCACACAGGTGCCGCTGAGTAAAGAATTCAAAGCGCTGCACCATCTCGTAAAGCAATCCACGGCACCGCTTGAACAGTTGATCGGCAGCCGAATCCCGGACAGTGAGAGCAGCTTTATTACAATGCTGATCGGGGGCTGGATGAAAAGACAGGGCGAGAGTATTGAAAAGAAAGTAAAAGCCATCGTGGTATGCCCTCAAGGGGTGTCCGTTTCAAGACTGATGCTTAATGAGCTGAGTGAGCTTTTTCCGGAATTTGTTTTTCTGGACTCTTTATCGGTACGGGAATTTCTTCATTACCATCTGGAGTATGACATCGTCTTTGCGCCAACATTTCTTGAAACCAACAAGAAGCTGTTCGTAGTAAAAACATTTTTAGGCAGGGAAGAACGGCAGCGGCTCCGTAAGCAGGTAATGCTCGAGCTTTACGGCTATCTGCCAAACCACCTGGATATCGATGAAATCATACAGATTATTGGCCGCCATGCTCATATTCATAATGAAAGTGCACTTATAGAAGATATTCAGAATTATATTAATAAGGATAATGAAAACTCAGTGAATTACAGCATGGGCAAGGCTGAATACAATCTGGATGAATTAATCACTCCAGCCTCCATTACCCTGGAGAGCAACGTGGAGAATTGGGAAGAGGCCGTCAAAACGGCTGCCGCTCCGCTGCTTGAAAATGGAAGTATCACGGGCGACTATGTAAACAGTATGCTGCACTATACCGAGGAAGATCCCTATATTGTCATAGGGCCGAATATTGCGATTCCCCACGCTTCTCCGGAAGATGGGGTGAATGAAGTAGGAATGAGTTTGTTAAGACTGAAGGAAGGGGTTCTTTTTTCCGAAGAATACCGAATTAATCTGGTGATCGTCATTGCTGCTGTGGATAAGCAGAAGCATATTCACGCACTGATGCAGTTAATGAAGCTTGCAGGCTCACAAACCGCAAGAGATCAAATAACAGCCGCTGATTCCATCAAAGATATATATAAAATTATTCAGTCGTATTCCAAAGACTAACCAGGTAAGATTTCAAATTCACCAAGGAGGGGCCTGATGAGCGATTTGTATTTTGATACTCCTGTGATTCTTTTAGATATGGACGGGGGATCCAAAGAAGAAGTATTGCGGACAATGGCACAAAATTTAGTGAACAACAAACTGGTAAAACAAAGCTTTGTTGAAGCAGTGATCCAGAGAGAGAATGAATATGCTACCGGCCTGCCGACAGGCGACATTGCAGTTGCCATTCCTCATACAGATGTAGAGCATGTACAGCAAAAAGCAATCAGTGTAGGAATACTGAAGGAGCCTGTGGACTTTATCGTCATGGGAGACGACACGGAAACGGTTCCGGTCAAGATTGTATTTATGCTTGCCATGGATGAGGCTCATTCCCAGCTGAAGCTGCTGCAGCAGCTTATGCAGGTATTCCAGGATCAGAGTGTTTTAAATGAGCTTGTCAGCACGTCGGATGAAAAACAGATCAAGCATATCATGGAAGAAAAATTGGATGCGTTATCCCTTAAAGGAGGTGAAAAATAATGGCAAAAAAACAAGTACTAGTAGCATGCGGAGCAGGCGTGGCAACTTCCACAGTTGTTAACGGCGCTATTGAAGATATGGCTAAAGAACACAAACTATCCGTGGACCTTAAACAAATTAAAATAGCTGAAGTAGAAAGCTATGTTGATACTGCTGATTTACTGGTAACGACAGCTACGATCAAAAAGGAATATCCGTTTCCGGTAATCAATGCACGTTCCTTCCTGACAGGTATCGGTATGGAAGATACGAAACAGGAAATTCTGGATGAATTGAAAAAATAACAGTGCTCCGGTTTCCTGTTTTAAAAGGGAAGCCGGGCTCATTATTACAGGTATGAGGGGGAAGTGGCATGCAAGGATTTGTAGATCTTGTGCAGGGATTTTTAGATCTCGGGGCAACAGTAATTTTACCAGTGGTTATCTTTTTGCTCGGTTTATTATTCGGGCAGAAGCCGGGAAAAGCCTTCCGGTCCGGCTTAACGATTGGGGTAGCATTTGTAGGTATATTTCTTGTAGTTGACCTGCTGGTTAATAACTTAGGCCCGGCAGCGCAGGGAATGGTTGATCGATTAGGAGTCAACCTGGACGTAATTGACGTCGGCTGGCCGGCGACATCATCTATTGCCTGGGCTTCTACGGCAGTAGCAGCCTTTATTATTCCGTTAGGCTTGCTTGTGAACGTTGTTATGCTTCTGACAAAGACAACGAAAACAATGAACGTGGATATCTGGAACTTTTGGCATTATACATTTATGGCTGCTGTAGTATACACCGTATCCGGCAGTATCATTCAAGGACTTATCGCTGCAGTTATCTTTCAAATTGTCACCTTGAAAATTGCTGACTGGACTGCGCCAATGGTGAGTGATTTCTATGAACTCCCCGGCGTATCGATTGCTACAGGAAGTACCGTTTCATATGCACCAGGTATCTTTCTTGTAAAAGGCCTGCAGAAGATCCCCGGCATCAACCGGCTGAGCGCCGACCCGGACAGCATTCAGAGAAGATTCGGTGTGTTCGGTGAATCCATCTTTATCGGGTTGTTCCTCGGTGTTGCAATTGGGGCCCTGGCTGGCTACAGTGTAGGCGAAGTAATTGAAATCGGTATGGCTATGGCCGCTGTTATGGTTCTGATGCCGCGGATGGTTAAGATTTTGATGGAAGGCTTAATGCCTGTATCAGAGTCAGCCAGAAACTGGTTGAACAAACACTTCAGCAACAAAGAAATTTACATCGGTCTGGATGCGGCCGTTCTTTTGGGACATCCATCAGTTATCGCTACTGCATTGATCCTCGTGCCGATTACGGTCGTACTGGCAGTATTTCTGCCTGGCAACGCTCTGCTTCCGTTTGGTGACCTTGCAACTATTCCATTTGTTGTTGCATTTATCGTCGGAGCAGCGAGAGGTAACATTATACACTCTGTGCTGGTAGGTACCGTGATGATCGCCCTTTCACTATACATGGCTACAGATATCGCCAACGTATTTACAACAATGGCTCAAAACGCTGATTTCGACATGCCGGAGGATTCCGCACGAATTTCAAGTATTGACCAGGGCGGAAACCTGATCAACTGGCTCATCTGGAGATTCTTCGAGCTGTTTAACTAATTCCCCTCTCAGGCAAAACATGCATGAAAATTAACACATCGGGAGGAAAAGAATATGAAAGCATTGGTGAAAACCGATTTAGAGCACGGAAGTATCGAAGTACAGGATAAACAGGAGCCGACACCTGGGAAGGACCAGGTGAAAATCGAAGTAAAATATGCCGGGGTCTGCGGCACTGATATTCATGCCTATGAAGGTCATTATAAAGTTAATGCGCCGGTCACGCTTGGCCATGAATTTGCCGGTGAAGTCGTAGAAGTCGGTGAAGGAGTCAGTGATTTTAAGCCCGGGGACCGGGTCACCTCCGAAACGACATTTTATATCTGCGGCGAGTGCCGGTATTGCCGGGCTGGCGACTACAACTTATGCAGCTGGCGCAAAGGGCTTGGGAATCAGTACGACGGAGCCTTTGCCAAGTATTTAATCGCCCGGAAAGCGAGTCTCCACCACCTCCCTGAAAACGTCGATTATCAGTCGGCGTCGATGACAGAACCGCTAGCCTGCACACACCACGCGGTAGCTAAAACAGAGATCTCGGACGGAGACATTGCGGTCGTTATCGGCCCGGGGCCGATTGGCCTGTTTACTGCCCAGGTGGCACAGAGCAGGGGAGCCAAAGTTATTATTACTGGGCTTACAAATGATAAAGTGCGTCTGGAAAAAGCGAGAGAGCTTGGAATTGATTACGTTGTGAATTCGCAGGAAGAAGATCTTCATGAATTCGTCAACAGCGTAACTGATGGCTACGGGGCAGACATCGTTTTCGAATGCTCAGGAGCTGTTCCAGCGGCCAAGCAGGCGATTGGCCTCCTGCGGAAAAAAGGTCAATACGCTCAGGTGGGTATTTTCACAACACCGGATATTCAATTTGATTTTGATAAAGTAATTCAAAAGGAAATTCGTGTGGTCGGCAGCCGAAGCCAGAAGCCCGCGGACTGGGAGCCTTCCCTTGAACTGATGAACAGTGGGCTTGTGAATGCCCGGGCAATGGTCACTCATGAATTTGACATCACACAATGGGACCAGGCCTACCAAAAAATTAAAGACGGAGAAGCTATTAAAGTACTGCTTACGCCTGTGGATTAGTACCTGGTGGGAATATGCAGGTACTAATGTATGGAAAGGCAGGGAGCCTGGAAAAGGAAGAGCTCCCTGCCCGCCGTCAAAGGCGAAATATACTCAGCGAAAAAGCATCAGGGAGGAAAACTATGACAGAATTAATGCTTGATTTTATGTTGGGACCAATGCGTGCGATCGGTGAATTTTATTACGACTACCAAATGATTTTTAACCCGATTATTGTTGGTGCGGCGTTAATAAAAATTTTGTTTGGAAAGAAAAAAGTAAAAAACGAATCAGTGAATTCAGAATCGTAATATCGTTACTTTTGAAGGGAGAAGAGCATGAAAAGTCTAAAACTTTACGGGCAGCAGGACCTAAGGTTCGAAGAGGCGTCAAAGCCGGCGGTTGAAAACGCTGATGACGTTGTTATTAAAGTCAAAGCTGCAGGTCTTTGCGGCTCCGACATTTCCCGCTACAAAAAGCTGGGCCCTTACGTAGAAGGAATGATCTTTGGCCACGAGTTCGCAGGAGAGGTCGTGGAGACCGGTCCCGGTGTATCAGGGATACAGCAGGGGGACCGCGTGGCAGGATGTCCAACGTTTCGGTGCGGGAAGTGTCTGAGCTGTCAGAAAGGAGAGCTTTCACGCTGTGAAAATCTGACTGTGATCGGTGCCCGTCACCCGGGCTCCTATGCTGAATACGTCAAACTTCCCGCCGAAAATGTTCTGCCGCTGCCGAGTCAGGTGGATTATGATACAGCTGCCCTCGTGGAGCCGGCAGCTGTAGTGGCTCATGGCTTTTACCGTACGAGTATCCAGCCCGGAGCGGAAGTAGCCGTAATGGGATGCGGAAGCATTGGCCTTTTGGCAGTTCAGTGGGCGAAAATATTTGGGGCGAAAAAGGTGTATGCGATTGATATCGATGACGTAAAGCTGCAAACTGCCGGGGAAGTAGGCGCGGATGTATTGATCAATTCGAGTCAGCGCCCGGCTCATGAGCAGGTGAAGGAGCACACAGGAGGATACGGGGTGGATCTTGCAGTGGAATCTGCAGGAGCACCTGCGACGTCTGCGCAGGTGCTTGCTCTTCCAAAGAAGGGCGGTGAGGTCGTATTTATGGGCATCCCGTACGCAGATATTACGATTGAACGTTTTTATTTCGAGCGTATTGTGCGCAATGAATTGCGGATACTCGGCTCCTGGAACGCGATATCGTCACCGTTTCCCGGAAAGGAATGGACCTCCGCGCTTCATTATATGAGTACCGGCCAGATCAATGTAAAGCCGATGATCTCACATACGCCAGGGCTGTCGGATGGACCGGGAACCTTTGATGATTTAATCAACGGAAAAGGAAATTATGTAAAGGTTGTTTTTCATCCCGAAAAATAACAAACAGGCTCAGGCATAAATGCCAGCGTACCCATGGGAAGAGTATAAAGAACAAATAACCAGCAGGCCGCTTCTCCGGGAATTCCTCCGGGAAAGGCCTGCTGGTTATATTTTATTGTTCTTCTTCCGGGAGGCGGGCAAGTAAAACGTCACAATCGGCCCGGTGCACGATTCCTTCCGAGACGCTTCCAAGGAAAAATCGCTCTGTAGTATTTAAACCGGAAGCGCCAACGATGATAAGGTCTGCTTTATACTTTTTAGCCAAATCTTCCGCTATAACGACCTTGGGAGCACCATGATGAAGCTCAGCTTCTACATGTTCGATCCCTGCCTTCACTGCTTTTTCCCGGTATTCTTCGAGCATTTTTTCCGAATAGCTTTCCATTTCGATAAACAGCCCGGTGTCATGCTGCTCCATGGAAGTGAGTACAACTGAATCAATTACATGGGTGATCAGCACGGCTGCATTTTCTTCAATTGCCAGGGCAATTCCTTTGTTAAAGGCGTGCTCTGCTTCTTTAGAGCCGTCAATGGCAATGATAATCCTTTTGTAGTCACTGTCTGAATCCTTTTTCCGGACGACGAGCACATCGCATTTAGCATTGCGCACGATCCCTGTAGAAACACTCCCCATAATGAATCGTCCAACTGTTCCAGCCCCGGAGGCGCCGGTAATGATCAAGTCTGTGTCATAATCCGGGGCGAGATCTTTAGTGATGATGGTTTTTGGTACGCCGGTCTCCATGATGGTCTGAATATCAATGCCAGCCCCTTCAGCTTCTGCTTTGTACAAGTCTAAAAGTACTTTTCCCTGTTCTCCCGCAGTTTCCATAATGGTTGGTATATATTGAATCAGGCGGTTCAAGGTTCTGTACTCCACGACATGGGCGACCGTCAGCCGGCTTTGATGTTTCCTGGCGAGTGAGAGACTGCGGCGGAATGCCTGCATGGATTCATCCGAGCTGTCTACAGCTGTGAGAATATTCTGGTAATGTTTGATCATGATAACGCCCCGCTTTCTTTACAGAAATAGATTTGTCGAGCACGAAATGACCTAAAACAAAAGCGTAATATCTCTCTATCTATGTCTATTATGAAACATATAGGCGAAGAACTCCACTGTATAATTTGGCAAAAAAAGTACAATAGAAAAACTGAAGATAATGCTATAATGGAGAGAGAACGAAGATAGGTGGGCTTACGGAAGCAAAAATTATTTCCGGAAGCACCTGGTTTTGACGATGATGGATAGGGGGCAGGCAAAATGGAAAAAAGGTACAATCGTATTTTAGTGGCAACAGATGGCTCCGTGGAAGCTGAATTTGCATTAAAAAAAGGTATTGCGCTCGCCAAAGCTTATGATTGTTCGTTGGGGATCTGCTACATTATTGACTATAACCATTACAGCCAGGCCCGGCTTCATACTACGGATTTATTACAGGCCTCAAAGGAAAAAGGGGAAGAAATTATCGCTTCCTCCAGAGAGGAAGCCGAAAATGCAGGACTGACGGATATAACCGTATTTTTAGAAAATGGCTCTCCTAAAACTACTATTCCAAAAGATATAGCGAAAAAATTTAAAGCGGATCTGATTCTCTGCGGGGCTTCAGGAATAGGAACATTTGAAAGATTTATTGTTGGAAGCGTTTCTGCAGGTATTGTACGGAATGCAGAATGTGACGCCTGGGTAGTTAGAAATAAACGCGATATTGAAAAATATAATAGCATTCTGATCGCAGTAGATGACTCAGAAATGTCAGCCAATGCCTTTCGTGCCGGTCTGGCGATGGCAGAGGAGGAAGAAGCAAAGGCTGTGGTTACCCACGTTATTCACACACCACTCGTATCGTCAGTAGAGCAGTCCAGGAGCAACGTCATTGAAATATTTAAGAAAAACGGCAGAAATCTGCTTGAGATATACCGGGAGCTTGCGTTAAAAAGCAACGTTCCCAACGTTTCATTTGCTTTGGAGTACGGTTCACCCAAAATGGTGATTCCAAAGGATGCTGCAGAAAAATACGAGGCAGACTTAATCGTCTCCGGCGCCTCCGGGGTCAGCAGTGCAGAGCGTCTACTGCTTGGAAGCGTTGGGGAAAGCATTGTCCGCAGAGCGGAGTGCGACGTACTCGTTGTCAGAAATGAACACATTTAAAATGTTTCCCGAATTGAATTTGCCAGTGAAGCTTGCTTATAACACAGGAAACCCCGGCTGCCGTCCAGCCGGGGTTTTTAATGGAAGCTGCTAATAAGCAGAAACGTATGCCATTACTCGTAGGTGTGTTTTACCGTAGGAAGAAGCCCGGCCTTTTCAAGAAGTGGTTCCGGCGCTAAAAAAGTAACAGTAACTACACCGGGATGTCTTCCAATCTCGATAGAGCCTGTAATGGTTGCTCTATTCATAATTTCAGGCACGGTGACACCCAGCGCTTTGGCTGCCCGGGCCATTCCGTTTTCCGTCGCTTCGTTCAGGCTCGCTCCGCTGCCAATAAAAGATATTGGGTGAGCCTCTTCGAGTTCAGTAACCCCCCATTGCTGGGCAAGCTCGAGGGCTTCTTTCTTTTCCTGCCCGCTAAAAGGCTTGGCCGTATAGGGAAGGTCTTCAATCAGGGGGAGCAGTACCGGGCCGTCTAATTTTACTTCTTTTAAAACATCGGCCTGAAGATGTACAATGCCGGAAACATCAGTAGTATGGCCGGCAATTTCCCCATCTCCCTGCATGGCATGCATGTCACCAAGATAGATGCCGCCTCCAGGGACTTTAACCGGGCAGATTAATACAGCTCCGGCCCGGACGCGGCTGATATCAAGGTGCCCGTCTGTTCGTTCTTCCAGTTGTTCTTTAGTAATAGCGTACTCATGGGGAGCATCGATCAATGCCTGTCCGAAGTCCCCAGCATTATGGGAATCAGGCAGAGCTCGTGATGGAGTAGTGCCGAGCTGGCCTAAAAAAGGTCTGGTTCTGGCTGCTGCACCAATAATGTCATGAGGCGCAAAGGTTACTACTGGGTTTTGAATCGAATTTTCGGGAGTGTTCATGTAATTCTTTCCGTCTACGGCAATTTTTTCAGCCGCTTCCTGTGAAAGGGTGAGCCCAATCGACTTATTATCGTTGAAAGCCATAGTATAGGCGTTTGTAAATACAAACGGAGTGATATCCTGGTTACAGTTGGCGCACCGGACCGCCTCCTGGCCAATGCCCTTAATCACTGTTTTTGGGTGCATTTGCCCGCAGCCCGGGCACTGCACAGCAACGAATGGATCACCGACAAACCGGCCGTCTACCGCTTTGTCATTGCCGGAGGCTGTAGCCTGAGAGGTGATTTCAATAGATTTGATCCGGATAGCAACAGCGTCGCCGACTTCTGCGCCCTCGACATACACCGGCTTTGTTACTTCATGTCCGCCGCGCAGGGCAGGGGTGATCATCGGCCCCCAGCATCCGGGGGTGGTATTGGCTACAATCCGGCCACCATCCTTAACCTTATATTCCAACTCAAGAGCCGGGTCCAGCATGCCATCTGTAAAGGTATTAACATATACGGTTTGCTTTGCCTCCATATCTATTCACTCCCTATGTTAGAATATTCTAACTTTAACACGGAAGAGGGGATTAGCCCAGCTGACGGTCTTCTTCTTAATAAAAAACCGGGCTCCATAAGGAGGCCCGGCAAAAGCTTTCTTATTCTCTTACGTTGTGAATCCATGCTTTGTCCTGATCCATCATTTTCTTCGCTGCTGCAATCGTCAGAAACTGGATGACGATAATCGGCAGCCCCATCAGGCCAGAAAGAACTTCGAGCGGAGGAAGGCCTCCGATTCTCATTAAGATCAAGGCCAGCGTAGTGATGATGACAGCTACCAAAATACGAAGAAATTTAGAAGGCTCATTTTTACTCATATCTTCGGTGCTTGCATACGCTGAGATAGTATAAGTGGTAGAGTCAAGTGTCGTTGTTAAGAAGATCAATGCGACCACCATAAAGATGACCAATGCAAATCCAGCGAGTGGAAGTGTAGTCAAAATTTGCGGAATAGCTGCCATATTGCCCTGATTCTCCACAATACTCAGCACGTCGAGGTTTCCATTTAAAAATCTGTCTACACCAAGTCCGCCGAGAACTCCCGTAGCTGCCCAGGAGATAATCGTTGGAGCCGCCAGATACGTCAAAATCATTTCTTTGACCGTACGGCCCTGGGAAATTTTCGCGGCAAATACGCTGTGCAGCATAGCCCATGTAGCATTATAGGCGAACCAGAATACAGTGTTACCCTTTATATAACTGGCCTCACCGGAAGAAAGGGCTTCAGTATAAAAGGAAATGTTAATGTAGTTAGTCATAAGAAAGCCGAGGCTGCCTGTGAAATAATTTAAGATAAATATTCCCGGTCCGGCTATCATAATAAACAGAGCGAATATCCCCGCTAAGTACATATTAAACGTACTCAGGCGTTTGATCCCCTTTTCAATGCCGAGATAGGCGCTTACAGAAAACATGAACACCCAAACGAGTGTCACAATCAGCGTAAGGCCAAAGCTTATTTCGATTCCAAGCAGCTCTGCGAGGTTGTTGGTAATGATCGGAGACCCGAGTCCAAGCGTTACTGCAGCACCTGCCAGAATACTGATCAGGAAAATTACATCCAAAAATTTACCGCCAATGCCGTCGGTGAATCGATCACCAAAAAGTACGCGGCACGCTTCGGAAATTCGCATCAACGGACGTTTGCGCACATGAAGAATGTACGCCATTGCCGGCGCCGCCATAACGAAAATAGCAAATGTCTGAAAGCTCCAAAGGAACATGCTGTAGGAGTTCCCCCACATGAGCGCCTCGGTGGAACCAACTTCCACGCCGTTTGGCGGGTCGCTTGCTACGGAGGTCCACTGCACCATTCCGGTACGCATAATAGTGGAGCCGAGCCCCATAGCAATGAGAATCGAGGCGTACTCAAATAGAGAAAAACGAGGTTTTGATAATGGATCTCCAAGCACGACTTTTCCATATTTGGAAAAAGAAAAATAAAGTCCGGCAGCAAGAAGAATTATACCGTACCAGAGATACCCCCAAGTAAATACTTCTACAATGGAATCAAAAATTCCATTTAAAATTTCCATGCTGCGTGTTTCGTATAACGCAAGCGGTATACAGATGGCAATAATGATTAAAAGAGCCGGTACAAAAATACTGTAATCAATCAGCTTTAATTTTGACTGCTGATTGTCCTTCTGTTCACTCATTGATATCCCCCTTTTTATTTTGTCTTTTCATGATGGCTGTGAAAATTAAGAAACGCAGGAAACTACAAGCAATAAATCACAATATATCCATATGAAAAATATCAATAATCCTCTCCTTCCTCAAAAAACAGCCGAATAAACTAAAACATGAATATTATTTGCGCATTTAATGTCAAAAAAATAGCAGCGCGGGACGAGCGCTGCTTGAAAAAACTATTATTAAATCGATCCGAGAAAAAAGAGAAGAGCGGTAATACAGCAGGTGTTTACGACAACGAACAGGGCCTGCCGCCATTTTTTATGAAATATTTGTTCATAGTAAAAGTAATGGATCACAAAAACACTCACCAGGGAGATGTAGGCTGGGATATGCAGAAATCCCGTAAGAGCAAAGAAGCAGCCGACAGACAGCAGAAGGACTGGAAATTCCACTGCTGCTGCCATTATGATCCATGGCATCGTCATCTTCGTATTCACCGCCACCCTCCATTCTACTGAATTTTCTTTTATTGTAAGGCAGCATGCACTGAAGGAGGATAGGACCATATATATAATTTTTTACAAAGATAACAATACCTGTTGGTTAATAAAGAAAAACTAAGTCTGGAGTCCTGCTTCAAAGATTCTCATCAAGGGAACATAAACAGAAAGAATTAAAATAAAAGGAGCGGGTACCGATGGCAGCAATAAAACCTTTTCTTATGTTTCAGGGGAACGCAGAAGAAGCACTTAATTATTATGCGAGCCTGCTTGATGAAGCAAAAATTGTGAGCTTGAGCCGGTATGGGCCGCACGAATCCGGGGAAGAAGGAAATGTTATGCAGGCCGTACTTTCTCTTCAGGGGCAGGAATTCATATGCATGGACAGTAACGTGAAGCACGATTTTACATTCACACCCTCCTTTTCGCTTTTTGTTAACTGTGAATCCGACCAGGAGATTGAGTACTTGTACAATCATCTTTCCGAGGGCGGTAAAAAGCTGATGGCTTTAAAGGATTATGGGTTCAGTAAACGCTTCGCCTGGATTCAGGATAAATTTAATGTCTCCTGGCAGCTGAACCTGCCTTCTGATTAACAAAGGTCTGAATAAATTTATGCTTTGAAATATTTTTTCTGTTTTTCATTTAGTGATTGTAGATGAATACAGCAGCCATTATAATTGAAATATCAGCATAGCCAGTACCTCTGGCATTTTTTGAAAGCGCATACAATTAATGTTTATTGTAATACAGTTTATGTCATCAGCAGAAAGCAGGAGAGCCGGAAATGAAAGAAAAAATTCAGAATGAATTGCAAACAGTACTGGATGGGCTGCCGGAAATGAAGTTTTCAACGCGTGAAGAAATCAGAAACAGCCGTGTATTGACAAAACAGGCCTTTGAAGGGGAAGCTCCCATCAGCCGGAGTAAAGTAAGAGTCACAGATAAACATATCCCCGGCCATGAGGAAGGGCAGAATATACGGGTTCGCATATATGAGCCGGTCATGCCGGTAAAAACAATTTCTCCAGGCTTATACTGGATTCATGGAGGGGGATATTTGAGCGGCACTCCGGAGATGAATGATGAGTTGTGCGAAAGGTTTGTGCTCGAAGCAGGATGTGTAGTTATCTCTGTGGCGTACCGGCTTGCCCCGGAGCATCCTTATCCCGCCGGAGTGGAGGACTGCTATACAGGGCTTAAGTGGGTGGCAGAGCACGCTGGTGAGCTCGGTATAGACGCAGAGCGCATTGGAGTAGCAGGGCACAGTGCCGGCGGGGGACTGACAGCAGCTGTATCCTTGATGGCAAGAGACAGGGGCGGCCCGGGAGTAGCTTTCCAGATGCCGCTTTGCCCGATGCTTGATTATAGAAATATTACTGTTTCCAGCCAGGAAATTACGGATACGAGGGTATGGAATTATTATTCCAACCAGGCGGCATGGCAAGCCTATCTCGGCGATCTTACTGAGGACGTGCCTGCATACGCTTCTCCAGCCCAGGCAGAGGATTTTTCCGGCCTTCCACCTACCTATACTATGGTGGGGAGTGTGGATCCGTTTCGGGATGAAACGATAGAATATATCTCTCGGTTAAGCCAGTCCGGCGTAAAGGCAGAATTTCACCTGTATCCAGGGTGCTTTCACGGCTTTGAAGGCATTGCGCCGCAGGCAGAAGTCAGCCAGCGGGCCGTAAAAGGGTATGTAGATGCTTTAAAAAGAAATTTATAAAGCAGTAATGAAGTAATAGACGGCAGAAATTTTTATTAATGAGTCCGATTATTAAATACATTTATTTCTAATATTGTTAATGATAAAGTTTTGTAAAAGGAGGCAATGTAATGTTGGGAATTAAAATTAAAGAAGATAAAGAAAATATTGTAATCAAGTGGATGTTTTCTAAAATAAAAATACCCAAAAATACTATTACAAACCTCTATTTTGACAACACGTACAGTGGGACAGAAGCTGATGCTGTAAGAATTGGTGTCCCGGGAGGTACTATGCGTCAGCTTTTTATTGAAACGACAGGAAAAAATTATGTGCTGTTCACTTATAATGAGAGACAGTATGCCCGCAGAATTCAGAAGATGATCGAAGATAATAAATATACTGTCTGACAGCCCGAAGCCTCCTGACATCTGCAGGGGGCTTTATTTTATAAACAGCACCAGATGGGTGCCTGTGACATGCTGAAGCGTAAAATTAGTTCCTTAGTAGAAGATTAAAAGCCTTCAGGAAAGGTAATGATATTAATAAGGCCAAAAATTAAATTGGAAAATCCGTCACGGTGAAAATCACTCTTCAATAAGGAGATGTTACTCGTGTTAGTTCTTCCTGGGCGAATAGTAAATATCCGCATTCCATTGGATAAACAGGCTTCGGGGGAGAAGAAAGACGGCAAATACACCTTTGGGTTTCGATTTCCACAATGGCAGGGTAAAGGACGGTATGCTAACGGCGTAAAAAAACGGGCACGCATGATTTTCTATGTGAAAGATGAAGATGACCAACTGATATTTCAATATCCGATTACAGAAATTCAGCGGGAGGATCACTGCGTAATTTCGACAAGATACGAAAAACGCATTCCTGAAGAATTTCAAAAAGAAATCCGGCAGATTATCATCCATTTTGTATGAACAAAATCCAATAATATATTCTCGGACGAGAGAAATGAAAAGAGGGATTGCATTGGCTAAAAAAGACCAATCATCAGAAGAACAGGCAAATGTTGTTATTACGAACGAAAATGGTGAAGATGAAGAAGTAGATCTTTACATGATGAGTGTAAAAGATATCAAGGCTCTTGCTGAAGAAAGCGGCCTCGAATTATCCTCCACCAAAAAAGAGGATATGATTAACGAAATTATGGAAGAAGTAGAAAATGGAGACAGCGGGGGAGACCAGGGGTCGGAGGACGAAGAAAACGAAGAAAATCAGGACCAGGAAGAAGAAAGCGACGAAGAGCTTCCTGAGGAAGAAGAACAGGAAGAGCCAAGCAGCGAAAATGAGGAGGAGAATTCCTCATCTGAAGAAAAGGATCAGGACCAGGCAAACGTCGTTATTACGAATGAAGATGGTGAAGATGAGGAAATTGATTTATATATGCAGAGTATAGAAGACATTCAGGCTCTTGCAGAAGAGAGCGGCCTTGAGCTCTCCTCTACAGATAAAAAAGGAATGATTGATGAAATCATGGCCGAGGTTAACAGCGGTGAAAGCGAGGACCAGCCCGAAGAAAATACAGACGGGGCTTCTGGGGAACAAGAGCAGGAACCAGCGGACAGTGAGGAAGATGCGGATGAAGATTCTTCAGAAGCGGGAAGCAGTGAAGAAGAAGCGTCAGGTGAAGAAGAACAGGAAGAGCCGGCTGCAGAAGACGACGATGCGGAAGAAAACGAAGAAGGAGACTCCTCGCAGGAGCAGGAGAATTCATCAGAAGACAACGAAGAAAAAGCAGAAGAAAGCAACGGTGAAGTGGAACAGGAAGAACCGGCAGCCGAAGAAGACAACGCAGAAGAAGGTTCGTCGTTCATTTCCGAAGAAGCAACCAGCCAGCTTGTCGAAGATGTAAAGCATTCGCTGATTGACGAATTAAAAGATGATTTATATGAAGATGTAAAGCAGGAATTAGTGCAGCAGCTGCATGATGAATTGATCGGTGATTCAAAAAGTGACCTGTTGGATGAAATTAAGTCTGAGGTCATGGAAAGTGTCAAAAAAGACTTGAACAGTGTACTCGCAAAAGATGAATCCGCATAAAAAAGGCCCGTCTCCGGGCTTTTTTTATGCTTATAAACATGGAAGAGAAGGCTGCCATGTTTAATCTTCCGGACTAAAAGGAAATACCTAATCTGTGGTTAAAATAGATGTTCATCAATCATACCAGACATCTTCGTTTAGCTTAAAATACTAAGGAGGCTTCACTAATGAGCAGATTTACGATTCCAAGAGACATCTATTTTGAAGATAACGCGCTTGAAGTACTGCGCACATTTGAAGGAAAAAAAGCTACGCTCGTTATTGGCGGCGGCTCTGTGAAAAAAAACGGCAATTTAGACCGCATTCAGGAGCACCTTGCTGCAGCAGATATTGAAACTGAAGTTCTTGAAGGATATAATACGGAGCCAACCGCAAAAATGGTCAAAGAAGGAGCAGAAGAAATGCGTTCCTTTGCACCTGACTGGATTATAGGCATCGGCGGCGGTTCCGCGATGGACGCTGCTAAAGCGATGTGGCTGTTTTATGAACACCCTGAGCTTTCCTTTGAAGATGCAACAAAACCTTTTGAATTGCCGCGTCTCCGCCAAAAGGCGAAATTTGCCGGTATTCCTACGACAAGCGGCAGTGGTTCTGAAGTTTCCAATCTTTCAGTAGTGGCAGACGAAAAAACAAACGTTAAGTATCCACTTGCAGACTTTGGTCTGACGCCGGATATAGCTATTATTGATCCAGTGATGGTGGAAGATCTGCCGAAGCATATTGCCGCTTACACGGGTATGGATGCTTTTACCCATACGATCGAATCTTACGTAGCCAAGCCGCGGACTTTATATACTAACATTCTTGCTCTCGGCGGTGCTGAAGTGATTAAAGATAATTTGAAAGCATCGTATAATGGCGACCACGAAGCCGGAAAACAGATGCACAGCATCCAGGCGATGGCCGGGATGGCGTTTGCGAACGCGGTGCTTGGCAATGTGCACAGCCTTGCTCATAAAAGCGGGCCTACATTCGATATTCCGCACGGTTATGCCAACGCGATTTATCTCCCGTATGTTATTGAGTTCAACCGTGCAGTGGTAGAAGACCGCTATGCAGAAATTGCACGCCGTCTGCACCTAGAAGGACAGACAGATAAAGAATTGACAGATTCGCTTATAGAGTATATTTTTGAACTCAATAAAGATTTAGGATTGGCTGTTACGCTTGAAGAATTCGGTGTCCCTGAAAAGGATTTCGAGGAGCACCTGGATACAATGGCTCAGAATGCACTAAGCGATCCATGCACCGGCACCAATCCGAGGGAAACATCCTTCGAGCAGATGAAGGACTTGTTCAAAGCTTCATATTACGGAAAAGAAGCTCTGGTAAAAGGCTGAGTATAAAAGGAAAAAGATAAACCGGAAACCCCGATTGCTTCGGGGTTTTTCCTTTGTACTGCTCCTGTAGCAGAGATCAGGAGAAGGAGAGATGTATTATGCCGAAAGAACAAAAGCTCGGGGCAGCCGACCGGCAGTATAAAGAACCGCCCGAGGTGGTGCAGGCGTTTGGTGAAAATGGACGTAACCACTTAAGCAAGGAATTCAAGGCACAGTTTCTGCTGGCAATTCTGGCAGGGTCATTTATGACCTTCGGGGCGGTTTTTTCGATTCTCCTTGCAACAGGTGTAGAAGCGAAGGGGCTGTACTATCTGCTTTCGGGGCTTGGTTTTACAGCGGCTTATGTTATGGTGTTTTTATCCGGTGCTGTATTATTTACAGAAATCAATATTCTGCTCCCGAGTTACTTATTTCGAAAGCCCAGCGTCTATTTTATGCCGATTGCAAGGTTCTGGTTTGCGACATACATCGGAAACATGGTCGGGGCGCTATTCGTTGCTGCAGTTATTCAGCTTTCCGGATCCTTGACGCCGGAATTTTACGGAGAGCTGCAGGTGTATTTATCGGACAAAATGAAATTCAAAGAGTCCGGCGGCATCGGCTGGTTCCAGGTTGTTTTATCCGGTATTCTGGCTAACTGGCTAATCGGCATGGCATCGTTTCTTACTACAGCCGCGAGAGACGTTACAGGAAAAGTAGTGGCAACTGCGCTTCCAGTCATTTTATTTGTGGCCGGTAATTTTCAGCACAGCGCCGCGAACATGGGCTACTTCAGTATGGGCGTATTTTCAGATACTGAGCATGCCTGGTACGAATACCTGCTTTTTAACTTAATTCCTGCAAGTATTGGTAACCTAATCGGCGGTGCACTCCTGGTTTCTCTGCTGTTCTTATTTGCCTACCGGGAAGAGCTTCGCGATGGTGACGGCATTGAATAGAAAAAAACTGCTCCTGAAAAGGGGCAGTTTTTTTATGGAATATTACTTTTCGTTAAAGGAAGTCTTTTGCGGGGAATGTGAAGGCATCAGTCTGTCGAGAAGGTATCCGGCGGCTGCACCGATAATCGCAGGCACCACCCAGCCAAGCCCCTGCTCAAAAAATGGCGAGGTCTGAAGAATACTTGTGACAGCAGGGGCGGAGACCCCTACACTTGAAAGCCCTTCGTAAAGCGCGAAGATTCCTGTAAAGGTAATCGAGAGCTGATACATTAGGGAGCCTTCACCAATAATAGGTCTGAGAAGCGAAAGTACAATGAGCACAATAGCGAGCGGGTAAATAAATACAAGTAAAGGCACTGCGATGCTTAAAATTAAAGACAAGCCTAAATTAGTGACGAGCATCCCGATGACTGTAAAAAAGACGACAAACGATTTATAGGCGACACGAGGGATGACGCTGTGAAAAAATTCAGAGCAGGCCGTTATCAGGCCGACGCTCGTGGTCAGGCAGGCAAGCAGAACGATCAGTCCAAAAAAGAAGCTGCCGGATGGGCCAAAAAGCATGGCTGCGGCTGGTTCAAGAATGCCGGCCTCGTCCGTAATTCCTTCCTGCTGTGACATCCGGGCGCCAATCCACCCGAGCGAAACATAGACTATAGAAAGACCAATTCCAGCTACTATAGTAGCTATTGCGGCGCCTGACATCAGTTCACGCTTAGAGGATGCTCCGTGCGTACGCAAGCTGTTAACAATAACCATTCCGAAGGCAAGAGCGCCGAGAGCATCCATCGTCAGGTATCCTTCAAGAAATCCTCCAATAAAAGGAGAACTATTATAAGGGGCCTCGGCTGGAGAAGGATTCGTATCGAAAATAAAAAATGCCCGTACAAATAAAACAGCTAAAGTAACGAATAGAATAGGCGTCAGCCACTGGCCCAGGCGATCGACTATCTTTTCGGGGTTTAAGCTCAGCCAAAGGGTGACTGCGAAAAAAAGTAAGGAAAAAAGTAAAAGTGTCCACCAGGCTCCGATACCTGCAGCTGGAACGAAGCCGATCTCATAGGCTACGTTAGCAGCTCTTGGGATACCGTATAATGCTCCGATGGATAGATAAATCAGCGCGGCAAAGAGCAGGCCAAACATGGGGTGAACTCTGCTGCCCATGCTGATAAGTCCGTATCGTGCCTGCACAACAGCCATAATGGCAAGGATGGGAAGAAGCACTCCCGTAAAGAGGAAGCCAAGGATTGCAGGTGTGAAATTATCTCCTGCAGAATAGCCAAGAAATGGCGGAAAAATTAAATTTCCAGCTCCGAAAAATAACGAAAAAAGCATAAAGCCAATAAAAAGAATACGCGACTTTTTCATGCCGGCACCTCCTGAACGTAAGTAATATCGCCACACAACGCAAAAAACCCGTTCCCAAAAAGGAAACGAGTCAAATTCTTAAGAGAGTCCTTGAAGTATCATGCTGTACTGGATCATCTTGTGAGAAAATGACTATATAAGGAAAAGCATTATGTAAGGTTAATAATCATTCTATAATGTAACGCGGATCTGACTGAAAGTAAACCGTCAGCGTGCATTAAGACAAATAAAAAAATGTAAACGGATACGCGGAAATGCTGGGAAAAAGACAAAGAAAAAATCGATTTTTTAATAATTTCAAGTGTATATCATAGGTGAAAGGGTATATATTCATAGGTCCAATATCACTTGGAGGGGAGAACTATGGGGAAAGGTATAAACTGGGTTAAAAACCATCAGTTTTGTTCTACAGTTGAAGAGCATGATGACATTGTTATTCTGGAAGTGCCTTATACAGCAAGCAATGAGCAGTGGGAGGAAATACAGGAAATTATTAATGTTCTTCATGACCACGGATATGTAGAAGGTCAGACCAAGCGTATCGATCAACTGCAGATTGAACTTGTAGGTTTTAAAATTCCATGGAGCCAGCAAAGAATGAATTCCGGGTAAAATAAGTAACAAAAATAACCATTTGATGAATAAAAGATTAAAGAAATTACGTTTACGTTACAAGTGAATAATAAAACACAAAAATCATATTTGGGTTGATATGATAGTGTTTAATTAATTATTTCGGAGAAAAGAGGTCTGCAGTTTGCGAAACCCGATTGTATTAATGATGGTAATGGGTCTTTCTATGTTTTACGTTGTTGTGCCGTTTATGAGTATTGAGCAAATGCCGACCATGCTGACAGGTGTGCAGCAGATTATGAAATCCATTACCTCCATCAGTTTTTTATAATATACGTGCCATACAGGCCTCTCTGCTTATCTGCGGGAGGCTTTTTATCATTTTAAAAAGAAAGAAGCACTCATTTAAATAAAATGTCAAAAAACACAAGGAGTAAGGTCTGTGCCGACATTTATTTTTGGTCATAAAAGTCCAGATACCGATGCAATTGCTTCACCTATCGCCTACGCGTATTTAAAAAAGAGGCTGGGCGAAGAGGTCCAGGCGGGAAGACTGGGAGAAATAAATAACGAAACCACTTATGCGCTCGAATACTTTAAACAGAAAAAACCGCAATTAATTCGCGGGCTTAAAGAAGACACACCGGTAATACTAATGGATCACAACGAACGACAGCAAAGCATTAATGACCTGGAAAGCTTTCGTATTAAAGAAATAATTGACCATCATAAAATTGCGAATATCGAAACGAAAGAACCGATATACTTTCGAACGGAGCCGGTAGGATGTACAGCGACAATCGTATACCAGTTGTACAGGGAAAACAGAGTTGAGATACCGGAAAAAGAAGCGGGATTGATGCTTTCAGCTATTATTTCCGATACCCTGTTATTTCGATCCCCAACTACTGCTTTAAAAGACAGGCAGGCTGCGAAAGAACTGGCAGCAGCTGCCGGGGTAGAGATAAAAACATATGGACTCAGCCTTTTAAAGGCAGGTACAGACTGGAGTACGACGAAAGATACTGATTTAATACAGACCGACATGAAAGATTTTGATATGAACGGCTTGAAGGTACGTATTGCTCAAGTGAATACGGTAGGAGCTGCAGCAATATTAAACCGGGGTGAAGGGCTGCTCGCAAAAATGGAGCAGGCTGTGCAAGCAGAAGCATTGGACCTTTATATATTAATGATCACTGATGTACTGCAGGCGGACTCCACCCTTCTTGCGGCCGGTACAATGAAAGAGAAAGCCGCAGAGGCATTCGGGAAAAAGCTGCAGAACGGGGTGGTGGAGCTTCCAGGAGTGGTATCACGGAAAAAACAGGTAGTTCCGGGCCTGCATCAGAGCATATAGTATAAAGCCTTTTACTCAAACGAAAAGCAGCCCCCTTTTGGGAGCTGCTTTTTTAGGCTGACTGGCGCACGCTAAATGCAGTAATAGAAACAAGGATGATAACGATACCCAGGGCCTGAATGATGGTCAGACTATCTCCAAGCAGAACCACGCCAAACAAAGAAGCGGTGACCGGCTCTGCCATGGCAACCATTGAAGCAGTAACCGGAGTAGTCAGCTTGATACCGATAACGTACAGTACAAAGGAAATGCCTGCACCAACGAGCCCGAGCAGTAGAAACCATCCAATATCACTGGATGTTAAAACGGATACTGCTTCCTGTTGGTCGACAAACATCAGAAGAATTACACAAAAAACAAAAAAAGCGATCGTTAAAGAGGTTTCGGGTCTACCGACTGCAGAGGCGTATTTAAATCCAAAAATAAACAACGCGTACGAAAGGCCGGCACTGAGGCCGGCAGCAGCGCCTGCAAGTGTAACCGAAGAACCGCTTGTGTCATAAGCACCTGTCAGGAGAAAAATTCCTACAAGCACTACTGCAATACATCCCCATTTGAAAAAAGTAGAGGGCTCCTGCTTTAGAAAAAAAGAAATCAAAAATACAAATATAGGTGCGGTATACATTAGCGTAGCAGCAATTGCTACGCTCGAGGCCTCGATACTAAGAAAGTAAAAGGTGAAATTGCCGGCGACGCCTGCCCCGGCAAGAGCGGCCCATATAAATAAGCGGGCGGAGGGTGACCCGGTCTGCCGAAGCCGTAGAAGGAACCATATAAAAATACAGACAAAACCTACAGCCCCTCGGTAAAATGAAATAACTAACGGGTCCCAGCCCTTATGTAATAGTATATCTGCCAATCCACCTGAAATACCCCATAGTACCGCAGCCATTACGACTAAAATCGTGCCTGAAAATTTCATGGTCAGCCTCCGCGGTAGTGTGAATATAATTGTTTACCCTTAAAGAAGCTGCTTCAAACAGATTTTGCATCAACGGTCAGTTTAAAGCATAACTTCAATAAGAACGTAGCCGAAAAAGGATAATAAAAGCGATCCGCAAACTGCCACGATAAACATCTTTGAACTAATGGTTTTAAAAGAGGCAGCAGGCATCTGCATTCCAAAGCCAGCCATAGCCATGCCAAGAAAAATATATGAAGCTGAGACCATAAAAGCAGCTGCCGAATCGCTGAGCAGATTAAAGGTATTGGCCAGACTCACTGCTAAAAATCCGAAAATAAACCATGGAACCGGAATTGTATGGGAGGCCCGCTTTTCTTTACGGCTTTGAAGCATGGCAACTACAAGTGCTACCGGGATGAGAAGTGCAACTCTCGTTAATTTAATGATCAGGGCGTGGTCTTCCGAAACTGTACCGCCGGCTTCAGATGCCGCTACAGCGTGAGCCACTTCATGGAGAGTTCCTCCGGATAAAACGCCATATTCATATGCATTCATCCCCAAAAACGGAAACAGAAAAGCATAGGAAACGGAAAAAAGAGTACCAACCACTGCGATAATCGCGATGCTCGCAGTAGTAGTTTTATGTTCTGCTTTTACAATCGGGGCAATGGCTGCGATAGCTGAAGCTCCGCAGATAGCTGTACCGCAGGCTGTTAACAGACTGAGCGTTTTATCTATCTTTAAAGCTCTGGCAGCAAAGTAAATGACAAAAAGCGCAATGAGTAACCCGGAAGCAGCGATAAAAAAGGCGTTAAATCCGGATTCGTAAATATCTCCTAAATGCAGGCGGGCCCCGAGGAAAATAATGCCGAGCCTAAGCAAGTGCCTGCTTGAAAAAGTGATTCCGGGGAGCGCACGATCGGGCACTCCTGCGGTGAAGCGCCAGCATACGCCTAAAAGTATTGCAGTAACAAGCGCGCCCATCGCTGAGAATGGAGCGGACTCTGCTAGTGCGCTGCTGAGCACAGCAGCAATAAACGTAAAGATAATTCCGGACGTTAGCGTGGGAATGGAAGAAACAAATCGTTTCATCAGTCTTCAACTCCTAATCATTAACGCTATTGTACTCCTGCTCTTTTTATTATAAAAACAAATATATATAATGAAATTAATTAATATTATTAATAAATGGGAGGGCCTATGCATATTGACGAATTAAAAACTTTTTTGACCGTCGTGGAGGAAAAAAATTTCACAAAAGCCTCGGAGGTGCTCTCCCTCTCCCAGCCGACTGTAAGCGTGCATATAAAAAATCTTGAACAGGAATTTCTTGCTCCGCTTTTTCAGCGGACAACAAAGTCATTGATGCTCACAAGGGAGGGTGAGGTGTTTTTGGATCATGCCCGTCAGTTGATGGGCACATACGTCCATATGAAGGAAGCTATATATACGATGCACGAGGAAGTGAGCGGAACCATTCATATCGGGGCCAGCTTTACGATTGGGGAATACGTGCTCCCAAAAGTAATGGCCAGAATGCAGGGTGAGTATGAAGGGATTCAGTTTGAAGTGACTATTGCTAATACAGAGGAAATCATTCAGCTGGTCCGGACGCTGAAAGTCGATATCGGCCTGGTGGAAGGGCACAGCAGGGCTGCCGATATTACGCTGACACCGTTTCAGACGGATCGCCTGGCGGTAGTTAAGAATACATCCAATTCCTTTTCGCCTCGAACCCGGGAGGAGCTGCAGGACCAGAAATGGGTGGTGCGCGAAAAGGGATCCGGGACCAGGGAATCGTTTGATTATGTGATGAATGCAAACGGGATACGTATACGTTCACTTCTGATGATCAGCAGCACGCAGGGGGTTAAAGAAGCTGTTAAAAGCGGTCTTGGCTTATCTTTGTTATCAGAAGCAGCGATTGAGGAAGAACAAAAACACAACTCGCTGGAGCTTTTATCCATTGAAGGCATCGATGCAAAAAGGTTTTTTTCCTATGTACTTCCAAAAAGAACAGAGCGGACAAAAAATATTCAGTTTATGATCCGATGCCTGACAGAGAATTACTGACGTTTGTTGCCTTCTTTTTTATAGTTTTCTACAAAAACTAATTTGTTGTATACTAATACCGCAATCTTAGGGGAATTACTGATGATGGCTTTATATTCACCGCTGTATAAAGCATTCTGTTCAACATAAAAACGGAAGCTTACTATACTGAAATGAGGAATGGGTAAATGATTCAAATTGAACCATTTTTGCGCAATGATCAGTTTAATTTTATTAAAGAGCATGTATGGAAATTCGCCCATGCGCACGCTACAGTAAAAGATGCTGATGTAATCAGTGCATTAAAGCACAGTGCCTTTGATCAAATTATTAACAGCTTTCATTCGATGAACGATGAGCAGGAACGCCTGTTAGAAAAGATTCTTTATGTAGAGGACAGCACTCAGGCAGAGCAGATGCTCGGTGAGTTGAAAATGTATGTTGTTCCATTCCCGGCTGTAACTGTAGAACGGATTAAAAAGCTGTTTCCAAAGGCGAAAAAGCTGACAATGCCATCATTGGAAGATGAGGAACTGAAAAATATATCTTATCTGGGCTGGAATGACATCCGCGCAGAACGAAAATATATTATTACTACGGACCAGAGGAGATTGACGGGTGTGTTTGGGACATTTCGGAATACTCCTGGAAAAGGCATCTGTACGATCTGCAGCAAACAGGAAGAGACAGGGCTTTTTATGGCAGTAGTGAAGGCCGGAAAAGAAACATATACGAGCCGGGGCAACTATATCTGCCAGGACAGTCGCAGGTGCAATGAAAATATTACGGATCTCCGGCAGCTTGAAACGTTCATGTACCATTTGAAAAAGTGAATACTATAAAAGCCGGGGTAAGGAACGTTTCCCCCGGCTTTTATATATTATTGCAGTGTATGCAGATGAATGGTCCCGTCTCTTGTATAATCGTCGATTTCCTGACGGATGTGGTCTGCGAGGCCGATTTGCTTCATCGTATCAAAGATGGAACACGCCTGATCCCAGTCCTGAAGAGCGGATTCATCAAATCCCAGCACCAGAAGGTTTTGTCCCCGCTGATAAAGCAGTTCCCCTAAAACGTAGCTGTTCTGAAGGTCAATGCAGCGGTTGATTCCCTTTGAACACCAGTCGATGGATTGCTGGTAAGCACCCTGATAGGTCAGCGCTTTAGTTAAAGTATATGTCAGCTTTAATTCAATGTATTTATTCTCCGGGTGCACCAGGCTCTGATGGTCCTGCAGTGCTTTCCGGCATACGTCCGCAGCTTTTTTGTATTCGTGTTCAAGGTTGTAAATAATCGCCATGGCGTTTATGATTTCACCCTTACGTTCCGTATAAATTCCTTTGTGGTAAGCATCGAGGGCAGAAGAAGCCAGTTCGAGAGCCCGCTCCGGATCTTTGTCCAGTTCGTAGGCGCAAATAGCTTTATGCCAAAGCATGTACTGCTCATAATAGCCGATTTTAAAAATGGGGTTGTCTTCCTCCCTGGAAAGAAGCTCCCGCATCGAAACGTAATCATGCTCGAACCGGCACGTTTCAAGCATACTGAATACAGAGCGGACGTAGTCGCTGCGGTCTGTTAACGCTTCTTCAAAAAAGTAATACATGCTGGCTCCGAGCCGTTCAGCAATATAAAACATGGTGCTTGAATATGGAACGATGGTCCCCTTCTCAATTTTACTGATCTGCGCCTGGGTACAAATATCTTTGGCAAGCTCCTTTTGTGTGTAGCCCCGGTATTTTCGCAGCTCCTGTATTTTATTTCCCACCCGTGAAAAATCCATCAATATAGTTCTCTCCCTATCTCTCAAATATTCCTATAATTATTTTACGGGAAGAAATCTGTAGAAAAAAGAGGAAAGTCTTAGGAAATTGATCGATTTTGGAGTCAGAAGCGGAAAACACTCTTTTTATAGTTCGAATATACTAAAACGAACATATAATAAAGGGGTGAAGAAATGAAAAAGGCAGGTTTATGGTATGCTGCGTTCATTGTAATAATGATGGCAACAGCTGCACCGGTTCAGCAGACAGCGCCGGTGGCAGGTGAAATTATAACGAGAGACATCCCACATCAATATTAAAAACAAGCCGCGGACATCATTGATGCCTGCGGCTTGTTTCTTTATACTGCTTGGCTTTCTCAACATATTCGAGGCGGATACGCTCCATGTCTTCTTTGTCCTCTTCAGTGAGGTCACGAACGACTTTGGCCGGACGTCCAAAGGCAAGTACGCCGGCAGGAATCGTTTTTCCGGGCGGGACCAGGCTGCCGGCACCGATGAACGCTCCTTCACCGATCTCTGCACCGTCAAGCAATGTAGACCCCATGCCGATGAGTGCCTTCTTTCTTACAATGGCGGAATGAAGCATCACCTGATGACCGACAGTAACGTCGTCTTCAATAATCAAAGGATGCTTCGGGCTTTGGTGCAGCAGGCATTGATCCTGTACATTGACTCTGCTGCCAATCAGCGTAGGTGCTACGTCCCCGCGAATAACGGTGTGAAACCAAATGCTCGATTCTTCGCCGATGGTAACGTCACCAGTGATGACCGTGAAATCTGCTAAAAAAACAGTGGGAGCAATGGAAGGGTACTGGTTGTTGTACGGATAAATCATAAAAAACCCACACTTTCCGAAATTTATTCTGCATTTCTAATGCAAGTGTAGCAAAAATAATAGTAAAATAAAGAAAGATATATTTCCCGGGGTACTGGATTGAGGAAAAAGGGGGCGATAATAGTGGAAAAAAGATTAGTGGACCGCCCGCGTGGAGTTGTTGTGCTGGTTCATGGATCAGGAGAACACTACCGGCGGTATGAATGGCTGATCCATGTATTGAAGCGCCAGCATCTGCATGTGATAACCGGAGATCTGCCGGGACATGGGGAGACTGAAGGACGAAGAGGACATATAGACAGCTTCCGTGAATACACAGATACAGTATATGAATGGTACAGAGAAGCAGCTTCCTTTAAGCTGCCTATTTTTATGCTTGGACACAGTATGGGAGGATTAATTGTCATTCGGGCGGTATCCGAGCGGTACATGCCAGTGAAAGGAATTATTTTATCCTCTCCGGCACTCGGATTATACGAATATCCAAACAGGATCCGGGAGCTCTCCGGGAGGCTGGCGCACCGGCTTATGCCGGGTAAACCTCTCCGGACCGGCATCCAGGCCGAGTATCTAACAAGAAATCCTGAAACAAGAGCAGAATACCAAAGGGATGAATTGGTGAATGATACGGTCACCGTCCGCTGGTACCAGGAAATGATCCGGTCAATGCGGATCAGTCTGGCGCAGCCGGAAAGCTTTCCGGATACTCCACTTCTGGTTATGCAGGCCGGAGAGGATTATATTGTTGATAAAGAAGCGACTGTCCGTTGGTTCAACCGGCTGCATACATCTGAACGGACGATCAAAATATGGAATAATCTTTATCATGAAATATTAAATGAGCCGGAGCAGGAACGAGTAGTAAGATATATCATTCACTTTATGAACCAGCATTCCTAATATGAACCAGCCAATCAAGGAGGCCTTTTGAAATGTCAGCACCAACGTCTATACCAACTATTATGTATTACGGGGTGAAGCAGACCCTGCCGGCTGCCCGCCAGTATTTAAGCGAATGGAAGCAGAAAGCAGAGCAGATCCCGGATAATTTATACCGCCAGGCAGCGCTTGAAGCAATTGATGAAAAAACCTTTCATTACGAAGGTGGATCGCTCTATGCATTGATTGCCCCGGAGCATATCCGGGGCGAGTTACTGCGTTTTATTGTAGCCTATCAAAATATCAGCGATTATTTGGATAGTATCTGTGATATGAGCCAGGAGGAGGGCGTAACCTTTTATCGTGATATTCATGAAGCCTTGAAGCATGCCCTGGATCCCGGAGCCAGTCAGCAGGATTACCTTAAAAAGAAAAAAGGGGAAGGGGACGGCGGCTTTTTAGCAGAATTGGTTGAAACGTGCCAGTCTGCTCTGCAGAGCTTCCCGGGCCTTTCTGGTGCTCAGCCGTATATGGAGGAGCTGTCCATGTATTACAGGGAGATGCAGATATACAAGCATATTGATGTCAATGAGCGTGAAGCAAAGCTGATTGAGCTTTATGAGCACTTTAAAGACCGGATTCCGCCGATGGCCTGGTATGAATTTTGCGCTGCGTCCGGATCGACGCTCGGTATCTATGCACTGGCCGGGTACGCTGCCCGTTCGCCGCTTGCAGAGCTTCAGGCGAAATCGATTAAAGAAGCCCATTTTCCTTATGTGCAGGGAATGCACATTCTGCTTGATTACTTTATTGACCAGGAGGAGGACGTGGAGCAGGGCTCTCTGAATTTCACCGAAAAATACGCCTCAGCCGGCCATATGATGTCCCGGCTGGAATTTTTCAAGTCCGAGGCCGACAAAAAAGTAGCCAAGCTGCCGGAGGCCGGGTTTCATAAACAGCTAAACAAAGGTCTTCTCTCCATTTATTTGTCCGATGAAAAAGTACAGGCAAATGAAACAATGAAGCAGCAGGCAAAGCATCTGCTCCGCTTTGGCGGCATCACCTCGCTTATTTACTATTGGAACTCATGGATGTACCGGAAAAAAATATAAACAAAGAACCGCCTCTTCCGAAAAAGAAAAGGCGGTTCTTCTTTACATATCAGCCGTATCAAGCGACGTCAGTTCTCCGGTCTCCGGAGAAATAACAAGGCCGTGCACTGGGGTTCCCGGTGGGAGAAGCGGATGATTTCTCATAACCTGGACCGATTGATGCACATTGTCCTCCACATCCGAAAAGCCGCGCAGCCATTCGTGCACGGAGACTCCCTCAGCATGCATCACTGCCTCTGCATCGGATGAAACTCCGCGGTCGTACGCTTTTTCAAGCACCTGGCCGGCCTGAAGACCAGTCATGCCGCATCCGTAATGGCCGACAATCAGGACCTCTTCTGCTTTTAATTCGTATAAGGCAACCAGAATACTGCGGGTAATACTATCATATGGATCCGTAATCATTGCCCCGGCGTTACGGATCAGCTTTGCATCTCCATTCTGGATGCCCATAGCTTTAGGGAGCAGTTCAATGAGCCGGGTATCCATACACGTTAAAACGACGATACGCTTATTTGGGAATTTATCCGTTTGAAAAGCTTCATATTCTTTGTTTTGAACAAACTGCTGATTGTGCTCTAAAATAGATTTCACCACTTCTGACATGATTCATCATCCCTTCGTAGATATATGTGAATAAGCTTGAACTAATTTGGATAAATAAGGAGTTTCTTCTGCTGTTTTTTCAAAGGTTAACACATAGGGGGGCGTCTTTTCCTGAAATTCCAGGCTGTACCGCAGCACCCGTACTTCGTCTTCCGAAAATTCAGCAGCAAGGTTCTCAACGGCTGTACGTTCTGCATTTCCTCCCGGGTGGCCGTGGTAAATGACCACGATAACCGGAACGCCTGACGGGAACGTATGAAGATAAGAAAGAACCGCTGCAGTTGTAGAAGAAGCAGACGTCACAATCTGTTTATCGCTCCCCGGCAGATAACCGAGGTTAAAAACGGCTGCACGGATGCTGGTTTTTTCCTCATCAGTGAGCAGAGACGCTGCGTATTCATGACTGCAGTGATGCAGCGTGACGTATGGCTCCAGGCTTTTCTTTTGTAATCGTGCGTATGTAGCCTGGATGGCTTCGCTTTGAATGTCGAAAGCATGCACATGACCGGAAGGAGACACCGCCTCTGCAAGAAAGGCGGTATCCCCGCCATTTCCACAAGTGGCATCAATTACGGTGTCCCCGGGACGGATATTTTGTGCAATCATCCAATGGGCGAAAGCCACGGCTTTCGGCAGAGTCATAAAGCTGCCGGGGCAGGCTGATAATATTTTCCCTGCCAGCTGTGTCTGCGAACCTGTTCTTTATGAATTTCATTTAGTACTTCAAACTTGTTCACGCTCCACATCGGTCCGATAAGAAGCTCGGTCGGCCCGTCACCGGTGATGCGGTGAATGAGCATATCAGGCGGCAGAATTTCGAGCTGATCCACGACAAGACTGACGTACTCATCCCGGCCGAGAAACTCCACCATTCCTTTTTCATACTGCTTGACCATCGGTGTCTTTTTCAGCAGGTGGAGCAGATGAATTTTAATACCCTGAACGTCCAGGTCAGCCACGGCCTGGGCCGTTTCCATCATCATTTGATGGTCCTCCTGTGGAAGGCCGTTAATGATATGGGAGCATACGCGGATGTTATGCTTGCGGAGCTTGTCGACGCCTTCTTTATAGCAATCAAAGTCGTGAGCCCGGTTGATTGTTTCAGCAGTCGTTTCATGCACTGTCTGCAGCCCGAGCTCGACCCACAGGTAGGTGCGTTCATTCAGCTCGGCCAGGTATTCGACTACATCGTCCGGGAGGCAGTCCGGGCGCGTCGCAATGGAAAGACCAACGACGTTATCCTGGGCGAGTACTGCTTCGTACATTTCCCGCAGTTCTTCAACAGGGGCGTAAGTATTGCTGAATGCCTGGAAATAACCAATGTATTTTCCGTTTTTCCATTTCTTGTGCATACGGTCTTTAATTTCATGAAACTGGGTCACCACATCGTCGGCACGGTTGCCGGCAAAATCCCCGGATCCTGCCGCAGAACAGAACGTGCATCCGCCGTGAGCGACGTTTCCGTCACGGTTCGGGCAGTCAAATCCACCGTCGAGCGGTACTTTAAAGATTTTATGGCCGAATGATTCCTTTAAATGATGATTCCATGTATGATACCGCTTCTCTCCCCAGACAAGCGGCTGTTCGTTAGATAATTCCGAGCTCATGAAGAGCCTCTCCTTCCATCGTGCATAAAATATTCTTTCTTATTTTAGCATGTTTTGCCTGTATTCCCAAAGTGCAAAGGAAAAGAACCACGTAGAAAGGCTTGACAGCAGGGGGATAAATTCATAAAATATCAAGTATTGAATATCGGCGTACTTTGTTTATCGTTATGCACCCAGCAGACGCTTGACGAAAACGGGTGAGCGAAGCGTCAGAGTCGGAAACGCACTTGAGTGGCGTGTGCGCGTCCCGCCGTTTGTTTCGTGGAATTTAAGCCTCTCGTCCCTGCTTTCCAGCTGGGAGAGAGGCTTTTTTTACAGATAAAATCAGTACAGATGCTCCAACTATTTAAAGGAGGAACGACAATCATGGCATATCCCCACCAACAGATAGAACCTAAATGGCAGTCATACTGGGAGGAAAATGAAATCTTTGCCGTATCCAACGCAGATACCGGCGCCCCGAAATATTATGCACTGGATATGTTTCCTTATCCTTCCGGAGCCGGCCTGCACGTAGGCCACCCCGAAGGCTACACAGCAACAGACATCACCTCAAGAATGAAACGCATGCAGGGCTACGATGTGCTGCATCCGATGGGCTGGGACGCTTTTGGCCTTCCGGCGGAGCAATTTGCACTCGATACCGGGAAAAACCCGCGGGAATTCACCCAGGCAAACATTGCCAATTTCAAACGCCAAATTAAGGAACTGGGATTCTCCTATGACTGGGCGAGAGAAATTAACACGACAGACCCCGATTATTACAAATGGACCCAGTGGATTTTTACAAAGCTGTATGAACACGGTCTCGCGTACATTGATGAAGTGCCAGTCAACTGGTGCCCGGCGCTTGGAACAGTTCTCGCCAATGAAGAAGTGATCGATGGAAAAAGTGAGCGCGGCGGACATCCGGTGGAACGCCGGCCGATGAAGCAGTGGATGCTCAAGATTACAGCCTATGCTGATCGTCTGCTTGAAGACCTGGACGGCCTGGACTGGCCGGACAGCATTAAAGAAATGCAGCGCAACTGGATCGGCCGTTCGGAAGGAGCGGAGCTGACCTTTCACGTTGAAGGGAAGGATCTTTCGTTTGATGTATTTACGACCCGTCCGGATACATTGTTCGGTGCGACCTACTGTGTGTTTGCCCCGGAGCATGAGTATGTAGAGGAAATTACTGCGCCGGAGCAGAAGGAAGCTGTAGAGAAGTACCAGCACGAGGCAGCTATGAAAAGTGATCTTGAACGCACAGAGCTGCAAAAGGAAAAATCCGGCGTATTTACAGGCTCCTACGCGATCAACCCGGTGAATGGTGAACAAATGCCGATCTGGATTGCTGATTACGTTCTCGCTACATACGGCAGCGGAGCGATTATGGCTGTGCCAGCGCATGATGAGCGGGACTACGAATTTGCGAAAACATTTGATCTTCCGATTGTGGAGGTAGTTGAAGGCGGAGACACATCCAAAGAAGCGTATACGGAGGACGGCCCGCACGTAAGGTCCGAGTTTCTGAACGGTTTATATAAAGACGAAGCTATTGGAAAAATGCTCGAATGGCTTGAAGAAAAAGATATTGGCCGGAAAAAAACAACCTACCGTCTGCGTGACTGGCTCTTCAGCCGCCAACGGTACTGGGGAGAGCCGATTCCGGTTATTCACTGGGAGGACGGTTCGATGACGACGC
The DNA here is from genome assembly GCF_056034365.1 of Marinococcus sp. LNHM5E3-2.1. Lineage (NCBI taxonomy): Bacteria > Bacillati > Bacillota > Bacilli > Caryophanales > Bacillaceae > Marinococcus > Marinococcus sp. LNHM5E3-2.1. The sequence goes on from NZ_JBQLIB010000005.1 coordinate 65,788, forward strand.
TTCCGAAAGAAGAACTGCCGCTCGAGCTTCCGGAAATGGATGAGTTCCGTCCTTCAGGCACCGGCGAATCGCCGCTTGCCACCAATACGGAATGGCTGGAGGTCACTGACCCGGAAACAGGCATGAAGGGACGCCGGGAAACAAACACTATGCCGCAGTGGGCCGGCAGCTGCTGGTACTTCCTGCGTTTTGCTGATCCGGATAACGATGAAGAGCTTGCTTCCAAAGAAGCGCTTGAGAAATGGCTGCCGGTTGATTTATATATCGGCGGCGCGGAACACGCAGTGCTTCATCTGCTGTACGCACGGTTTTGGCACAAGTTTTTATATGATATCGGAGTAGTACCTACAAAAGAGCCGTTCCAGCGGCTGTACAACCAGGGAATGATTCTCGGGGAAAACAATGAAAAAATGAGTAAATCAAAAGGGAATGTCGTGAACCCGGATGAAATTATTCGTACCCACGGGGCAGATACGCTGCGGTTGTATGAAATGTTCATGGGCCCGCTTGACGCTTCAATTGCCTGGTCCAACAGCGGTCTGGACGGAGCGAGACGTTTTCTGGACCGGGTCTGGCGCTTAATTGTAACCGACGAAGGCTCTATCCGTCCGGAGATTCGGGAGGAGGAAGCATCGGAATCGTTTGCACGTACGTATCATCAGACGGTGAAAAAGGTCACCGAAGAATTCACTGAACTGCGGTTTAATACTGGTATCAGTCAGCTGATGGTCTTTGTCAACGAAGCGAACAAGCAGGAGACGCTGCCGAAACAGGAATTAAAAGGGTTTCTGCAGCTGTTGAGCGCTATCGCTCCTCACCTGTCCGAAGAGCTGTGGAGCCGTCTCGGGGAAGAGCGTTCGATTTCACGAAGCAACTGGCCAGTACACGATGAGCAAATGCTTATTGAAGAGGAAGTTGAAATAATCATTCAGGTTAACGGGAAGCTCCGGGCAAAAGCAGTTGTCCCAAGAGATGCTGACGAGAAGGACCTTGAATCAACGGCCATGGAACAGGAAAAGATTGTGCAGGAGCTTGAAGGGAAGACAGTGCGAAAAGTCATTGCCATTCCAGGGAAGCTTGTAAACATTGTAGCTAATTAAAAAAAGCTGGCCGCATGAGCGGTCAGCTTTTTGAATAGGAAGGAGGCGTTTCGGATTGCGCAGTTAGCTGCTCGGATGCCGATTTTCCAGCGGTATAGCCGGTGGAGAAGGCACAGGTGATGTTAAAGCCGCCAGTGTAGCCGTGAATGTCTAAAATTTCCCCGCAGAAAAATAATCCGCTTTTCAGCCTGGATTCAAGCCGTTTTGGAAACACTTCTTTGATGGACACCCCGCCGCCGGTTACAAATGCTTCTTCGATGGAAAGCGTTCCATCTGCCGGAAAACGAAAATCGGTAAAAAAGAGAGCAAGGGCACGCAGTTTTTTATTCGCTGCCTCACCGATGATCATGGTGCTGGAAATGCCTGCTTCCTGCAGGAAAAACATCAGCAGTCGTTCCGTGGTAAGACCCTTCAGGGCATTTTTAACCGTTTTTGCTTCATGAGTTTTTTTCAGCGAGACAAGGCGCTGAAACATGGATTCATGATTTTCCTCGGGATATAGGGAAAGGCTGAGCTCTATCTGATCAGCTTTGTATTTTTTTAAGGCTTTCACCACATACTGGCTGCATCTCAGTCCGATTGGTCCGGAAACACCAAAATGGGTGAAAATCATGTCACCGGTATGGGTTTTAATAGCTTTGCCGCCCGGCCGGTAAACAGTAAGGGCAACGCCGGAAAGCGAAATTCCCTGAAGCGTGCGGTCCTGGATATAAGCGGCGGGAGAAGTAATAGGCACCTCCGTCGGATACAGCTCCGTGATTGTATGCCCGGCCGCCTCCGCCCAGGGATAGCCATCCCCAGTGGAACCGGTTTTGGGCACGGACTTGCCTCCGGAAGCAATAATAACGCGGTCAGCCTGAAGGTAGGTGCCGTCCTCTAAATAAAGCCCCTGGACCTGGGTATCGCCGTAATCGATGGAAGCGACTTTGGTATTGGTTCGTGTCTGGACCCCGAGCCGTTCCATTTCGTCAAGCAGCGTATTTACGACAGTAATAGCTTTATCGTTAATAGGAAACATTCGGCCCATGTCTTCTTCCTTCAGGTCGATACCAAGATTTTCGAAAAAGCGGATAATATTTTCATTATCAAAGATGGAAAACGGGCTGTGCATAAATTTGCCGTTACCGGGAATGTGTTCGATCAGTTCTTTTCGTTCCATGCGGTTCGTGACGTTGCAGCGGCCGCCGCCGGAAATGGCGAGCTTTCTTCCAAGCTTGGATCCCTTATCTATTAATGTAACATCGGCGCCGTGCTCTGCGGCAGCAACCGAGGCCATTAATCCTGCAGGGCCGCCGCCGATAACAATGACGTTCGTCATTTATTCATTCTCTCCTTACGAGTGCGAAGCATAGCTCATGAAGATTAAAATGCTTCGTAATCGGTTATAATAGCTGTATTGTATCATAAGAGAAAATTTATTTTTACACAAGGATAAAGGAGGCGGTTCCAATGCTGCGAAAGCTTGAACTATCTACAAATGAACATGCAGAAATGATAGATGTTACCGAGAAGATCCGTACGTATGTGAAGGAGGAGGGGCTCGACCACGGGGCGGTGATCGTCTATTCCCCGCATACGACGGCCGGAATTACTGTAAATGAAAACGCTGATCCAAACGTCCAGCGTGATATGCTCATGCGTCTCGATGAAGTGTATCCCTGGGAGCATGAAAAATACCGGCATGCCGAGGGAAACTCTGCTTCACACTTAAAAGCAAGTACGGTGGGGACGCAGCAGACGATCATTGTAGAGCAGGGAGAGCTCGTGCTGGGGACATGGCAGGGCATCTATTTTTGTGAATTTGACGGTCCTCGAAAGCGAACGTTTTATATTAAAGGATTAAGTGACGTATAATAAAAAGCACGCCCGTTTATCCAGAACGGGCGCTTTCTTTTGCCTCCGGTATTAATTTTCAGGCAAAGGGACGCCAGAATGGAAAATAGTATGGTAAAATTCGCATAGAAAGCAAAAGACGATTACACGATGGAGCTGAACATAAGAATGTCTGATTCAAAATTTTTGCGGGGAACGCTTCTTTTAAGCATAGCAACGTTTATTTCAAAATTTTTAGGAATGATTTACATATTTCCTTTCGCAGCCATGGTTGGCCAGCAGGGGATCGCGCTTTATCAATACGGCTACCAGCCGTACACATTAATGCTTAGTGTAGCTACGCTTGGGATACCAATGGCTATGTCAAAATTTGTATCCAAATATAATGCGATGGGGGATTTTGAAACAGGCCGAAGGTTGTTTAAGTCGGGTCTTTTTTTTATGACTCTGACCGGGATTGCCGCGTTCCTTATTTTATTTTTCGGTGCTCCGCTTATCGTAAATTTAATATCATTTGATTCGAGTGAAGCTTTTACGTCAGATGATATTGTATTTACGATCCGCATGGTCAGCTTTGCTTTAATGATAATTCCGACGATGGCAATCATGAGGGGGTTTTTTCAGGGCCACCAGTCGATGGGGCCGACAGCGGTTTCCCAGGTTATAGAGCAGGTTGTCCGTATCGTATTCATTTTGGCTATGGCTTTGTTTATTCTGTATGCTGTCGATGGAAATCTTGGAACAGCTATTGGCTTTGCCACCTTCGGTGCGTTTGTCGGTGGGCTGGCCAGCATGGCCGTACTGATTTTTTACTGGAAAAAAAGACAGCGCTTTTTGCAGCGGGAACAGGCTGGAAGCACGGTGTCGAGTGATCTTCCGTTAACAAGCATGTACAGTGAACTTATCCGGTACGCTCTGCCGTTGTCCCTCGTCGGACTGGCCATTCCACTGTTTCAGATGGTGGACATGTTCACCTTTACCCGGGCGTTGGAGCAGACCGGTGATTGGACGTCCGGGCAGATTCAAACCGCCTACGGAGCGTTCGCAGGGTCTTCACATAAGCTGATTCTCATACCGGTAGCAATAGCCACCGCAATGTCAATCACCCTTATCCCAACCATCACAAAATCCTTTACAGGCAATGATCAGGATCTGCTTCAGCGCCAGATTACGCAGACGTACCAGGTGATTTTGTTTTTATCGGTGCCTGCCGCGGTTGGACTGTCGCTGCTTGCAAGGCCAACATTTGGTGTGCTGTTTGGAACAGAGTCACTGGAAATAGGCAGCTACGTGCTGCAGCATTATGCGTATGCGGCGATCGTTTTCTCCCTTTTCTCGGTGAGTGCAGCAGTGCTGCAGGGAATCAACCGCCAGAAATATGCCATTGCCTCCCTGCTGCTCGGTTTACTGGTGAAAATTATCAGTGCGTATGTACTTCTTTTGCTTCTTGGACCGGTCGGTGGAATTTACAGCACGATTATTGGATTTACATGTGGAGTAATATTTAACGCCTGGGCGATTGCGAAGTTTACCGGTTTTCATTTCGGAGGCGTCTCGCGCCGGGCAGGTACAGTAGCTCTTCTATCTGCAGTAATGGGCGTTGGCGTCTTAATTACAAGAAACGGCATGGAAGTTTTATTTGCAGGAAGCGGCTGGGTGGATTTATTTATGGTGGAAATCATCAGTGTTGTTGTCGGCGGTGTGCTGTTTATGGCCCTTGCCATGAAAAGCGGCCTGGCGGAAAAAGTACTTGGAAAACGCTTTTCGGCATAGATAAAACTCCTGCTTTCTAATCTTTTGTTCAGGCAGGTATGGTGATATAATTAATACACTTTATGGAAATGAGACAAACGCATCAAGCCGCTCAAAAACAGCGCGGCATTAGAGGTGAAACATGAAAACGTGGAGATATAAAGATTACGACTGGCTCTTGATCGGTGCGGTCGCGCTCTTAACACTGTTTGGCATCATTATGGTGTACAGCGCAAGCTTTCCGCTCGGAATGAGGGCTTATGATGATGCGGCCTTTTTTCTTAAGCGGCAGATAATGTTTTTTATTATAGGAATAGCTGTGTTTGCTTTCATGATGCATGTGCCTTATGAAAAGTGGAAAAAAACAACGCCTTTATTGATAGGATTATCCATTTTTTTACTTATGCTCGTACTTGTAATAGGTAATGAAGTAAATGGGGCGAAAAGCTGGATCGGCTTTGGCCCGATAAACATTCAGCCCGCGGAATTTGTAAAATTGAGTTTGATTATTTATCTGGCTCAGGTTTATTCCCAAAAACAAAAGTATATTGACTCGTTTATGAAAGGGGTCATGCCTCCGCTTGTCGTTGTCGCTGTGCTGCTTGGATTTATTGTGATGCAGCCTGACGTCGGGACAGCCGCGGCCCTGATGATGACAACAATTGTAATTGTCTTTTTATCAGGAGCAAAGTTTCGGCATATGTTTATGCTCGGAGGAGTGGCTGCAGCTTTATTTGCTTATATTGCGCTGACAGAACCGTACCGCCTGGCCCGGCTGGTATCCTTTATGGACCCATTTGCGAATGCAGATGCTGTAGGCGGAGGGAGTTATCAGCTGATTCAGGGCTACATTGCGATTGCCCATGGCGGGTTGTTCGGTGTGGGACTGGGAGAGAGTGTGCAAAAAATGAATTATCTTCCCGAGGCGCACACAGACTTTATTATTCCTATCATTGCCGAAGAGCTCGGGATTTTCGGGGTTCTGCTTGTAGTAGGTCTGTTGGGTGTTATCGCCTGGCGGGGCATAAAAATCGGACTTAATGCTAAGGGACAATTTGGCACTCTTCTCGCTTTTGGTATTGTTTTTCAGCTCCTCAGCCAGGCTGTTATTAATGCTGGAGCCGTAGCGGGCATGATGCCGATTACCGGCCTTCCATTTCCACTTCTGAGCTACGGAGGCTCCTCTTTGTTGATAACGCTGGCGATGCTTGGGCTTTTGGCAAACATCTCCAGAAATAACAACCGGCTTGCCCGGGTACAGAATCAGGGGATCAATAAACCAACTTCCGCATAATGTAAAGAGACGTTGTTAACAGCAACGTCTCTTTTTCAGACTGGAGGACGAGCACCTGCTTTGAGGTGTTAAAGGAAACTCATCGAAATGTATTGGAGGAACAAAAATGTTAGTAGTGGGAGCCGGGAGACTGGCGAAGCTTGTAGCAGTGAAAAGTGAGCCTTTATCTGTCTCTGTGATGTACCGGGGCGGGGAAAAGGCCTGGATGAGAGAAACAACAAAGCAGATTTCACGGGTGGATGAGCTGGAGCTTCCCCGTTATCCCTATATATTTTTAGCACTGCCCCCGGATGGAATTAAAGATTTTATCTACTGGCACGGCCCGTATCTGGCTGAGGGAACTGTTATATATATCCCGGCAACATCGCTTTACACAGAGCAGGTGGAAGTGCCTGCCCATGTACGTAAGGCCGGAGCCAAATTCGCAGGGCACGCTGAAAGAGCCACGGCTGGCAGTGAAGAAAATGTCTTTGTCGTTAACAGCTCCAGAAGCAGTGACCGAAAATATCTCCAAAGCTGGCTGGGGGATGCATTCACAGTCATAGAGGGAAGCGAGCAGGAGGTGGAAACGGCAAATAAGGCAGCGGTGGAAGAGACGCTGCGGATGATAGTGAATCTTGAAAAACGGCTGCAGGAGCAGAATGTATCACAAACAGTCCAAAAGGCTGTTCTCCGTCAGATTCCGGCCGGAGTTATTGAAGCTCACATGAACGGCTCGCACGGGGGATTTGCTGCAGGAATTCTCGAACAGATGGAAAGAGGTGATCGGCATGAGAATGGATAAATTACTGGCGGAACTAGGCTATGGCACCCGCAAGGAAGTAAAAAAAATGCTGAAAAAAGGGGGCGTTTTTGTCGACGGGGCGCCGGTGAACAACGGGGCGGTTCAGGTGGATCCTGAAGAGCAGCGGGTCAGCGTATTCGGTGAGGACATTCACTACACCGAATTTGTTTATTTTCTAATGCATAAGCCTGCAGGGGTTATCAGCGCCACAGAAGACAGCGTTCATGATACGGTTCTGGATATTTTGGAACAGGAAGACGCGGTAAGAGAACCTTTTCCAGTGGGCAGACTTGATATTGACACCGAAGGATTGCTTCTGCTGACTAATGACGGCAAGCTTAACCATTTTCTTACGTCACCGAAGCATGGGGTGGTAAAAATATACCGGGCGGTACTCGAGCAGCCGATAGAAGAAAAGAATATTGAACATTTCAAAAAGGGTGTAAAGCTTGATGACGGCTATGTTTGTAAGCCTGCCGTTCTGCGAAGAGTGCCCGATACCCACCGGGAAGTGTATGTGGAAGTAACCGAAGGGAAATTTCACCAGGTGAAACGGATGTTTGAGGCGGTAGGCAATGAAGTCGTTTATTTAAAAAGAGAATCATTCGGACAGCTGTCACTCGACGAGGATCTACTGCCGGGAGAGTACCGGGAGTTAAATGATGATGAAATTCAGCTGCTTCGGGACAGCGTCGGCGAAAAATCAGAGGGAGCGGGCAGTGATGAGCTGTAGACTGCTGAGTGCAGATCTGGGAACGACGTCTTTAAAAGTAATGGTCCTGGACTGCGGAGGCCAGGTGGAAGGCAGTGCATCAGAGCCTGTCCAAACATATACCGACGGAGGGAATTACGAACAGAAGCCCTCAGATTGGTGGCAGAGCTTTAGAAAAGCATGCAGTACTCTGAAGAGTAAGGGGATTAACCTGGACGTTGATGGAGTCGTGTGCACGGGACAGATGGAGGACTTTATCCCTTTTAAAGATGGAAGAGCAGAAACGGCGGTTCTTTATTCTGATACCAGAGGGAGCAGGGGACTGACAAAGAGGCATTTGCCTCCGGACGTTGTGACGGCGTTTACAGGAAACGACTGGAAAGCGACCACTCCTCTAATGAAGTGGCTGGCGGACGAAGCCCCAGAGCGGTGGGACCAGGTACTCTTTGGTTCTAAGGATTATTTAATTTACCATTTAACGGGATCATCAGTCTGCGATCCGGTAAACGGCACTGTGACAGGAATGATGAACATACATACAAGAGCTTGGGAAGAAAAGCTGTGGGAAGGGAGCGGAATTTCCCGAAGCCAGCTTCCCCTTCTTCTGGAGCCCGAAGAAACAGCAGGCTATGTATTAAAGGAAGCTGCCAGTCAGACGGGCATACCAGCTGGAACCCCTGTTTACTGCGGCCTCGGGGACGGAGGCGCGGTGACTCTTGCTGCTAGTGCTCATGCGGGTAATGACCAGGGCTACGCGTACGCAGGAACAACAGGCTGGACGGCGGTACCTGCCGATACGCCGGCCGTATCAGAAGAAGGCAGTGTATTTTATCTGGCTGCGCCTCAGCATGGCCGGTTTATTAAAATCATGCCTCTGCTTAACATGGGAAATGTTCATCAATGGGCGGTGCATACGTGGTGCGGAGGCAACTTCGAAGCCTTTGAAAAGCTGATGGCCGAACCGGTTTCTGTGCCCGGTCGGCTCTTGTTTATCCCGTATTTAAATGGTGAAAGAAATCCGGTAATTGATGAGAAAGCCAGGGGCGCATTTATCGGCATCGACGGTCAGGTAACGCAGACACACATGGCCAGGGCGGTGCTTGAAGGTCTGGCTTTTTCTTTAAAGCAGACCTTTGTTCAGGCCGGGCTTACTTCCTCGACACTCTTTCTTGTTGGCGGCGGCACTAAAAGCAGAGCTTTTCGCCAGACAGTGGCAGATGTTTTTCAGTGCAGGGTGCAGGTGAGTTCTGAACAGGAGCGTCTTGCTTCATTTGGAGCGGCTGCATGCGGCGTTAGAGCGATTCATACATGCTCGTGGGAGAAGGCAGCGAGAGCTGTGCAGAGTATAGATGAAGAAGAAATTATTGTCGCCCCTGACGTATCGAAAAAAGAAGAATTAGAGCAGAAGGAACGTCTTTTCACCGAAGCAGCCGGAAGAATGCGGGGGCTTTTTGATACGTGAAAAAGCGCCGGAAATTTAATTCCGGCGCCAGGCACAGATATAATCATTTCAGGAAGCTTTTACTTTTCGGGCAGTCGTCGTCCAGGCCCCTCTGGAAGGGCTGCTGACCAATTCATTGTATTCGAGCACGTTCAGGTCACGCTGAATAGTGCGCTGTGTAATTCCGAATTCGTCAACCAATTCCCCGGTGGTCACCGTTCCTCTCTTTTTAATATAGAGATAGATAGACTTAATACGGGTTATCATTCGGTCGGTGGACGTTCTCAAAAAACCACTCCTTAGCCAATGAATTTATGGCACTTGAAGACATGCCCGGGACTGCGCACGTAAGTAGGAATTATATTTGATGGCTTCGACTGTTTCTGCGTCAGCTGCTCTGTAAAACCTTCTGAAAAGAAACTCAGCAGCGGGTAGGATGAGAGTATTCAAAATATTTTGTAAGCGTCCCTGTAATTAATAGTTTATACTATTTATTTATATATCGCAAAATTTTTGTCAAAAAACTGCTCCATTCATCTGCGAATGAAAATAAAAAGCGAATGAAATGACGAATAATATGCAGGATTGTACGCTATTGATCTTCAAAAAGCAGAACGATCGAGAAAACCGCCTGCTTTATTTCACAGAAAGACAAATGTAAAAATTATGTAAAAAAAGACACCTTTTTGTGTAAAGGCGCCTTGAGTAAAGATATTTTAGTCATCGAATCGGAAAAGGTCAGTGGATAAATACCGTTCGCCGGTATCGCAGGCAATGGCAACGACAACCTGATCCGGTGACATCTGTTTGGCTGTTTCCATGGCAGCAAAGCAGGCAGCACCTGAAGAGGGGCCGACCAAAATACCTTCCTGGCCGGCGAGAGCTCTTGTAGTTTTATAGGCATCTTCATCGGTAATTTTGTAAATGTGGTCATATATATCCTGATTCAAAATTGGCGGTATAAACCCTGGACTGGTGCCGACAAGCTTATGGGGCCCGGGCTTTCCGCCGGAAAGAACCGGAGAGCCAAATGGTTCCACTACGTGAATTTGAACGTCGGGGTACAGCTCTTTTAATTTTTCCCCGGTTCCTGTTACAGTGCCTCCCGTACCGGATGCGGCAACGAAGCCAGCCAGCGGTTTGCCGATTTCTTTCATCGCTTCTTCAATTTCAAGTGCTGTACTTTCCCGGTGGGCATCCGAGTTGGCTTCGTTTTCAAACTGCATAGGCATGAAGCTGTCAGCAATTGTCTCTACAAGCTCATGAGCACGGGCAATGGCCCCGGGCATTTTCTTATCACCCGGCGTGAGTTCTACTTCTGCCCCGTAAGCCTTCAACAGGTTAATTCTTTCCTGGGACATCGTGTCCGGCATAACCAGTATTGCCCGGTAGCCCCGCGCTGCGGCGTTCATAGCAAGGCCAATACCGGTATTTCCTGAAGTCGGTTCTATAATAGTAGTATTTTCGTTGATTTTTCCTTCTTCTTCGGCCTGCTTCAGCATATTTTTTGCGGCCCGGTCCTTCACGCTTCCGCTCGGGTTTTGAAATTCAAGCTTCAAGTATACGTCTGCTCCTCCGGTATCCGGAAGACGGTTTAATTTAACTAAAGGCGTATCGCCGACTAGTTCTGACATATTATTTGCTACACGCATGATTGTTACACATCCTTTTCCTATCATTCATTCGTATATTCTAACACATTTACAGCGCTTATTCGTTCATAACAGCTTTGATGCAAGGAAGGGAGAGAAGTCAATGGATAATCATTATTTTCTTGGCCTGCCGGTTCCAGAGAAGGCGAGATCCGTATGGGGAAATTGGAGTTCCCAGGTAAAAAACGATCTGCCTTTTAAGCAGTGGGTACATCCCCAGGATTTTCACATTACGCTCCACTTTTTTGGACAGCTTTCCCCGGAAGAGGTGGGCGCCATTGAAAAAAAGATGAATGAAGTGAAATTACCGTGCCAGCCCGGACTCAGTCTCAATGGCGTTGATTCCTTCGGTCCAAAAGGGCGGGAGAACGTTTTATATACAAGGGTAGAGGCAGAAGAGGGCCTGTTTTCTTTATATAAAGAATGGAAAACTCAATTGAATGGTATGGGAATGAAGACCGGGCAGCGTCCGTATCGTCCTCATATGACCCTGGCCAAAAAACGGATTAAAGAACTCGAATTCGCATGGCCGGCGGTGCCGCTTCCGGAAACTATATTTTTCGAGGCTGCTCACCTTCACCTTTATCGCATTCATCCAGGACGGAGTGTAAAATATGAAACAGTACATTGGGCGGAATTGACTTAGTAAAAGAGGGGACCATATGCGTTTAGTTAGAATTGTAATTCACATAGTAGTTTTATATGTATTTTACTGGATGGGCACCTGGGTCCAGGATGTGCTGCAGCTTCCGATCCCCGGAAGTATTATTGGCATGCTGCTGTTGCTTGTGGTTTTTGTTTTTACGGCAGCTACTCCAAAGTGGCTTCAGGATGGGTCCGGACTGCTGCTTGGGAATATGCCCCTGCTTTTTTTGCCGGTGACTGCCGGGCTGGTGGTGCATGGAGAGCTGTTTTCGCTGCTTGGAGCCGGACTGGTAGCCGCTGTGTTTATCAGTACGCTTCTTGTGATGGGAACAGGCTCGTGGGTGACACAGTATTTATTGAAAAAAGGAGAGAGGGCTCGTGAGTGAATGGTGGACAGCAGCAGCGGCCATTGCGGGAACGATAGCAGTGTACGCTGCTTCTAAAAGGACGTACCGGTGGTTTCCTGTTCCACTGATGCTTCCAATCGTTACCGGTACTATTGTTATCATATTGTTCTTATTGGTTTCTAGAATTCCGTACAGTGTCTACATGAACGGAGGTCAGTGGATAGAATCACTGCTTGGGCCGGCAGTAGTGGCGCTTGCCTGTCCGCTTTATCAACAAAGGCACCTGTTAAAAAGGTATCTGCTCCCAATTCTCAGTGGCATCGGGACAGGAGCAGTTATAGGTATTATTTCCGGGCTTGTGTTTACAGCGGCAGCTGGCGCGTCAAAAGAATGGGTGGCAGCGGTACTGCCTAAGTCGGTCACGACACCGGTAGCAATGGATATCACAACGACACTCGGTGGCGATGCGCCTTTAGCGGCAATGTTTGTTATGGTAGCGGGCATTGGCGGGGTAGTTGTTCACGCGAGGGTGATGGAGGTGATTGGCGTGACGGACCCGGTCGCTAAAGGAATAGGTATGGGCAGTGCCGCTCATGCAATAGGAACAGCCAAGTCGCTTGAAAACAGTGAAACAGAAGGAGCTGTCAGTTCGGTAGCCATGACAGTCAGCGCTGTTATTGTTGCCTTTTTGGCTCCATTGGCAGGTAATTTATTCCTTTAACGTGAATAATACTCAGACGATGACGATATTATATTAAAAGCGGAGTTCCGCAGTTTTTTGCGCAAATGCCGTAAAAATGCTGCGACGGGGAGAAGGGAGAGTTGAATGGCTCAATTAATAAAAATGAAAGATTACGCTTCGCGTTATGAACATCATTTTCTACATCAAAATGCGGAATTTTTATCAGCGAAGCAGGCATACTGGAAGCGAATGAAAACAGATTGGATGATCGCAAACAAATCGGCCCCAAAGGCACCGGAGGAGGAGCCGCTGGAGAAAAACAACCGAATGGGAAAAGCAGTGAACCGCTTAAAGTGGTGGAAGCATGAAAATGAAGAAGAGGTGGAAATAAACGAAAAGGATGCCTATTTGTTTTTTAAAGGAAAAACGCTCGAGGAACTGAAGGATATTTTTTACGATAACTGGTTTTTGATCCAATTGGAATGGGCTTCCTCCACCATTTCCGAAATTTCGATGATGGATCCGAAATTGAAATATGACTATCGCCTGCGCACCCTGCTCCGGGAGCTCCCCGATACGTATTTTGTTATGTATTATCCAGTATTCCATACAAAGCAGACCACCATGGAGGGCGCTATTACAATCATCGGTCCTGTCGGAATAGACGTTATACACATTTTAGAAGGCACAATGTATAGTGTATTCGAGCCGGCAGACAGCAGATTCTGGAAGGAGTATGTGAACCAGAACCAGCATACCTTTGTCAGCCCGGTGCTTGCCTTGAAAAGAACAATGAATGTAGTGGAAGCCGTATTAAAACAAGCGGGGACCACCTTCCCCGCTCAGGCGACGGTTGTTTCTCCCGCTTCGATCATTGATAATCGTGAAATTTTATATGCTCATACAGCAGACAAACGTGAGTACAAACGATGGATGGAAAAGCGCATCACCAATCCATCTCCGGTGAAAAACCGGCAGCTGTTTTCTGCTGAAGCGCTGATGGAGCAGACTGCGACCGTTTCTGTACTCCGGAGCGAAATCTACTCCCCGGGCGAGTATGACGAATAAGAAGGGACTATCGAAAAACAATCGTTTTATTGTCATCGACTATAACGCGGTCTTCTGCATGCCAGGTAACGGCCCTTGCCAGCGCAATTTTTTCAGCATTGCGCCCGGTAATTTTTAAATCGTTGGCATTGTACTGGTGATTAACCCGAAGTACGTCCTGTTCAATAATCGGCCCTTCATCCAGGTCGTTGGTCACGTAATGGGCAGTAGCCCCTATTAGCTTTACGCCACGCTCGAAAGCCTGCCTGTAAGGATTCGCTCCGATAAAGGCGGGAAGAAATGAGTGATGGATATTAATTATTTTTGCCGGGTAGTGAGCGACAAAATCCGGCGACAGTATTTGCATGTAACGGGCCAGGACAAGGAAATCAATCGGATACTGCTCAAGTGTACGCAGTATTTTATTTTCTGCTTCCGGCTTAGCGTTTTTCTCTATGGGTATGTGATAAAAAGGAATTTCATAGCTTTCGACCACATTTTTCAGCGTCGTATGGTTACTGATAACGCAGCTGATATGAATAGGAAGTTCTCCGGAACGCCATCTCCACAATAATTCTGTTAAACAGTGGTCTTCTTTTGAGATGAAAATCGCAACACTTTTTTTGCGGTCTTCGCGCTCTAAAGACCATTCCATGCCAAAATGTTCAGCGATAGGAAGAAACTCTTCTTTTACCTGGTAAAATTTGTCCGGATACGGAGAAATGGAGAAGACGATTCTCATAAAAAAACGTCCGCCCTCCGGATCATTTGTATGCTGGGCAGAATGAATAATATTAGCACCATGCTGGTGCAGGAAATCAGATATAGCGGCTACAATCCCCGGCTGGTCCGGGCAGGTAATCAGCAGCCGGCCATTACCGAATGAGCGGTCTGACATAGTAACGTCCTCCTTCAGATAAGCAGTTGTCATGTAATAATGAACGGAATTACTATACCACTCTGAATGATGGAAAAAAAGGGGAAGTTACGAAGCGGGATTAAATAGAAGATATTCGGAAGAAGAGCATCTGAGAGGTCGGTCACAAGTATTTTGGTCGATTGACTTATAAATTCAATGTTTGCTATTATTAAGAACGATTCGCTGTAAAATTAAAAACGTAAACAGAAACACTTTTACCCGCACGAGAAGTAGAGGAGATCATTTCATAGAGGGTATTTTATACATACAATTAAATAAAATAAGACAAGCATGGGAATAAAATATTGTTAAAAAGGATCGGCTATGAAATATTCAGACCACTATGATAGATCGAAGGTGAAAGTATTGGAACTGCTGATGGGAGACGGATGGACGATTGAACCAGCCGGTGGCTCTTCAGGAGAAGCGTACCTCGCGCGTGCCGGGGAACAAGTGTTATTTCTGAAAAGAAATTCTTCTCCATTTCTTGCTGTGCTTTCGGCAGAAGGAATAGTGCCTAAACTGCTTTGGACAAAGCGCCAGGCTAACGGTGACGTAATTACCGCCCAGCGCTGGGTTGACGGCCGCGAATTAACAGGCGGCGATATGGATAATACACGTGTGGCTCAGCTGCTATCCAAAATTCATTCGTCGAGCGAACTGCTGGATATGTTTAAGAGAATAGGAAACCATGCCCGCACGCCGGAAGCGACAATCGCTGTATTAAGAGAGCAGCAGGAGCAGCTTCCGTATATTACAACTTCAATGGCAGCGGCTCTCGAAGAACTTGCAGGGACATCGGGTGAAGTCCAGCCTCCCCGTCTCGTGGTCTGTCACGGTGATATGAACCATAATAATTGGATGTTTGATGCCAACGGAGATTTGTATTTAGTGGACTGGGACAATGCCACCGTCAGCGACCCGGCGCTCGACCTGGCCCTTATCCTGTATGAATACATTCCAAAAGAGGAATGGGACGACTGGCTTCAGGGATACGGTCTTCCTTTAACCCCCCATTTACAAAGACGGATGCGCTGGCAGATTATCAGCCACCTGCTTGACCACGCCCAGCAGGCAATACTTACGAACCGGATAAAAGAAGCAGAGTTTTATAAAGAACAGCTTGAAGCTGTGTTGGACCGGGACTCATTGCAAATATAAAAATCCGCTGGAACGTCACTGCGTTTTCAGCGGATTTTATATGTTAAATATATAGTTATTATATGAAGAAAGAGGGAAAAGTACGATGAGACTCCGTCATAAGCCGTGGGCTCACGAGTTTTTACAGGAACACCCGGAACTGGTGGTCACAACAGCGGAACAGGTGAATAAAGACTGGCAAAAAAGATTTGAAAACGAGCAGCCTATTCATTTAGAAGTAGGTACGGGCAAAGGGAAATACTTAAGCGACAACAGTATCAAGCATCCGGACATTAATTTTATCGGGATGGAAATGTATGAAAGTGTTCTTGCAACAGGGGTGCAGCGTGCTTTATTCAAGCAGCCGGCGAATCTTGCGTTCATTCACGGGGATGTTCGCCATGTAATGGATTACTTTGAGCCTTCCTCGGTGGCAGCTATTTATATTAACTTTACCGACCCCTGGCCGAAAAAACGCCATGAAAAACGGCGGCTGACTCACCCTGATTTTCTGGAGCTGTATAAGAAGATCCTGGTGCCTGGGGGCACAGTCCAGATGAAAACTGACAATCAGGGGCTGTTTGAATACTCCCTTTCTTCTCTTTCCACCTTTGGTTTTGCCCTGAGGAAAGTGCGTCTTAACCTCCATGAAAGTGAAGAAGCCGAAGGAAACGTGATGACAGAATATGAAGAGAAGTTTTACGCGAAGGGAGAGCCTATTTACTTTACAGAAGCGGTGAGACCGTAATGTGTTCGATAGGCGCTTTCTTTTATGAAAAGGAGGCACTGCTGTCATGAATCAGTTAACCATAGGTAATTATACAATTACATGGCTTGAAGGCGGAGTAACCAACATGGATGGGGGCGCCGTGTTCGGGGTGGTGCCAAAACCCCTCTGGTCCAAAAAGTACCCGGTGAATGATAACAATCAGGTGCCGATGCCTACCGACCCGCTGCTTATTCAGGGAGAGGGCAGAAACATACTGGTCGACGCAGGCCTTGGCAACGGCCGGCTCAGCAAAAAGCAGCAGCGGAACTACGGCGTAACGGAAGAATCAAATGTCGAGCAGAGTCTGAGAAGAATGAATCTTTACGCCTCGGATATTGACGCTGTACTGATGACGCATATGCATTTTGACCATGCCTCGGGGCTTGCCCGGGAAGAACAGGGGCAGAGCGTTCCGGTATTTCGAAATGCGGTCATTCATGTCTCGGAAACGGAATGGGAGGAAATGAAAAATCCAAACATCCGTTCAGAGAACACGTATTGGGAAAAAAACTGGAAGCCGGTGGCCCACCAGGTAGAGACGTTTGAGTCAGAGCTGCAGCTTACCGAAAATATAAGGATAGTTCATACAGGCGGACACAGCGCCGGAATGAGCATTATCCTGATTGAAGATGAAAGCAGCACGCTGATTCACATGGCTGACAATATGCCAACGCATGCCCATCAGAATGTTCTCTGGGTGACAGCTTATGATGACTATCCGATGGACTCCGTGTACATGAAAGAGCACTACATGAACTGGGGCTGTCAGCGCCAGGCATGGTTTACGTTCTACCACGATGAACTGTACCGCGCTTTAAAGTTTAATCCATCGGGAGAGGTAATCGAAGCAGTGACCCGGGAAAAGCTGAATGGAAGCGGATAACATTTGTAAACCTTCAAGCACGTCTCTGAAAAAAGAGGCGTGCTTTTTTCGTTTGAAAATATGTGACGGTTTCAAAGGGTGAAAATGTCATTTTCAATCAAAAAACAAAAATAATTGATTGTTTTTGAATAAAATTGATTGATTATGATTAAGTAAGCGTGTACAATGAAGTTAATCAAACAAGCAGACGCAGAAAACGATCATAGCTTTCGCAGATGCCTGTTGCTTATACGGCGGAGCCGGAAGGGAGAGAGAAGAGGATGCTTCACACGGAGCGCAGGGAAACAATCATCGAGATTTTAAAAACTAAAGATACTGCCTCCATTCATGAACTGGTGGAATTAACAGGTGCTTCAGAAGCAACGGTTCGAAGAGATTTATCCAAACTGGAATCTGATGAGCAGATTAAACGTATCCACGGAGGAGCTTCTCTCTCAAGGCGCCGCCGGAATGAACCAACTATCGCAGAAAAGAGCAGCGTAAACCAATGGGAAAAGAAAAAGATTGCAGAAGCTGCAGCATCCCTGCTTGAACCTGGAGAATGCCTTTTTTTAGACGCCGGAACGACGACCCTGGAGATGATTCCTTATTTGGCGGACCGGGATCTTGTCGTAGTGACCAATGGCATCCCCCATGTACCGCTTTTGCTTGAAAGAGGCATTGAAACGTATGTCATCGGAGGTAAAGGCAAGCAGGGAACAGGGGCACTGGTAGGAATTAAAGCTATAGAGGCATTGAGGGAATTTTGTTTTGATGCCTGCTTTCTCGGCATTAACGGCGTTCATCCCGTTCACGGGTATACAACCCCGGATCCGGATGAAGCAGTGGTTAAGCGGACAGCGCTCGACCTTGCGGAAAGGAGCTATGTGCTGGCGGATCATTCGAAGGTTGGTTCTATCACGTTTGCAAACATTGGTGAACTCGCTTTAGCGGAAGTTATTACGTCGGACAGACTGCGGGACGATGAACGGATAAACTTGAAGAAATACACAGATGTGAAGGTCGTGAGTACATGATATACACAGTAACGCTGAACCCGGCGATCGATTATGTAATAGAGCTGGAAGAGTTCATTCCAGGGAGCATCCACCGTTCGAAAAATGATTTGAAATATCCAGGCGGCAAAGGTATTAACGTCTCGAGAGTACTGCAAAGACTTGGACAGCAGTCCACTGCGCTCGGTTTTGTAGGCGGCTTTACCGGTCGGTATATTGAAGAAAGCCTGAAAAAAGAAAAGATCCAAACGGATTTTGTACAGGTGGAAGAGGACACAAGAATTAATGTGAAAATCCGAGGCGGTCAGGAATCAGAAATTAATGGCGCTTCCCCGGGTGTCACACAAGAGGATGTGGAAGCGCTATACCAGAAGCTGGATGTGCTTACGGAGGAAGACGAATTAATACTCGCGGGAAGCGTTCCTTCTTCTCTTCCTCACACCATTTATCTGGATATGATGGAACGGGTGAAAAACAAAGGAGTCCGGGTATACTTGGACACGAGCGGAGAAGCGCTCGGCGAGGCGTTGAAAGGCCGGCCTTATTTCGTTAAGCCGAATCATCTTGAACTGGCAGAATTGTACGAAGTTGAAGTAAACAGCGTGGAAGATGCTGCGGTGTATGGCCGAAAGCTTCTGGAGGATTTTGATATTGAGCATGTCGTTATATCGATGGCAGGAGAAGGTGCTGTATATATTAATAAATCCCAGACTCTCCATGCTTCCGTGCCAAAACAGAAAGCCGTGAACTCCGTTGGGGCAGGAGACTCCCTGGTGGCTGGCTTCGCTGCCGGAATCACGGAACGTCTAACTCCGGATCAGGTGCTTAACAAAGCAGTAGCCTCCGGAAGTGCTACAGCGTTTTCTGAAACATTCTGTACGAAAGAAGAAGTAGAAGAATTAAGTCAAAAAATAACGATTCGTTCGCTGGAGAGCGAAGAAACTAATCAAGCTTAGAGGGGTGAGCAGAATGAAAATTACTGATCTATTAAAAAGAGATACCGTGCTTTTGTCTCTCTCTTCGACAGACAAAGCCGGAGTGATTGATGAACTGGTAAACAAGCTTGACACTGCCGGCCGTTTAAATGACCGGCATGCTTTTAAAGAAGCAATTGAAAAAAGAGAATCAGAGAGCTCTACCGGCATTGGTGAAGGCATCGCCATTCCTCACGCAAAAACAAGTGCTGTGGATACGCCGGCCATTGCATTCGGACGTTCACAGGCAGGCGCGGATTACGAATCACTGGACGGCCAGCCGGCACATCTGTTTTTCATGATTGCAGCGACAGAAGGGGCGAACGAAGCACATTTAACTACACTGTCCCGTTTGTCTACGCTGTTAATGGATGAAAACTTCCGACAGGATCTGCTGAATGCAGAATCTGAAGATGAGATCATGGCGGCTGTGGATGCAAAAGAAAGAGACAAGCTTGGAAGCGATGAGGAAGAAGAATCAGAAGCTTCTTCAGCTCAGGCTGCCGGAGACAACAGTACGCCGAGAATTCTTGCAGTGACCGGCTGCCCGACTGGTATCGCTCACACGTATATGGCAGCAGACGCGCTTAAGGACAAGGCAAAGGAGCTCGGTGTCTCCATTAAAGTGGAAACAAACGGTTCCGGTGGGGTTAAAAACCGTCTCACCTCTGAAGAAATCGCAAATGCGGAAGCGATTATCGTAGCTTCCGATACGAAAATTGAAATGGAACGCTTTGATGGCAAACCACTTTTATCCACGAAAGTTACGGACGGAATCCGTAAACCGGAACAGTTAATTAACCAGGCCGTAAATGGGGAATTTTCGAAATACCGGGACTCCGGAAGAAGCTCTTCGTCGGATGAAGAACCGGCTTCTGCCGGCGGCGGTGGCGGAGCAAAAGCAGTTGGTAATGCTATTTACCGCCACTTGATGAACGGGGTTTCGAACATGCTGCCATTTGTTATCGGCGGCGGGATTCTTATCGCTATTTCGTTCTTCTGGGGAATTAACTCAGCAGATCCGGAAAGTGACCAGTTTAATGGATTTGCCCAGGCCTTGAACGCCATAGGCGGACAGTATGCCTTTGGATTGTTCGTAGCAGTACTTGCCGGCTTTATCGGTATGAGCATCGCAGATCGTCCTGGTTTCATGCCGGCAATGGTCGGTGGCTTTATGGCCACACAGGGTATTCCGGGGTCTGAAGATGCAACAGCTGGTTTCCTTGGCGGTATTATTGCCGGTTTCCTCGGCGGCTATGTCGCTCTCGGCGTGAAAAAAGCAATGGCAGGGCTTCCACAGGTACTCGATGGTATTAAAACGATTTTGTTCTATCCAGTTATTAATATACTGATCACCGGTCTCCTGATGTACTACGTGTTTATTACGCCAATCGCATTTCTTAACACTGCTCTCCAGGACTGGATCACCGGTCTTGGTACAAGCAACCTGGTGCTCCTTGGTATTCTGCTTGGCGGCATGATGGCAATCGATATGGGTGGACCGTTCAACAAAGCGGCCTTTACCGTCGGTGTAGCCTTAATTGGACAGGGGATTTACGCCCCGCACGCAGCTGTAATGGCTGGCGGAATGGTGCCGCCTCTTGGTATCGCACTTGCGGTTACGTTCTTTAAGAACCGTTTTCCAAAAGAGCAGCGTTCAGCTGGGTATACAAACTATGCCCTTGGGTCGTTCTTCATTACTGAAGGTGCTATTCCATTTGCAGCAGCGGATCCACTTCGTGTTATTCCTTCCATTATTACCGGTTCTGCAGTAGCAGGCGGTCTGGCGATGCTGTTCAACGTAGAACTGCTTGCGCCGCACGGAGGTTTCCTCGTGTTCTTCCTGAACGCTGTACAGGGTGGTGGGGTCTTCCTATACTTCCTGGCTATTCTGATCGGATCGCTCGTGACGATGATTATGCTGGCTATTTTGAAGAAGCCGCTGGAGCAGTCGAAAAACGAAGTGCAGGATTACAAGGACTCCAAAGAGAAAAAAGAAGCATCGTAACCAATATAAAAGAGAGGCCGCCAGCAATGCGGCCTCTCTTTTTTGTTCAGGCGGAAATTAAAAGCCCCCGGGCCTTTTAAAGGGCCGGGGGCTATGTTGAGTTAAGAGCTTAGTTCCAAAATAGTGCCAGTTTCAGCATCTACAATAAAGTCTAATTGACGGGTCTCACCCTGATTGGTGCTCGAAAGGCCGCCACGGTAAACTTTGTATTCCAGGTCGTCTTTTTTGTACGTTTCCGGCGTCATATGAATCCAGGAGCCGTTAACTGGGAGGTGATCCTGCACGTTTTCTTTTACTGTCTTCAGCGCTTTTTCCGGAGAAATCTCATCTTTCTTTGTGAACTGCTTAACCAAAATCCCCAAAGCAACACCAAGACCTACTCCAATAAGAATATTCTTTGTACTCATTATTATGTCCCTGCCTTTCCATTTCTTATTTAACCAGTATACCGCAAATATTGCGTATATCCAAATACATACCCGTTTTCAATAGTGGTAAAAACGTGACTCGTCCGATAAAATGAAAATTAGGCAAAGCCTGATAATCGAAAGGGGTATTTTATGAAGCAGGAAACACTCGACATGTTTAAGTATCTAACAGAGACACCGGCGGTCCCGGGATTTGAACATAAGATTCGTACATATATGAAAAAAGAGCTTGAACCGGTAAGTGACGAAATCGTGCAGGACCGGCTCGGCAGTTTGTTTGGAGTAAAGCGCAGCGACCAGAAAGGACCGAAGGTTATGGTAGCCGGTCACATGGATGAAGTTGGTTTTATGGTCAAATCCATTGACGAAAACGGAATGATCCGATTTCAGACGCTTGGCGGCTGGTGGAGCCAGGTTCTGCTGGCACAGCGTGTGCAGATTTATACAGAGGAAGGCAGCGTGCCGGGGGTGATCGGATCCACGCCTCCGCACCTGCTTGAACCGGAGCAGCGTGAAAAGCCTATGCCGTTAAATAAAATGTTTATTGATATTGGGGCCGACAGCCGTGAGCATGCAGAAGAGCTGGGCGTGCGCCCGGGAATGCCAATATCTCCGGTGTGTCCATTCACTCCAATGGCGGATGAGAAAAAAATTATGGCGAAGGCCTGGGACAACCGGTACGGGGTTGGGCTGGCACTCGAACTGATGAAAGAAGTCCAGGATGAAAACCTTCCGAACACGCTGTATGCAGGTGCTACAGTGCAGGAGGAAGTAGGTCTGCGTGGAGGGCAGACGGCTGCCCAAATGATTCAGCCTGATATTTTTTACGCGCTGGACGCAAGTCCGGCGAATGACTCCACAGGTGGGAAGGATGCCTTCGGACAGCTGGGTAAAGGTGCGCTGCTGCGCATATTTGACCAGACGATGATTACTCACAGCGGCATGAGGGACTTTGTTCTCGACACAGCAGAAAGTAACAGCATTCCCTACCAGTACTTTATTTCCCAGGGAGGGACAGACGCCGGCCGTGTGCATATGGCCAATGAAGGTATTCCATCTGCCGTTATCGGTGTATGCTCGCGCTATATTCACACGTCTGCTTCACTGCTGCATGTGGATGATTATGCTGCAGCAAAGGAACTGCTGACGAAGCTTGTACGAACTACGGACCAACAGGCACTCGATATGATTCATAAAGGAGTCTGAAGTTGAGAAAAGTAATGGTGGGTTCAGAAAATGCTGTAAAGGTGGCGGCTGTCCGCCAGGTATTGAGTCCGGACTTTTCTGTGGCGGGCATGTCTGCTGTTTCAGGAGTAAATGACCAGCCATTTTCTGATCAGGAAACAAGAGAAGGCGCTGTAAACCGGGCATGGCACGCACAAAAATATGCTGACATCGGTATAGGTCTTGAAGGCGGCGTTCAGCCCGAAGGAAAGGATATATATTTGTGCAGCTGGGGAGCACTCACGGATGGAACTGCTGTATGGACGGCGGGCGGGGCTCGTGTACTGCTTCCGGAACGTATTGCTGTTATGGTTCACAATGGAGTGGAATTAAAAACGGCAGTGGACCACTATACACAGTTGGAAAATATCCATCAAAATGAAGGTGCTGTAGGTATTTTAACTGCCGGCCAGGTGGACCGTACTGCATTATTTCATCATATAGTCTCTCTGCTTTATGGCCAGTGGATATATCAAACGGGGCGCCGGTTTTAAACGGCGCCTTTTCATTAAATTAAAATATGGGTACAATGGAATAAAAGAAAAGGAGAGAGTGGATGCGTTCATTTTTTTTGAAAAAGGGTGTAAATTTAAGTGTAAAGACATATGGAGTTACAGCTTTGAGTTACATGGCGCTTGGCTTGTTTGCGTCTTTAATTATTGGTTTAATCATTCAGACTATCGGTCAGCAGCTCGGTATTACTTTTTTTGAAAACATGGGTACGCTTGCGATTTCATTAATGGGGCCGGCGATCGGTGTAGCGGTGGCATATGGCCTGCAGGCACCGCCGCTGGTTGTTTTTTCCGCAGTAGCTACGGGTGCAGCCGGAGCGGAGCTCGGGGGACCGGCAGGAGCTTTTATCGCAGCTCTCGTTTCCGTGGAGCTGGGTAAGCTGATATCTAAAGAAACACGTCTGGACATTATAGTAACGCCGCTTGTGACGATTATTGCCGGCTATGGAATAGCTCAGCTTCTCGGCCCCGGTATTCAGTCGTTTATGACAGGGTTTGGAGATGTGATCGTATGGGCCACGGAACGACAGCCGCTTATTATGGGCATTTTAGTTGCCGGATTGATGGGTCTTGCCTTGACAGCGCCGATTTCAAGCGCCGCTATTGCCATTATTCTTGATTTGAACGGTATTGCAGCAGGAGCAGCTACTGTTGGGTGTGCAGCACAAATGGTTGGTTTTGCAACCAGCAGCTTTCGGGAGAATAAATTTTCCGGCCTTGCCGCGCTGGGCATTGGTACATCGATGCTTCAGGTTCCAAACGTTGTGAGGCGGCCGCTCATTTTGATTCCGCCGACCCTTGCCGGTATGGCCGTTGCACCTTTTTCCACAATGGTCTTCATGATGGAAAATAATGCAGCAGGTGCAGGTATGGGCACGAGTGGTCTGGTAGGCCAGATTATGACTTTCCAGACGATGGGGTTTTCTTTTGAAGTGCTTGGTGCAGTCCTGCTGCTTCATATCGCTGCCCCCGCGTTAATCAGTCTCGGTTTGTCAGAGTGGATGCGCAAACGAAATTGGATTAGAATGGGGGATATGAAGATACGGGAAGGATGACCTTTTCTGTATGCATTAATTTAAAGGAGGCAAAACAATGGAAAATTTAACTACCCAGGAATCTTTCAATCAAGCTATTGATAATGGCAATACAGTGATTATGTTCTCCGCCGGCTGGTGTCCGGATTGCACGTATATTGACCCGGCGATGCCGGAAATCGAACAGCAGTATGATCAGTTTACGTTCTACAAAGCGGACCGTGACGAGCTTATGGATGTGTGCATTGATTATGGAGTGATGGGCATACCGAGTTTTCTTGCTTTTCATAACGGGGAAGAAGTGCACCGCTTTGTAAGCAAGCAGCGGAAGACACCGGAAGAAGTACAGCATTTTCTGAATGAATCACTGGAAAAAGTCAACGCTGATTCATAAAGTTGAAAAGGGCTGTCCCTAAAAAAGGGACAGTCTTTTTTTGACAGTAAGCACGAATGTGGGAGTACACCTTTGCACATGTTACGATGGAATTAAGAATGTTCAAGAGGAGCGATTAAGAATGGAAGTACGAAAGCTACAGCGCATACTGCGGGAACGACTGAAAGACGACAATTCCCGTACGTTTAAATATGATGATGAACAAAGCTCCCTGCGGGTCGAGCACAAGCAGCTGAAAACCGGAGTTGATCTGGATTTAAGCAAATGGGCAGCAAAATATGAACGTGAAGGAGAAAAGGCCGTGGAGGAGGTTGTGCATTATATCGATACCTCATTTCGTGCCATGGAACGTGATGTTTCCCTTTCCGGTCAGGAACAATATATTTATCCAGTAATACGTTCGACTTCTTTTCCAACCGAGACGAAGGACGGGAAGGAGCTCGTATGGGACGACCATACAGCGGAAACAAGAATTTTTTACGCCCTTGATATGGGAGAAGCGTATTCATTGATCGAAAAGGAAACGCTCGAAACCGAACAAATGGAAACGGAAAGTATCCGCCGGGCTGCCCAGAGCAATTTAAAAAAGCTGGAAGTTCCGATGAAAAAAGATACGGTTGCAGGAAACACGTTTTATTTTATTAATACAAATGACGGCTATGACGCAAGCCGCATATTAAACGAAGCTCTACTGCAGAGTGTGGCTGAAGATGTGCAGGGGGATATGGCAGTAGCAGTTCCCCATAACGACGTCTTTATTATTGCGGATATCACAAACGATAACGGCTACGATGTACTCGGGCAGATGGCTTTCCGCTTTTTTAACGATGGCCGGGTACCGATTACGGCTCTTCCGTTTATGTATGAAAACGGAGAATTCGAACCGATCTTTATTTTAGCTAAAAAACGCCCTAAAACCTGATTCGCGGGAGCGTTCAAGCTGTGATACAATAAAAGTTAAGTTAGCGAAAAGGAGCCACAACGAATGAATATTTTTTATAATCCCAAAGGAATCGGGGATGTACTTCTCATCTCATTAAAACCAATAAACTCAAAGCAGCGTGAAACGGTAAAACACGGAGATGTGGCCGTGCTCACCCATGCTACAACGAAAGAAACAGCAGGCTATCATATTTTTAATGCCTCCTCCTACGGAGAAATTAAAGGAACAGGCAGAATAGCAGCGGATGCAGGTCATATCCAGCTCATTAATAAAGCCCTGAAAGAAAACAATATAGATATTTCGCTTGAGGTGCCGGCCCAGTCCGAATTTGTGGTGGGCTATGTAAACGAGAAAAAACAGCATCCGGACGCAGATAAATTGAGCGTCTGCCAGGTGGATACAGGAGAGGACACGCTTCAGATTGTCTGCGGGGCCCCGAATGTGGATAAAGGTCAAAAGGTGGCTGTAGCAGTACCGGGGGCAGTGATGCCGTCAGGAATGAAAATAAAAAAATCGAAGCTGCGCGGTGTGACTTCTACTGGCATGATCTGCTCGGTGTCTGAGCTTGCCCTGCCGGAAAAGCAGACAGAAAAAGGTATCCTCGTTCTCGGTGATGCGTATGAAACAGGAGAGGACTTTTATAAGCAGTATCACGAACGCCCGGTTTCGGCCTCCGTGTAGTAAGTGAATGAAAAACCGCTAGTCGTGCTAGGGGTTTTTCTTGTGCAGGTACAGAAAATTAAACTCAAAAAGGCCCGGTAAGAAAAGGAGGGGTTGAAAATGCCGTCATCCTTTCAACAATGGATGAAAAGAATGCAGCATTTTCTTTTTAACGATGAAGAACAGCCAGAGGACAGCAACCGTGAAAATCGTATAAAGCGCTCCGGAGAGGATCCTCCTCCATACATAGCGAGAATGACGTATCAGGAATCTGAGCCGGTGAAAATGTTTAACGTTTATCCTAAAAGCTATGAGGAAGCACAACAACAAAAAAGCAGCGCCCGAGCCCCTGACCGGCCGAGCGCAGCAAAGCTCTCGGGAGCCTCTGCTGAATCGCGCACAGCTGGACACGACCGCGGGGAAACCGAACAGGAACGCAGCGGAAAAAACTCTAAACGTTCTGAGTCTAGAGGAGAAAAAAAGGCCGGAACAGAGGAGTCCGGCTATTTTCGGGGAAAAAACTTTGAAGCAGGCAGTATCCCTTCCCCTATATTTGGATATCAGCAGGCCGACCTGCATCAGGGTAATTTAAGAGATCCGGAGGCGGAAAACAGAAAGGAAACATCTGTGCAGGAACAGATTCGGGAGGATATCGCTTTCCTGAATTCAATCCGCGCGGGAGACAGAAGGCCTTCCTCCGTAACGAAGCAGGTCGAAGAGAAAGAAGCGGGACGAAAGCGGAAGGCACCTTCCATTCTGCAGGAAGATACCGACCGCTTTATGGAAATCAGCAGGGCACAGAGAAGCGGGAAATGGGACTCGGAAACAAAAAGCCAGGAAGCAGAGAACAGTATATCGGAGAACGAACCTGAGTCAGAAGAAAAAAAAGACTCTGAGCTGTTTCACTCAGGCACTTCGTTTGAAATAGTACCGGAGGAAGAAGCAGGTAAAGACCCCATCGAAGAAGAGGTGCCGGAACAAGAGCAGGCTCCTCAGACGGCCTCCATCCATTGGAAAGAAGAAAGTCCTCCGGAGTCTGTCACAGAAGAAGCGCAGGAAATAAAACCGGCAGCAGTAGAAAACAAGCCTGTGCCAGCACCGGAAAAAAGCGAACTGCCCGTGAATAAAAAGGAACCGAAAACAGAGCTGAAAACTCCTTCGCCTTCATCAGTGAAAGAAAAGCCGAAAGCACCGGCGAAAAAACAAAATGGCAGCAAACGGACGTCCACATCTACCCCTTTTAATGTCATGATGTATCCTAAAGATAAGCGTTCCGTTCAGCAGCAGTCAAAACAAAATGGATACCAGTTGCCATCACTTCAACTGCTCAATATTCCTCCTAAAAAAGAAGATGAGGACGAGAGTGAGCTTGAAGAGCAGAAAGAACAGCTTGAAACTACGTTGAAAAACTTTCATGTGGATGCAAAGGTTTCCCAGATTACAAAAGGACCGTCGGTGACAAGGTTTGAAGTCCAGCCGGCGCCGGGAGTAAAAGTGACAAAAGTGACTAACCTGACAGATGATATTAAAATGGCGCTCGCGGCGAAGGATTTAAGAATGGAAGCCCCTATCCCGGGAAAGAATGCTATTGGTATTGAAGTGCCCAATCCGACATCTGCACCGGTATTTTTACGGGAAATTCTCCGCCGGGACGTATTTAAAAATCATCAATCGCCGCTCTCAGTAGCCATGGGTCTCGACATCGGCGGCAACCCTGTCATAGCTGATCTGCAAAACATGCCGCACGGGTTGATTGCAGGTGCTACAGGGTCAGGAAAGAGTGTCTGCATCAACTCCATTCTGTTGAGTTTGTTGTATAAATCTTCTCCGGAAGAGTGCAAATGGATGCTGATCGATCCTAAAATGGTGGAGCTTGCTTCGTACCGGGAGGTTCCTCACCTTATTACACCGGTAATAAACGATGCCAAGGAAGCCACGGGAGCGTTGAAATGGGCGGTCCAGGAAATGGAAGACCGCTACGAGCGGCTGGCCAGCGAAGGCGTGCGCGATATGAAAAAATATAACGAGCGCATGGAAAAACAGGGGCGCTATGCCGATAAAATGCCGTACCTTGTCATTGTAATTGATGAACTGGCAGACCTGATGATGGTGTCGCCCCAGGATGTGGAGGATGCGATCTGCCGTATTGCGCAGAAAGCAAGAGCCTGCGGCATGCACCTGCTTGTGGCGACGCAGCGTCCATCAGTAGACGTTATTACAGGTCTTATTAAAGCAAACATTCCAACGAGAATAGCATTTTCTGTCTCCTCCCAGGTCGACTCACGGACTATTTTGGACGGGGGAGGCGCTGAGCGGTTAATTGGCAAGGGCGACATGCTTTTCTATCCGAACGGAGCATCCAAACCAACCCGTGTCCAGGGAACATTTGTAACAGATGAAGAAATAGATGCCGTGACAGACTTTGTAAAAGAACAGAAAAAGCCTGTTTATCAGTTCCAAAAAGAGGAGCTGCAGAAGCACCTCGAAAAAGAAGAGCATCAGGATCCCCTCTATGATAATGCGTGTGAATTCGTTATTGATCAGAAGCAGGCTTCCGCCTCCCAGCTGCAGCGCCGTTTTTCTTTAGGGTATAATCGCGCGGCCAAGCTGATCGATACGATGGAAAACCGCGGTATTGTTTCAGAGGCGAGAGGAAGCAAGCCGAGGAATGTATTAGTAACCCGGCAGGAGTGGGAACAGTCGGTATAGGCTTGCTTTCCCGTGGAAGGTTTTATATGATAAATAGAATAAAAACAAGCAGCCCGTGGAAAATCACGGGCTCTTATTCTGATACATAGGTTAAGGAGCAGCTGTTATGAAAGAGATTGAACTCAAACTGCAAGGAAAACAAAAACGATTAACAAACGAAACCTTTAAATTCGACGAACGGGTAAAGGAAGGCTGGTTCTCCGCAGTATACTTTTTGAAGACCAAAAAAATCGCAGAAAAATACAAGCCGGAAGAACGTGTGCTGATGCAGTTTTTTCAAAAGGATCACGCCGTTTTATGCGGAGTGGATGAAGCGGTGGCTTTAGTGAAAACCTTCTCCTCCAATCCGGGAGAACTTGTTATTCATGCCCTTGAAGACGGCAACAAAATCGAACCGTATGAAACGGTAATGACCGTGGAAGGAAAGTACCAGGATTTCGGCTTCCTTGAAGGCCTGATCGACGGTATACTTGCGAGGCGTACATCTGTTGCTACAAATGTCTTTAATGTCGTGAATGCGGCAAAAATTTCCGGAAGAAAAAAGCCCGTAATTTTTATGGGAGACCGGGATGATCATTTCACGCAGCAGGCAGGAGATGGGTACAGTGCTTTTATTGGAGGCTCCAAGGCTCAGGCGACTCACGCGATGAGTGAATGGTGGGGCAAAAAGGGGATGGGCACGATGCCGCACGCCCTTCTCCAGCTCTTCGAGGGAGACATTATTCAGGCGACACGCGCGTACAAAGAAACATTCCCTGAAGATGAACTCGTAGCACTGGTGGATTACAATAATGATGTTATTACCGACTCTTTGAAGGTTGCCAGGGAATTCGGCAGGGAGCTCCAGACAGTGCGTCTCGATACGTCAGGCAGTATGGTGGATCAATATTTCTGCCGGCATCCGGAGGTGCTTGGCTCTTTTAATCCTACCGGCGCCAATCCCGAACTGATTTTTGCCTTACGTAGAGTGTTGGACGAAGAAGGATTTCGGCATGTTAAAATAATGGTAAGTGGTGGTTTCAACGCGGCCCGTATTGAGGAATATGAAGCAAAAGACGTTCCTGTTGATATTTATGGTATTGGCAGCAGTTTATTAAAAATCCATATCGGTTTTACGGGAGACAATGTATTGCTAAATGGAAAACATGAAGCTAAAGCGGGGCGGAAATACCGCCCTAATAATCGAATGGAGCTCGTAGAGTATTAATTTTCCCAGAAAGGAGTTCTTGGCCGTGCGTTCGGATATACAAAGGTATCGACAGCGCCGGCAGGCGGAAGCGGACCGGTGCCTCGAAAGCCTGCTTGCAGCATTTAAAGCCTGGAAAGAAGAAAATACGAACCTGCGTGAAAAGGTGCGTGCCAAGCATCTTTTTGCCGAACAGACCGGGATCGCGGTGGACCAGGTGGAAAAGAAACCGTGGGACATGCTGTTTGAGGAATGGTTTTCATATGACTATGTGACTATCATCGGAACGCATTTATTTGATATGTTCTTAAAGCAGACGCTGACTGAGAGGACCCGCATGGATCTCCAGCTCGGGGGTCTGCTGTTAACAGCTTCCTGGATGCCGGTGGAATTGAATGAAAAAAACTACTGGGTTAGGGCAGTAGGGAGGCAGGAATTTTCAAACCGGGTGCAGCAGGACGCTGCTTTGGAGCCGGCTGTATCCTCCATCTGGCTTGTTCGGACAGCACGTGTAGGCTTTGAGGACACCCGTCTGGGACAGGCAGTACCGCTTCGGGTTGATGCCGAAGGTTTTCAGGCACTTATGCTTGAGGCGGAAAAAGCTTACCAAAGGGAAGAACACATTAGGTGGCATAAAGAAAAAGGGGCCTCCTGGCTGCAGTTTGCGCTCCCGTCTGTTAGTTTTTAACCTGAAACGAAGACGGGATTCAGGCTTTTCTGCCCAATTCAAGTCGTTCCATTGGAGGAACTAAAGGTTTTTGCTATAATAAGACAAGTATGTTTACATATGATACACACCATGAAAAACGATCTCTTTCACCTGTGCGTTTCGGCGGCAAGGTTTTTTGAAAGAACGGAGGAAGACAATATGTCTAATTATCATTTTATTGGAATTAAAGGATCCGGTATGAGTGCTCTTGCCCAGATTCTGCACGATATGAATCACACTGTACAGGGCTCAGATGTTGAAAAAACGTTTTTTACCCAGCAGCCTCTTGAAAAGAAAAATATCTCTATTCTTCCTTTTCAGGCTGATAACATCCAGGAAGGCCAGACAGTAGTTGCTTCAGCAGCTTATGGTGATACACACGAAGAAGTGAAAAAGGCAAAACAGTCAGGACTGGAAGTTCATTCATACCCTCAGTTTTTAGGAGAATTTCTTCAGAATTTTACATCGATAGCAGTGGCAGGCTCTCACGGCAAAACGACCACCACCGGTCTTTTAGCCCATGTGCTCGAGGCGTATAAGCCGACCTCATACTTGATTGGTGACGGCACAGGAAAGGGTATGGAAAACAGCCGCTTTTTTACGTTTGAAGCCTGTGAATACCGTCGTCATTTTTTAAACTATGTACCTGATTACGCCATCATGACAAATATTGATTTTGATCACCCGGACTATTTTTCTGATGTGGACGATGTCGTGCAGGCATTTAATGAAATGGCTCAAAAAGTAAAAAAGGGTATTGTGGCCTGCGGTGACGATGAGCATCTTCAAAAGCTGCACGCTCCGGTACCAATTGTTTATTACGGTATTGAAGGAAAGCATGACTTTAATGCAGAAAACATATTAGTAGACGAAAACGGCACCAGCTTTGATGTACAAATCCGCGGGGACCGTTTTGGCAGGTTTACTATTCCGGGCTATGGCAATCATCATATTTTAAACGCGCTCGCCGTTATTGCCATCTGCCACTATGAAGAAGTGCCCGCTTCTATTATCCGTGAACAACTGGCTTCTTTCAGCGGGGTAAAACGCCGGTTTACAGAAAAAATCTCCGGGTCTCAGGTGTTGATTGATGATTATGCCCATCACCCTACGGAGATCCGTGCCACCATTGAGTCAGCGAAACAAAAGTACCCTAGCCGTTCGGTAGCAGCTGTTTTTCAGCCGCATACGTTTTCAAGAACCAAGGCTTTTCTTGATGATTTCGCAGACAGTTTGCAGATGGCAGACTATGTTTACCTTTGCGATATTTTTGGCTCAGCCAGGGAAAAGGATGGAAGCTTAAGCATAGATGATTTAAAGCAGCGTATTCCTGGAGCAAGAATAATTCAGGAGGACGGTATCCAGGTGCTTGAAACGCATAATGATGCTGTGCTTTTATTTATGGGAGCCGGAGACATTCAAAAGTTTCAAAGTGCCTATGAAGCTCACCTTGAATCCTCCAAACAGTAAAATTGAAAGGACGGGAAGCAAAAGCTTTCCGTTTTTTTGGTATTACTATCAAAAAAGAGGATGAACCGGCATCCAGGTGATTGTTTTTTCATCCAAGAGGCATACTTTTTACCGGGAAAGGGAACAGTGGGATAGAAAGAACCTCTATGAAGAATGGAGTTTCAAACCAAACAAATAGTGGTAAAATGGCGACAGGAGGTGTATTGTGATATGGCTATTTTAGGATACATAAGCGCGCTGATTGCAGCGATCGCTTTTGCCGTTCTAATTATTTTCCTCGTGAAAACGCTGAAGACAGCTACCACAATGATGGAGCGCGTAGGGAATACAATGGAACAAGTAGAGCAGCAGGTACAGGGCATTACCAGGGAATCAGAGGCTATGCTTAACCGTTCTAATACTATTATGGAAGACGTGCAGACCAAAACAGAAAGTATTAATGGTTTTGTAGGGTCGCTGCAAAATGTCGGGGAATCGGTGGACAATGTTAACCACTCATTCCGCCGTGTAGCCGATTCCGTTTCCAATTATTCTTCAAAACAATCAGAGCAGGTCACCCAGGTGATTCAGTGGGGGAATGCCTTTATTGATTTGTATGCCCGCTGGAAAAAACGGACAAAATAAAAGGGGACGATAAAGAATGGCTTCATACAACACAAAAGACTTTATTATTGGCACGATTATAGGAAGTATTGTAGGGGCGTCAACAGCGCTGCTTCTTACTCCAAAGTCCGGGGAAGAATGGCGCCAGGATCTTTCTGAAGGCACCCAGTCAGTAAAACAGAAATCAAGCGGATTAACTTCCGAGGCGTACGAAAAAGGCAGTGATTGGGCAAATCGCGCTAAAGATAAGTCCAGCGAGCTGGCCAAAAATGTTTCTGCCCAATCTTCTCATTTATATGAAAGAGTGAAAGGAAGCTCGGGAGAAAACGAGGAAAAGTCTGCTGAAGAGCTGGCCAAAGAACTTAATGAACGTATTGATGAAAGTGAAGAAGCAGCGGCAGAAGATGTAAAAAAAGATGTACGCGATCTGCATAAAGATTCAACAGAAAATAACAGCAATAATACGTAAAAGTTAAGGCCGTTGCGTCAAACGCAGCGGTTTTTAATATGTTTTTTTAATTAAATATAGACGTAAAGCTTATTCTAAAGGTAAAAATACTTTAACACTTAAAAGCGTTTAAGAAATAAAGAAAAAAGGGCTGACAGAACAGAATTCTTCGTTTATAATGGGGCGTAATCGAAAAGATAAGTAATTGACTGAAGGAGTGGAGAGTATGAGTAACGAACAGTTAGATGCCCTGAGAGAACAATTGGATGATGTGAACGTAAAGCTATTGGAACTGATTAATGAACGTGGACGCCTGGTCCGGGAAATCGGGGACGTAAAAAGCAAGTCTGGACAGAAGCGGTTCGATCCGGTACGTGAGCGCCACATGCTTGATCATATTGCAGAACATAACGAAGGGCCTTTCTACACTTCTACGGTTCAGCATATTTTCAAACAAATCTTCCAGGCAGGCCTTGAGCTTCAAGAGGACGATAATCGTAAAGAACTGCTGGTATCCCGGAAGAAAAAGCCTGAAGATACAATTGTTGACCTGAAGGGCGAGAAAATCGGAGACGGTTCTCAGCGTCTTGTTGCAGGTCCTTGTTCCGTAGAAAGCTACGAACAGGTATATGAAGTAGCTAAATTCATGAAAAGCCAGGGCATTCGCCTTCTGCGCGGCGGGGCATTCAAGCCGAGAACTTCCCCGTACGATTTCCAGGGACTTGGCAAAGAAGGCCTTGAAATTCTGCGCCGTGTAGCTGATGAACTGGATATGGTAGTGATCAGCGAAATTGTGAGCCCGCAGGATGTAGAGATGTCACTGGATTACCTCGACGTTATTCAGGTCGGTGCGAGAAACTCCCAAAACTTTGAACTGTTAAAAGAAGTGGGCGGCGTAGACAAACCTGTCTTAATGAAACGTGGCATGTCTTCGACTATCGATGAATTGATTAAAGGTGCTGAATACATTCTGGCTAAAGGGAATGAAAATATTATTCTTTGCGAACGCGGCATCCGTACGTACGAAAAAGCAACGAGAAACACCCTCGATATTTCTGCAGTACCAATTCTGAAAAAAGAAACACACCTTCCAGTGATGGTGGATGTGACACACTCTACGGGCAGAAGAGATCTGCTTGAACCAACAGCACGTGCAGCATTTGCTATCGGTGCAGATGCAGTCATGGCTGAAGTACACCCTGATCCAGCTGTTGCTCTTTCTGATTCCGCTCAGCAAATGGATCTTGCTCAATTTGAATCGTTCCTGGATTCTTTACGGGCTTCCGGATTATACAAATCATAATTCAGTACAAGAAAAGCACAGGGCGTCCTGTGCTTTTTTATGTGATAAGCCCTGCTGATTAATTTAAATTATTTGATAGCGTTTTCTTGAAAATAAGCATGAAAACATAGTAAAATGAAAACAATTGAAAACAAGCCAAATCAAGAATAAAGACGTTTTGTGCTTAATATGGTATGATTGGAAAATCTGTGATTGTGAAGAACAGAACAACCTTGAATACATCCTGCTAATAGGAAGTTATGAAAAGTTTTCATAAATGAATTGCAGAGGCGATAACCATTATTATATGATAGCATCATCTGTTAAGAAGTGGATGAAAGGGACTTGAAGGAGGATTACTAGTGAATACAACAATTTATGATGTAGCAAGAGAGGCTGGCGTTTCAATGGCGACCGTCTCGCGTGTAGTGAACGGCAATCCAAACGTGAAGCCAGCTACAAGAAAAAAGGTGCTGGATGCCATTGAAGGGCTCGGTTACCGTCCAAACGCTGTAGCACGTGGTCTTGCAAGCAAAAAAACGACCACTGTCGGTGTAATTATTCCGGATATATCAAGCATTTTCTTTGCCGAACTGGCCCGGGGGATTGAAGACATTGCGATGATGTATAAATACAATATCATCCTGAGCAACTCCGACCAGAATAAAGACCGCGAAATTAATCTGATTAATACGCTGCTTGAAAAACAGGTGGATGGGATTGTATTTATGGGCGGCGAAATTACTGAGGAGCACGTGGAACAGTTCAAGCACTCCCCGGTGCCGATCGTTCTGGCTGCGACAGTTGATGAAAATAAGGAAGTACCTTCAGTAAACATTGATTATGCAGATGCTGCTTTTGACGCTGTAGAAGAACTGATCGAAGGCGGCCACCAGAGGATCGGTATGGTTTCCGGCTCTCTTGAGGATCCGGTAAATGGATATAAAAAATTCAGCGGATATAAGGAAGCTCTGAATAAAAACAATATTACTTTTGAGGAGGAATTAGTAACAGTAGGAGATTATTCATATGATTCGGGACTACGGGCTGCCCAGTCCCTGATGAAGCTTGAAAACCCTCCAACTGCGATTTTTGCTTCTACAGACGAAATGGCTCTCGGTGTTATTCACGGGCTTCAGGATGATGGCTTCAGCGTACCGGATCAGGTAAATGTCATCGGCTTTGACAATACACGTCTTGCGACAATGGTAAGGCCGACATTAACGACCGTAGTACAGCCGATGTATGATATCGGGGCAGTTTCCATGCGGCTTTTGACGAAGTTTATGAACAAAGAGGAAGTGGATGAAAGCACTGTAGTCCTTCCACACCGTCTGGAGTACAGACAATCAACGACTATCCCGGAAAAATAAGGGAAGCAGCCTGGCTGCTTCCCTTACTTTTTTATAATCACGGCCTTTTTTCATTTCTAATATGAAAAAGGGCTTTTTCTAATGAACGTATATTTTTTTCCTCAATTTCCGGTCGTCTTGGGATCGGAGCATACATTTGCTCGGGATCCTGCCATTTGGTTGGTAGCTCAATAGGCGCATTTGTTCCCCAGCGGCTCCGCCATTCTTCTGGACAGTTTTGTTCGTATAATTGGGTCTGCTCACTCATTTCAAGCCACACGGCCGCCCAGGCTCTTGGTACGACTCTCCACATGTCGTAGCCTCCGCCGCCTACTGCAATCCATCTGCCACCGCAGTATTCATGGGCTACTTGATGAGCGATAGCAGGAATGGCCTTGTATGATTCGATGCTTAAGGAGAGATGAGTGAGTGGGTCGAAATAGTGCGCGTCTGCTCCGTTAAGTGTAAAAATGACGTCCGGTTTGAAAAACTCGGCTGCTTCCCGCAATGCTGTTTCATAGCAATGAAGAAAAGAGTCATCCTCTGTAAAGGCGTCCACTGGTATATTAATGGAAGTGCCGTAGCCCTGTCCTGCGCCTTTCTCACCAACGCTGCCGGTACCTGGGAACAGGTATCTTCCTGTTTCATGAATCGACAGTGTGCAGACATCTGGTTCCTCGTAAAAAGAAAACTGGACTCCATCTCCGTGGTGGGCATCGGTATCAACATATAAAACGCGTGCACCGAAGTGTTTACGTGCGTATTCAATGGCAATGGAGCTGTCATTATATACACAAAAGCCCGAAGCCTTTCCCTGAAAGCCATGATGCAGGCCTCCGCCAAGGTGGAAAGCATGAGTTGCTTTACCTGAGAGAACCGTTTCAACAGCCTGAAGTGTACCACCGACAAGCGTGGCAGAAGCTTCATGCATATGGTCAAAAATAGGTGTATCCTCTGTTCCGAGGCCATAGTTATTTGCAACGCCAATACTAAGCTCGCCTTTTCCGGCGGCTTTAACCGCCTCCACATAATGTTGGTCGTGTACAAGCATTATTTCTTCATCCGTTGCCATCCGTGACGGAATAAGCTGATTGTCATTGATTGCCCCTATTTCCAATAGCAGATCAAAGGTAATTTGCTGACGGAGGGGGCTGAAAGGATGATCGTCATTAAATTTGTACTGCGGCATATCCGGAGAATAAACGAGAGCGTGATTCATTGTCATGATCCTGGCTCCGGCATTCTCGGCCATTGTACGGTGTACCCTTTTTCTTCAATAGCAGCAATCAGTCTTCGGGGATCCATTGTCTGCACCCGGAAGCTGAGCACCTGCTTATCAATTTCATTGTGTGGAAAGAGCAGTACACTGATAACGTTTGTCCCTTTTTCTTTAAAAATCAATGATAATTCTGCCAGCTGTCCGGATAAATTAGGAACAACAACATCTATCTGGGAGGACGGCTGATTGGCTCCTGTCATTTTTACTAACGTATGCAGAACGTTGGTTTCAGTCAGTATGCCGACCAGTTTATCATCTGAGGAAACGACAGGTAGAGCGCTGATATCGTTCTCGTATAAGACTACTGCGGCATCAGCCATCAGATCATAGGACATGATGGTAACGACGGGAAAAGTCATAATTGTGGAAACGGGCTGTTCCAATTCTTTTTTATCATCGCCGGGCTGAAAAATGGAAGGGCTGGCATCGCGGATATCCCTGTCCGCTACAATACCAACGACATAACGGTTTTCGTCAATCACAGGTATATGCCGGATGCGGTGTTTTTCCAAAAGCTCCAAAGCTGTGCGTATAAGCGTGGTTCGTTCAATTGTTATGACGTCTTTAACCATAATTTCTTCCACGAACAAGCAAACATTCCTCCTCTGTGCAGGCGGTTAAAACATAAATTTATTAGTAAAACGAACGTTATCAAATTGTTGAATATCGGTATCTGATACACGTGAGCCAATTCTTACCATTAAACAATTTGCGGGGTGAGAGCAAATTTCAGGATCATCTGTGGCCATCCATTCGAGCCCGCCGGCATTCATCATTTTTTCCATAAGCTTTCTATATTCCCATACGGTTAAGCCGCTTGATTTGAGATCCCAGTGCCAGTAGTATTCTGTGGTAATGATAATATAGTCTTCCATGGCATCATCGAGCACAGAAAACTCTAACAGACGTTTGCCAATTTTAGCTCCCCTGTACTCTTTGGCTATTTCGATGGCCCCAAGCTCCAGGAGACTGTCCAGCCGGGCTTCCGACCAGCGCTCTAAAGGATCCGGATAGACAAATGTGACATAGCCGACAATCGTTTTGCCATCAGCGACAATATTAATACGCCCTTCAGGAAGATCAGCAATGCCAATCAATGCCTTTTTTTGTTCTTCATGGGAACGAAACGCTGTAAGGCCTGGATGAAAGTCGTAATCGTGAAGTGTTTTACCGGAAACAGGGCCTTCCATGAGCAAAGTGTGGTTGTTCCATGCGATTTCCCTGGAATAATAGGTCTTTTTGTGAATCATGTACACCATCCTTCATCCACCTATGGTACTGCTTACATTATTATCATATCAGAAAATTACTTCAGATTGGTGGAAGAAATGAGAATATTAAGAAATGAAAGAATTGAACAATGTATGAACTTATATTATAATGAATTTGTGCAAATTAAGATCGATAGAAGGGAATGTTTCAAATGAAAGTGCAAACGCTTCCACCAATTGACGGAAATTACAACCTACAAGACTACGAAGAAGCAAAACAAAACTTCGACTGGTCGGAAATCGAAAAACAATTCTCTTGGCACGAAACAGGAAAAGTAAACATGGCATACGAAGCAATTGATCGCCATGCTGAGAATCCTGATAAGCAAAACCAGGTAGCACTTCATTATTTAGATGGAAGCCGCAAAGAGGAGTATACATTTGCGGATATGAAAAAATACACAAACAAAGCAGCAAATGTAATGAAAGAAGCAGGTATTGAGAAAGGAGACCGCGTCTTCATTTTCATGTCCCGTTCTCCCGAACTTTACTTTGCTCTTCTAGGTGCAATTAAAGTGGGCGCTATCGTTGGCCCATTGTTTGAAGCCTTCATGGAAGGAGCTGTCCGGGACCGTCTTGAAGACAGCGAAGCAAAAGCACTCGTTACAACGCCTCAGTTAGTAGAACGGGTACCGTTTGATGATCTTCCAAATCTGGAAACGGTGTTCATCCACGGAGGCGTAGATGATGAAAAAGGCGGATTTTTGGATTTTGATGCAAGACTTCAGCAGGCGGGCAGCGATTTTGAACCGGAATGGGTAGACCGTGAAGACGGACTGATTCTGCATTATACTTCAGGGTCTACTGGAAAGCCTAAGGGCGTTTATCACGTACACAATGCCATGATACAGCACTATCAGACAGCGAAATGGGTGTTGGATTTGAAAGACGGGGATGTATACTGGTGTACAGCCGATCCTGGCTGGGTAACTGGCACATCCTACGGTATATTCGGTCCATGGCTTGCCGGCGTAACAAACGTGGTGCGCGGCGGCCGCTTCAGCGCACAGGACTGGTATGATACTCTGGATAGATACAATGTATCCGTATGGTACAGTGCACCAACTGCTTTCCGGATGCTCATGAGCGCCGGGGACGAGCTTGTGAAAGAATATGATCTTTCTTCGCTGCGACACATTTTGAGTGTCGGGGAGCCGTTAAATCCAGAAGTGGTACGCTGGGGTGAAAAAGCATTTAATCTCCGCATTCATGACACATGGTGGATGACAGAGACAGGTGCAATGATGATATGTAACTATCCGGCAATGACAATTAAAGCCGGGTCCATGGGGAAACCAATCCCAGGAGTCTACGGTGCAATTGTCGATGATCAGGGAAATGAGCTTCCGCCGAACCGAATGGGTAATCTGGCTATCAAGCCAACCTGGCCGGCAATGATGAGAGCTATTTGGAATAGAAAAGAAAAATTTGACAGCTATTTTGAATTGAACGGCTGGTACGTATCCGGTGACTCTGCTTATATGGACGAAGATGGCTACTTCTGGTTCCAGGGTCGTGTAGATGATGTCATCATGACTGCTGGTGAAAGAGTCGGACCATTTGAAGTAGAAAGCAAACTGGTTGAACACCCGGCTGTAGGTGAAGCAGGGGTTATTGGTAAGCCGGACCCGGTACGCGGGGAAATCATTAAAGCATTTGTAGCCCTGCGGGAAGGATATGAAGCTTCAGACGAGTTGAAGGAAGAAATTCAAAACTTCGTGAAAAAAGAACTTGCTGGTCACGTTGCGCCGAAAGAAATTGAATTCCGTAAATCACTTCCGAAAACAAGAAGTGGTAAGATTATGCGCCGTGTCTTGAAAGCATGGGAGCTTGATCTACCTACTGGTGATCTTTCTACTATGGAAGACTAGAGTGTGAAAATGTAAGAAGCCTCCGTACTTATCATGTACGGAGGCTTCTTTATTTCTAATGACCCTTCAGGTATGATATACAGAAAGAATAGAAAGGGGGCGAGGCGGTCTTGGTTGCTTTAATTATCGGTATTATTATTTTACTGGAAAGTTTCTATTTAATATTTAAAGGAAGTAAAGAAAATCGACGTTTTCTGCGGACAGCAGGAATGGTTTCAGTGCCTATTGCAATATTACTGGTGTGGATTGGACTGGCCCAGATGGCTTAATTCTTAATTTCAATACATAATGGCTTTTTACTTCCCTACTCTTCTTGTTCGGAAGAACTGCTTTCATCTGTTTCATTTTCAGTATCACTTGAAGTCTCTGGCGAAGAATTTTCGCCAGGGGCTTCTTCATTTGTAGACGAGGCCTCAGACTCTCCGGTATCCTCAGTGTCCCCGTCCCCGGAAGGAGCAGAAGAGGAGTCCTCAGCGGAATCCTCTTCGTCAGTGGAGGCGCCGGAGTCTTCGGTTTCGTCAGAGCCACTGTCCCCGGAAGGAGCAGAAGAGGAGTCCTCAGCGGAATCCTCTTCATCAGTGGAGGCGCCGGAATCCTCGGTTTCCTCAGTGTCACTATCCCCGGAAGGAGCAGAAGAGGAGTCCTCAGTGGAATCCTCTTCGTCAGTGGAGGCGCCGGAGTCTTCAGTCTCGTCAGAGCCACCATCCCCGGAAGGAGCAGAAGAGGAGTCCTCAGTGGAATCCTCTTCATCAGTGGAGGCGCCGGAGTCTTCGGTTTCCTCAGTGTCACTATCCCCGGAAGGAGCAGAAGAGGAGTCCTCAGCGGAATCCTCTTCATCAGTGGAGGCGCCGGAGTCTTCAGTCTCGTCAGAGCCACCATCCCCGGAAGGAGCAGAAGAGGAGTCCTCAGTGGAATCCTCTTCATCAGTGGAGGCGCCGGAGTCTTCGGTTTCCTCAGCGTCCCCGTCTCCGGAAGGAGCGGAAGAGTCTTCATTGCTGCTGTCTTCAGTGGATTCTTCTTCGTCTGTTGAACTTCCGTCATTTTCTGCTTCATCCGCCGTATTCGATTCGTTTGTGTTTTCATCGGAGCTATCATTGCTGTCATTGCCTGATGGCTCCGAAGAGTTATCCTCAGATTCCCCCGGGCTGTCGCCGGAAGAATCTTCAGAAGAGGAATTATCCCCGCCTTCGTTTTCGTTATTTTCATCTGTGCTGTTTTCTTCATTATCACTGCCGGAGTTGTCGCTTGTGTCCTGGTCTTCAGAGTTTTGATTTTCATTATCGTTGTTTGAAGAACCATTACTGCCGGTATTTTCTTCAGCGTCATCATTGCCCGAGTCATTATTGTTGTTTTCTGAGTCGCTGCTGTCTGAGTCTTCGTTGCTTCCGGAATTGTTATTGCCGGAGTCATTGTTGTCGTCAGAATTATCATTGCTGTTATTGTCGCCATCGCCATTCGAACCGCTGACGTCAGCTCCGCTGGAATCATTTGATTCCCTGCCGTGAGTATCTACGGCGCGGACAGTATACTCGCCGTTTCCATCAGTATCAAATTCTGTGGTTTCCCGGTCGATTACATTGTCAACTTCGTCGCCGTCATTAAAGATACGATAGCCGATCACATCATTATCATCGGAGGCTGACCAGGTGAGGGTTCCGCCATCATTAGAGACTCCAGTCACACGGGAAGGGTCCCTGTTATTTTCAGGAGCATCTTCATCTGGAACAATATTATCCCAATCGTCCGGCAGATATTCCTGAATCTCTTCTTCATCGCCGTCCAAAAGGTATTCGTCATTTAAAGAAATGCCATCTTCCATAAATTCAGAAGGAGTATCATCGTACCCAGGGTAACGATCTCCGTCGATGGTTACATATTCAATTTCTTCGAGACTGTCATCCTCTTCAGTAGGAGCGAATTCTTCATTGAGAATATCTTCATTCACCAGATCTGCTTCTTCACACAAATCGGTAGGCTGTTGACCGGAGAGTCCGCATATTTCTTCTGTAGATATGCCATCCGGTTCAGAGAATGTGTCCCCAGTCCCGATTAAATCGTCCTCCGTCTCGGAAGCGGCATTCATAATATCGGCCCAAATCTGCTGAGTTCTCTGCGAATAAGAGAGCCCCTGCGCATCTTCAATGCCAATCTGTTCATTATACCCAAGCCATAGGCCGAAGGTTACGTTGGGATTATAGCCGACGAACCAGG
The DNA here is from genome assembly GCF_056034365.1 of Marinococcus sp. LNHM5E3-2.1. Classification (NCBI taxonomy): domain Bacteria; kingdom Bacillati; phylum Bacillota; class Bacilli; order Caryophanales; family Bacillaceae; genus Marinococcus; species Marinococcus sp. LNHM5E3-2.1. The sequence goes on from NZ_JBQLIB010000005.1 coordinate 108,351, forward strand.
AGTCGATCTGATTATTTGTCGTACCCGTCTTTCCGGCCCAGTCACCGTCAATATTCAGACGATCGGGAAGAGAGCTTGCAGTACCGTCTGATCCTAATACGTCACGAAGAATATCTGTAATAAGGAAGCTGGTCTGCTCCGAAAAAGGATTGGTGGATTCTTCTTCATGTTCGAAAACAGCTTCGTCTGTACTGGCGGTAATAGAAGCTACCATGTAAGGTTCATGATGTTCTCCTCCGGCAGGAAAGGTCGTAAACGCGCTTGTGTTTTGTTCTACACTTACGCCGCGGCTGAGTCCGCCGATGGCAGTGGAAGAAGAAATGCCGTTTTCGACTACATTGCCCATACCAAGATCATTAAGAGCTTCTTCTCTGGTCGATTCGTCCAGCATGTCAAACACCCGTACTGCCGGTATGTTTCGTGATTCGGCTAAAGCACTTCTGGCGTCGATAAAGCCTTCATACTCTCCGTCAAAGTTATTGAGCTCGTCATCGTCTCCTCCGTATTCGGTAGGAATATCGAGCAGCGTCTGTCCGGGATGCAGAAGGCCTTCTTCAATGGCGGGGCCATAATCAAGCAGCGGTTTCATGGTTGAGCCGTTCTGCCTGCGCGTCTGGGTAGCGTAGTTTAATGAACTTGTTTCAAAATCACGACCTCCGACGAAGCTTAAAATAGCACCGCTGTTATTTTCAATCATCATACCGCCGACCTGCTCTGCTTCGCCCTCTTTTTCGGGGCCAAAGTAGTCGTTGCCATCTACAGCTTCCTGCATAGCATCATAGGTGTCTTTATGAACCGTCAGTTCAATATCATACCCGCCTTCAGCAACTTCCCGGCCTGCTTCCTGGTTATATTGCTGAATGGTTTCCTGACGCTCTTCGTCTGATAAATTTTCTAATTGAACGTCGTCTTCGGCAAGCATTTCTTCGCGCATAATCCTTGTAGCTCTGCGCTGAGCTTCATTAATCAAATAAGGGTATTCCTGTGCTACTTCTTCTTTTGGTTCAGCAAGATTGTCGCGAATATCGTAATCCATTGCTTCATCATATTCTTCCTGGGAAATGGACTCTACTTCGAGCATATTGTTTAAGACTTCATCTTTCCTGTTCAGCCCTTGAGAGAGGTCGTCTTTTATTTCCCCGTTACTTTCAAATGGGGTGTAGGTGTAAGGGTTTTGCGGGAGTCCGGCAATGTAGGCGGACTGGGCCACGTTCAGTTCAGAGGCGTCAACGCCAAATATTCCCTGGGCGGCTGCCTGGGCCCCTGCGATATTTTCCCCATTGGCATTACGGCCGAATGGAACGATATTCATATAAGCCTGAAATATTTCATCTTTCGAAAAGTACGTTTCCATTCTCATCGCCAAAGCGACTTCTTTCGCTTTTCTTTCAAAGGATACTTCTCTGGTCAACAGCTGGTTTTTAACGATCTGCTGGGTTAAAGTTGACCCTCCCGTTTGAGTGGAAGAGTTCGTTACCTCCTGGTATGTAGCGCGCATTAATGACTGGGGATTAATTCCGTTGTGATCATAAAAAGCCCTATCCTCTGTTGACAAAAATGCGTCCTGCAGGTTGGTTGAAACGTTATCGAGTTCTACACGCTGTCTCTCCAATTCTGAAGGCAGCTCTCCCAGTTCCTCTCCGCTGGCAAAATGGACGGTGCTGTTCTCGGCATAGCTATATATTGATTCCTGCATTTCTTCCTCCGTGTAAGCTTCCTGTCCTTTAACCAAGGAAGCGAAAAAGCCTGCACCGATTGACCCAATAAATAATAAAGCTAAAATAAAAACAATAAACAGGGTGAGAAATGAAAGACCAACAACGCGTAAGGTGTTTCTAGAGCTTGTTTGGTCGTGACGCCCCATAATTATTACGATCTCCCTTCTCTATGTAGCTTTGTCTTTGGATTCATACATTGACAGTGTTGAAAGTCTTGTGCTAAAAATAAAAGAAGTGCAAACTTGAAAACAAACTATAACATACAGCTATGAAGGATGAAAGTAACCATAGGACCTACAGTCACAGAGAGTCGACGTTAGCTGAAAGTCGAACTGCAGCCTTTGGCGAATTACACATCCAGAGCTCCTTTCAGATCTTTGATTAAAAAAGGTCTGAAACGGTGTAATGCATCGTTATCAACATGAAGCCGGGAAGCTTATGCTTCCAATAAGGGTGGTACCGCGGTCATCATCGTCCCTTTTCGTTTTTCGAAGCGAAGAGGGACTTTTTTATGTACCTACACTTATATATCCAAGTTTAGTGCGTTTTTAAACCAGAAAGGGGAAAGTTATGGGCATTTGGGAGGAATTAGAAGAAAGAGGACTTGTGAATCAGGTAACAGAAAGAGAGGGACTTAAGAATCAGTTAAACAACGGTCAGCTCCGTTTTTACTGTGGATTCGATCCTACGGGAGACAGTCTTCATATTGGTCATCTGCTGACTATTATTTTAATGCGCCGGATGCAGCTGCACGGGCATCAGCCAATTGCTCTTGTAGGCGGTGGCACAGGAATGATTGGGGATCCGAGCGGGAGAAACGCAGAACGCTCCCTGAATGAACCAGAGATTGTGGAAGGTTTTTCACAAAAAATCCGCACCCAGCTTGAAAAATATCTCGATTTTGACGGTGCGTATGGTGCAGAAATAGTAAACAACCATGACTGGCTTGGAAGCATGACTCTCATCAGCTTCCTTAGAGACTTTGGGAAGCATTTCAGTGTCAATTATATGCTTGCGAAAGAATCGGTGGAATCCCGTATTCACGAAGGCATTTCTTTTACGGAATTCAGCTACCAGATAATGCAGTCAATTGATTTTTACTACCTCTACAAAAATCACCATTGTACGCTTCAAATCGGCGGCAGCGATCAATGGGGCAATATTACTGCCGGTTTAGAGCTGATTCGTCGTCTTGAATATGAAGACGAGGAAAAATCCCCTGCTTACGGTATGACAATCCCGTTAGTAACCAAAGCCGACGGCACGAAATTTGGAAAAACAGCCGGCTACGCCATATGGCTCGATCCCGAAAAAACATCTCCATATGAAATGTACCAATTTCTGCTTAATACGGACGATCGCGATGTATTAAAATTTATACGCTACTTTACGTTTATTGATCATGAAGAAATGAAAGAGCTTGAAGAAAAGATGCAGACAGAGCCTGAAAAAAGAGAAGCTCACCGGAGACTGGCGCAGGAAATCACCTCGTTTGTCCACGGCGGGGAAGCACTGAATCAGGCTGAAAACATTACGAAAGCTCTTTTTGGCGGAGGCGAGCTGACAGCACTGACAGCAGATGAAATAGCCCAGGGTTTCAAAGATGTACCATCGTACACGATGGAAGCAGAAGAACAAAACCTGGTGGATCTTTTAGTTCAAGCGGGAATAGCAGGTTCAAAACGACAGGCCAGGGAAGATGTACAGAACGGTGCTGTGTATATTAATGGTAAAAGAGAACAGAGTACAGACAAAACTGTAGGGAACAATGATTTAATTGACGATCAATTTATCATTATGCGCAGAGGTAAAAAGAAATATTTTCTGATTTTAAAAAACAATGGATAAAACCGGCTGAAAAAAGCCGGACAAACATAAAAATCCCGTGCAGATCGATATCTGCACGGGATTTTTACTATTAACGAGAGTAGTACTCAACGATTAGTGCTTCGGAAATTTCCGCAGGAAGCTCAGAACGTTCAGGGTAACGACTGTACGTGCCCTGAAGGTTGTCAGCATCAAACGTGAGATATTCCGGAACGAAAGAATTAGCTTCAAGTGCTTCCTGGATAGCGCTCATGTTGCGGGATTTTTCACGAACACTGATGGTTTTTCCTGGCTCTACGCGGTAAGACGGGATATCTACACGATTACCGTCTACAGTGATGTGGCCATGGTTGACCAGCTGGCGTGCACCGCGGCGGGTGCGGGAAAGACCGAGACGATAAACAAGGTTATCGAGACGGGATTCAAGCAGAATCAGGAAGTTTTCGCCGTGTACACCAGGCAATTTGCCGGCGATGTTAAATGTGCGCAGGAATTGGCGCTCATTTAAGTTGTACATGAAACGAAGCTTCTGTTTTTCCTGCAGCTGAACACCGTATTCGGATAATTTTCTGCGCTGCGTTGGACCATGCTCTCCCGGCGGATAAGGACGTTTTTCGAGTTCTTTTCCTGTACCACTGAGAGAGATGCCGAAGCGGCGGGACTTTTTCCAGGTTGGACCTGTATAGCGTGCCATAATGGCATCCTCCTCTATTAAAACAAATTTTGGTATAAAAACACTGTTGGCGAATCTCCCGTCATGCTCATTTTGCCCTCGTATGTCTTCGCCCCGACAGCTAGGGGTTACGCAACACACCTTGCTGAAAGCAAGGAGCAAAATGGAAAGCACATGCAAGGCTTGCCCAGGCTGTCTTTTACACAACCGTCATTATAACTTCTGGCTGATGGCAAGTCAATATGTTTAGACCGGTAAGATTTAAATAAAATTAATGGAAAATTTCCGGAGGAAATAAAGAAGCCAGGCAAGCATAATTTAAGCTTGCCAGGCAGGACAGCGAACTGGAGAAGGTTACGTTTTAGCTGAAAACAGCCCGTGTTCAATTTCATCGGCAAACTGACGAAGGAAAGACTCTTCCTGTTCAGAAAAGCGGTTCAGTACAGGGCTGTCAATGTCGAGCACGCCGTACACCTTCCCCTCAGGGGTGAACAATGGAACAACTATTTCTGACTGGCTGGCAGCATCACATGCGATATGGCCCGGAAAGGCGTGCACATCCTCCACGCGAACCGTCTGCTTTTTCTCATAAGCCGTACCGCAGACCCCTTTGCCAGGGGTGATGCGGTTACAGGCAGGCAGCCCCTGAAATGGACCGAGAACCAGTTCATTTTCTGTATCGTTCCAAATATAGAAGCCGACCCAGTTTACGTCGGTCAAAAATTGATTAAGCAAAGCGGAGGCGTTGGCCAAGTTGGCGGTTTGGCTGTTTTCGTCTGAAAATAATGCTTTCGCCTGCTGACATAATGTATGGTAGCTTTTCTCTAAAGATGAGTCATAAGAAACTGGTTGAAAAGACATGAAGATCCCTCTTTCATTATCGTAGTTGCTCCCCTGCAAGAGCTGAAATATCGTTACTGCCTGCGAGCAGTCCCGAAGAGGCGTGGGCATCGGAGCCGTATACAAGCGGTATCCCCATCTTTAATGCTGATTGTATTACCGAGGGATGCGGGTACGGCTCGAGGCACCGTTCTTTGATTGTACCGGCACCGTTCACATCAAGTTCAAACCCTCTGGATTTAACCTCCTGCAAAATAGCTTCAATAGCATTTTGATCAAGAAAATCATATTCGTAATTTTTATGAAACTTTCGAATAAGCGTCATATGCCCGATCCTGTTCGGTGCGTATTTTCCAAGGTGAGTCTGAGCAGAGCGGAGAACGGCACTATAGTACAATTCCGCCGCTTTTTGCGGTGATCCGCTTAGACGGACGTAGCGGTCAAAGTGATCAGGTGAAAAATCTATACATATATATTCACTGTTTATTTTAATGAAGTGAGAGGAAAGAATGCAATCCTCGAGCTCAGGACCGTACGTGTTCATAAACTGTTCTGTATTTTTCTCAAATCCTTCAATAAAATCCACTTCGAGTCCTTTTTTAATGGAAATATCGCTATGGTATTCTGACTGAAGGTCATTTAAATCATGGAGATACTGATCGAGCTGCGCAAGCGGCATGGCACTGTCTTTATCCGGCACAGGATCTGTAAAACCCTTAGGAAGAGGAGCGTGCTCGGTGAAACTGATCGTTTTTATTCCGTTTTTGATACAAGCCTCAATATAGTCGTGAAACGAGTCTCTGCTTCCATGCGGACAGAAGGGGGAGTGAATATGGCCGTCACGAGTAATTGTCATAGGTATAAACTCCTTGTTTTGTGGAAAATATTATTAAAATACGGTTGACGAAATTAAGAAATAAGGAAAATGGATTTTCTCGAAATTTTCTTTATCGTCATATAACAATCACTGCGTTTACATGTTATCATAAGTTAGAGCAAACATAGTTGAAAAAATATTTTGAGTACATTCGTGCACATAAAGTATGAGATAAGTATAAGTAACCCATAACGTGTAAATTATTGAAAACAAGGATGCACAGCGGGGAAAACTGGAGTGAGGAATTTGGCGACAACAATTGTAATTATAGTTCTGGTTATCATTATCGCCGCGTTTGTCATATACGGAGCATGGGGACGCAGACGCATTTACCGGGAAGTAGACCGCCTGGAGGATGCAAGGGCAAATATGGCGGACCAGCCTGTAGCTGAAGAGATTGCGCGGGTCAAGGGCATGACAATGTCGGGAGAAACAGAAGAAAAGTTTGAATCATGGCGCAAGGACTGGGACGAAATTGTGGGCAAGCATCTGCCTGATATTGAAAAGGCTCTTTATGATGCGGAAGAAAAAGCAGACAAGTACAAGTTTAGTCAGGCTTCAGAAATCGCTGCTGCTGTAGATACGCAGCTCGCCAGTATCGAAGAGGAGATCAGCAATATATTTCTGGAAATAGAAGAGCTGGTACATAATGAATCTGAAAACCGTCGCGGCATTGAAGAGTCGGAACAGAAATATGAAGATATAAAACGGTTTGTTTCTCAGAACTGGCACACGCTCGGCAAGACAGCCCCGCTTTTTGACCAGCACATGCGTGACCTCCAGTCTTCTTTTGAAGCTTTTTATGAAGCGGTGGAGCAGGGGAATCAATCTGAAGCCAAACAGCTCAGAGAGAAGCTCGATGAAGATTTGGAACGTGAAGAAGCATCGCTCTATGCCGTCCCTGATATGCTTGCAAAAGTACGGCGGCGTCTGCCGGAAGAATGGAAATCCCTGCGCGCCGGGCTGTATGAAATGGAAGAGCAGGGATACCCCATGGATGCTTTTGCATTTGAACAACGACTGAACGAAAACGAAGCAGAAGCTGAACAACTGCAGACGCGGATTGAAAATCTGGACCTTGACGGGGTTGCAGAACGCCTTACTGAAATGGATGCCTACAATGAAGAAGTGTACCGCATTCTTGAAGAAGAAGTGGAAGCCCGTGCCGAGGTCGAACGTCTGCTGCCTCAGGTTCATGAAGGCAGAGAACAGTTATCCACGAGGATGCAGACGCTGTTAGTGGAAAAAGAATTTATCGAAGCCAACTATCGGATTCCATCGGAAACAGACCATTTGATTGCTTCATCAAAACGACAGGTTGATGGAATTAGAAAGAGCGTATTACAATTGCAGGAGCAAAAAGAAAACAAAGAACATTCCTTTACGCATATTGAAATGGAACTAAAGCAAATTCTTGAGAAACAGGAAGAAGTTGAGTCGGGAATTCTGGAAGCAGAGAACCAGCTCGGCGTACTCCGAAAAGATGAAACACAGGCAATGGAAACGCTCGAAGAGCTGAAACGCCAGAACCGCATCGAAGAAATGAGAATGCAGCGTACAAGGCTGCCTAAGCTTCCGCCAATACTTTTGAATGAAAAAGAATCAGCGGATGATAAAATTGCCCATGCCGCTGCGGCCCTTTCTGAAACGCCACTTGAAATGTCGCAGGTGCGTGAAACGGTAGCTCAGGCAGAAGAGAGTGTGCGCACTGTTTCCACAATGCTTCGGCGTATGGAAGAGCAGGCGTTGATGACTGAACGTATCATCCAGCGAGGAAATTTATACCGGAGCAAAGAGGCTGAACTCGATCAAAGCCTGAAAGAAGCAGAAAGTGCTTTTCGCAAAGGCCAGTATGAGCATGCCCTGCAGGTGGCTTCATCATCTGTGCGGAAAATGGATGACCGTTTTGTAACAGAAGTTCTGCAGGAGTCTGACATGCAGCTGACAGAAGCATAATCGACAAGCAAATAGTTAAGAAGCCTGAACTCAGGCTTCTTTTTTATGATATTAGTGAATGCTGGGAGGAATTTGAAAATGTATTTTGATAACAGCGCGACCACCCAGCCATACGAGGAAGTGCTGAGTGCATACAGGAAAGCGTCCGAAAGTTATTTTGCCAACCCTTCTTCATTTCACCATAAGGGCGGTGAAGCTGAACGCCTGCTTGAATCTGCGAGAAGCCAGATCGCCCGGGAGTTAAACGTGGAACCGGAGCGCTGCTTTTTTACGAGCGGTGGTACGGAAGGAAATAATATGGTATTAAAAGGAGTCGCAGAGGCGAGAAAAAATCTTGGTCATCATATTATAACAACGGCTGTGGAACATCCATCAGTAATGGAAACCTGTGTCCACTTAGAAGAAAAAGGGTATCGGGTAACATATCTGCCGGTTGGCAGGGACGGCCGTATAGTTACAGAGGATTTGACTAAGGCATTGGAGCCGGATACTATCCTTGTTACGGTCGGTCATACAAACAGTGAAACCGGTGCAATACAGCCTGTTGAGGCGATTGGAGAAATACTCTCTTCCCGCACTGATATTTATTTTCATACGGATTACGTACAGGGTGCGGCCAAAATTCCATTAAATATTGAAAAAGCGGGCCTGGATTTTGTTACGGTATCCGCTCATAAATTCCATGGATTGAAAGGTGCGGGACTGTTGTATAAGCATCCAAGAACGGTGCTTGAGCCTTTAATACACGGGGGCGGTCAGGAAAGCGGGGTCCGTTCAGGAACAGAGAATACAGCAGGTACTGCAGCTATGGCCAAAGCACTTCGTCTGGCAAAAGAAAGCTATGCTGCAAACAGCAGCAGAATTGAAGAAATCAAATTGTGGACCGCGTCACGGCTGCAGGAAAGCAGTGGAGTGATTAACTCTCCTTTTTCCGGAGGGTCTCCGTTCATATTAAATATTTCCTTCCCCGGAATAAAACCGGAAGTACTCGTTGAAGCGCTCGCGGAGAGGGGAGTTTCAATTTCCACTAAAACAGCATGTGCTTCTAAAAACTCGGAGCCATCTGCCGTCGTTTTAGCTGCTACGGGAGAGCGGAAACTTGCAGAAAGTGCTGTGAGGATAAGTTTCTCTGCAGATACAATGAAAGAGGAAGCCGCTCATTTATGCAGCATCTGTGAAGAAGTGCTGCCACAGTTAAAAAAGGTTATGGAGGAACAGCAATGAGAGAAGAATATTTATTAATTCGCTTTGGTGAACTTGCTTTAAAAGGAAAAAACCGAAAAGAATTCGAACGGCAGTTAAGAGAAAACATTGATCACGCGGTAAAGGATTTCCCTCACTGTGAAGTACGGCGCACCTATGGACGTATTGCGATTAATCTGCTGGGGGAACCTGCTGAAGAAGTCATTGAAGCGGTGAAGCCGGTGTTTGGAATTTCCTCCATCAGCTATGCGAGAAAAGCGGATTTATCGGAAGAGGAGATCCAGCAGACGGCCTATCAAATGTTTTCGGAATATAAAGATAGAAAAACTACATTTAAGGTGGAAGCAAGAAGGTCCAATAAAGACTTTCCTATTCATTCCACGAAGCTCGCTCCAAGCGTCGGAAGTTATATTCTCCATCATACCGAAGGCGTCGGGGTGGACGTGAAAAATCCGGAAGTAACCGTGGAAATTGATGTTCGCGAGCAGGGGGCCTATGTAAGCTGCGGACGTATTAACGGGGCGGGGGGACTGCCGACAGGCACTGGCGGAAAAGTAGTCAGTATGCTTTCCGGAGGCATAGACAGTCCGGCCGCTGCATATTTAGCCATGAAGCGTGGAGTAACGATCGAGGCAGTTCACTTTCACAGCCCGCCTTATACAAATGAGCGGGCGAAACAAAAAGTGGAAGATATCGCCCGGGTTCTCAGTCAGTTTGGAGGGAGTATCAATCTTCATGTGGTACCATTTACCCGTGTTCAGGAAGCTATCCGAAACAGGGTGCCCGATGACCATACGATGACGATTACACGAAGAGCGATGCTTGAAATAGTAACCAAAATAGCGGAGAAGGAAGACGCCAAGGCAGTAGTAAATGGCGAAAGCCTGGGACAGGTAGCTTCCCAGACGCTTGAAAGTATGAACGTTATCAACGAAGTCACGAGTGTACCGGTGCTTCGGCCGCTGATTGCCATGGACAAAGAAGAAATTATCAGCATCGCTAAGCGTATAGGCACCTATGATATTTCTGTGCGACCGTATGAAGATTGCTGTACTGTGTTTCAACCGGCCAGTCCTGCCACTAAACCCAAAATTGGTTTAGTCTATAAATATGAAAAACGTCTGGATAAAGAGGAATTGTTTAAAGAAGCGATAGCTGAAACGAAAGTGATTTCTGTATCTAATGCAAAAAGTGGAAATGAAGAGTTTGAAGACCTTCTCTAAAGAGCTTTTTTCATTTGTGCAAGTGGTATAAAATGGAATTTCGGAAGAGTTGAAACAAAACGGGAAGTCGTCCGTAAAAAGGAGAGGCGGTTAATGCTGTGAAAACACTTTGGTATAACGGAAATATTTATACGATGAAAAAAGAAAAAGAAAAGGTCGAGGCAGTTTTAACCTCGGAGGGGACGATTGAAAAAGCAGGAGTGCTCGCAGAGATAGAAAAAGAACTGCAAAATGCTGCTGTCCGCCGGGTGGATTTAAACGGAAGCGCGATGTACCCTGGTTTTACAGACAGTCATTTACATATGATCGGGCTGGGGGAAACGATGATCCAGCTGGATCTGTCAGAGTGCACCTCTGCAGAAGAAATGGCTGCACTGATTAAAGAGAAAACAAAAGAAGTGCCCGCAGGTGAATGGGTCATTGGGGAAGGATGGAACGAAAACAATTTCCCGGACCGGAAAATTTTCCACCGGGAGGAGCTTGATGATTTAGTGCCCGCTCATCCATTGCTGCTGACACGGATATGCCGACACGCCGCATTGGTTAACACACGCGCCCTCGATGCTGCAGGTATCGATAAAGATACTCCGGACCCGGAGGGCGGCATCATTGTTAAATCAAGGAATGGGGAGCCTACAGGCTATTTGCTCGACCAGGCCGCAGACTTAGTAAAAAATGAAATTCCAGAGGTGTCCGAGGAGTATCTACAGGAGGCACTTGGAAAAGCGGTGAGTCATATGCATCAATGCGGACTGACTGGCGGACATACGGAAGATCTTAATTACTACGGCGGGTTTACGAGGACATTGAACACATTCAGAAATATTTTGGCCGCCACTTCATTTCGGGCGCATCTTCTCGTGCATCATGAAGTGTTTCCGGACTTTATACAGCAGGGTCATACGTACGGTCTTCTTGATGAAGGTCTGGAACTCGGCGCTATGAAAATATTTGCAGATGGAGCACTGGGGGGACGTACCGCCCTTCTCAGCCATCCCTACAATGATGCCCCTGAAACAGCGGGTGTTGCTATCCATTCGAGAGAAGAACTGAAAAAGCTCGTGGCAGAAGCCAGAAAAGAAAATATGCCGGTGGCTGTTCACGCTATTGGCGATTTAGCTTTGGAATATGTGATAGATGCTTTAGAGGCCTGGCCGGTGCCAGAAGGGGTGCGGGACCGGATTATTCACGTCCAAATTGCGAGGGAAGATTTGGTGGAACGGCTGAAGGCTCTGCCGGTAGCACTCGATCTGCAGCCCCGGTTTGTGCTTTCGGATTTCCCGTGGGTCGAAGAGCGTCTCGGCAGAGAAAGGCTTCGTTATTCCTTCGCCTGGAAAAAACTCCTCGATCAGGGAATCATCTGCGCGGGGAGCTCAGACGCTCCTATTGAATCTGTAGACCCGAGAACCGGAATTTATGCGGCTGTCGCCCGGAAAAACCCGGGGGAGATGCACAACGGCTATATGCCGGAAGAAAAACTAACTCCTTTTGAAGCCGTGGAGCTGTATACTGGAGGCAGTGCCAGAGCGATCAGCCGTGAACACGATCTGGGGAGAATTGCTCCCGGGTATAAAGCGGACTTCACGGTGCTCAGGAAGGATCTTTTTCAAATAAAGCCGGAAGAGATTTTAACAGCCGAGGTGGAAGCGACCGTGGTAGGGGAAGAAGTCGTGTTCATGCCCGAGGAGAGCAGAATCAAAATTAATATTGAAGCGGAGGAATAATGATGAATGCAAAAAGGTGGTTTGCTTTATTAGCGGCAGCGGTGCTTCTTATCGTTTCGCTTGGCGCCCAGACAGCTTTTTCCTTGTGGAATACAGTTTCGAACCAGGCGCAAAATCAGCAGAATCAGGAGGACATAGTGAAAGAGGGCTCTTCAGACAGCCGGATAGCAATGCTTGATGTAGAGGGCACCATTCAATCCTCGGGCGGCTCCGGTGCTTTCTCCGGGGAAGGCTACAACCATGATGAATTTCTGAGTAATCTCGAAGAAGCCGGGTCGAGCGCAGATGTAGACGGTATTATTATTAATGTAAACAGCCCTGGGGGAGGGGTGGTTGAAAGTGATGAAATCCACGACGCCGTCGTCGAAGTACAGGAGGAAGAAAATAAACCTGTATATGTTTCGATGGGTAATACGGCTGCTTCCGGCGGCTACTACCTTGCAGCCCCAGCGGATAAAATAGTTGCCCATTCAGCGACTATTACCGGTTCGATAGGCGTGATTATGTCTTCCCTGAACTACTCCGAGCTGGCTGAAAACCTGGGCATTGAAGGCGTGAACATAACGAGCGGAGAGTTTAAAGACATGGGCTCTCCTACGGAAGAAATGACAGAAGAAGATCGGGAAATCATGCAGGGCATCGTCGACGACATGTATGAAGATTTTCTGCAGGTTGTAATAGATGGAAGAGGATTTAGTGAAGACGAGGCAAGGGATTTAGCTGATGGCCGTATTTATACGGGTGAGCAGGCGGAAGAAAATGGACTGATCGATGAGCTTGGGACTTCAGATGACACTATTGCAATGATGGAAGAAGATCTTGAACTCGGAGACGCTACTGTAGAGCGCTACACTTCGGAGGGATTTAGCTGGCAGTCGCTTCTGCAAAATTCCGTCCAGGGATTGTTCATTTCTGATGAGAAGCTGCTGGGACTCCAGGAACTGCTGAAGTCAGTCGGAAGCGACAGTCCGCGGCCAATGTATTTGTATGAAGGATAGGAGGGATAATGATGACCACAAATGGCGGCTATCCGGAAGACCCTAAGAGAGTGGAACAAACAGTGCCGGAAGGAAGCAACGAGAATGCTGGTTCTTTGTCCGGCTCAGCAGATAAGCAAAATGCCAATGAAAGAAATGAAGCGAAGGAAGAACTATTCGCAGGGTTTTGGATGCGCTTTTGGGCGTACCTTACTGATCTGATTATACTTTTTTCCTTGAACGGGCTCCTTCTCTCTCCTTTCTATTTTACGGGACAAGGAGAAATCTGGGGATTCATCACATTGTATGCCGTCTTTAACGCAGTGATAACCTACGGATATTTTTTACTGATGACAAAACTTTATGGGCAGACGCTTGGTAAAATGATTTTCGGTTTGAGAGTAGTCCGGGTGAACCGGGAAAAGTTAAAATGGTCCGATATCATTTTCAGGGAAATCGTTCTACGGTTTGCCTACCGCAGCCTGGTTATTACAAATCTGGCATACATCGTAGTAGCCTTTACACCACAAAAGGCTGGTATTCATGATATGATTGCGGATACGAGGGTCATTCATACAAGAAAATGAAGCCCGGAACAAAAAGTGAAGGAGGAGTAAGATGACAGCAGTAACGTTTAAAGAAAAGCCCGTGACACTCGTGGGAGACAAAGTCGAATCCGGAGAATACGCTCCCGATTTCACTGTACTTGCAAATGATATGAGCCCGGTATCACTAAGTGATGCCTCAGGAAAAGTAAGGCTAATCAGTGTAGTACCATCTATTGATACAGGTGTCTGCTCACAGCAGACACGGAAATTCAACGAAGAAGCTGCTTCGCTTGAAAATGTGGAAGTATGGACTATCAGCTGCGATCTTCCTTTTGCACAGCGGCGCTGGTGTGCAGCAGAAGGAATTGAAAATGTCCATGTACTTTCCGACCATAAAGACCTGGACTTTGGCAAACAGTTTGGTCTGGTAATGGATGAAATGAGACTGCTTGCCCGTTCAGTGATCGTCGTAGACAGCGAAGGAAAGGTTTCCTATAAGGAAATTGTTTCAGAAGGAACGAACCATCCTGATTATGAAGCGGCAATCAACGCAGCCAACAATACAAACTAATGAAGAAAATGGCGCCTGCAAAGGCGTCATTTATTGTGTGTGCAGGGCTGGAAAGTAATCGGGTTTTTTCCGTTTTCATTACTTCTCTTTAAAGAGCACATCTGCTATACTGGCGTATTGTAAAGTGAGAGTGGTGAAGCATTACGCTGCAGAAGGAGGGCGTGTCATGGACGAAACGACACCGGTTGAACAGCTTTTTGAATTGCTGGATGACCTTACGAAAACGATACAGCAGGAACTGAGTATAACGTATTTGGAAGCGATAGCCGAAGCCGGGGAGGATATCTTTCAGGGGGCGGTGGTGCAGCGCATATCTGCAGAAGAAAAAGACCGTTTGGAGCAAAGCCTGGAAGAAAAGATGCCTGAAGCGATGGAGCAGGAGGATATTCGCAAAGCGTTTCAGCTCGCCCTGATTAAAGGAATGAAGCAGTCCGTGCAGCAGCATCACGCTATTACACCGGACGCTGTTGCTATTTTTATGGGTTATTTAGTAGACAAGCTGATGAATGGCCGTAATGAATTTGTTATTGCGGATCCGGCTGTAGGAACAGGTAATCTTTTATCAGCCGTATTAAACCAGCTGTCAGAAAAAAATATTGAGGCGTACGGTTCTGAGGTTGACGAAACGTTAATTAAAATTGCCTATACGCTGGCGAATCTGCAGGAGCATGCTGTTCAGCTGTTCCATCAGGACAGTATCGAACAATTCGGTGCGGCAGATCCGGATGTGGTCATGAGCGATCTTCCGGTCGGCTACTATCCGAAAAATCAAATTGCCGAATTGTACCAGCTCGGAAGCATGGACGGAAAATCCTATGTGCATCATCTGCTTGTGGAGGGCATGATGAACCGGCTGAAACCGGGTGGTTTTATGGTGCTTCTCATTCCAAACAACCTGTTTGAGGATGAAAAAGCAGCGGAGCTTCAGGCATATGTAAAAAGACATGCGCATACGCTCGGCCTTCTTCAGCTGCCGGAAACGATGTTTCAGGCCAAAGAAGCATCGAAAAGCATATGGATGCTCCAAAAGAAAAGTCCTGATGTAAAACAGCCGGGGCAGGCGCTATTGGCAGAGCTGCCATCATTCAGCCGCCAGGAAGCGCTCCAGGATATGATGAAGCGGATCAACGACTGGTTTGTGCAAGAAGGGTTTATCAATAAATAAAGAGAGTAATTATTAGGAGTGGAGAACGAATGTCTACCATTATTGCTATTAATGCGGGGAGCTCCTCGCTGAAATTTCAACTGCTGCAAATGCCTGAAGAAACAATTATCACTAAAGGGGTCGTGGAACGGATCGGTCTGGAGACTCCTTTTATTACCGTAGAAGTACAGGGAGAAAAGAAAACAGAATATCCTTCGCTGCAAAACCATGAAGAGGCTGTAAAAGCCCTGCTGGATTCGTTAACAAAGTACAATGTCATTACCGATGTTAATGACATTGAAGGAGTGGGCCACCGGGTAGTTCACGGCGGCGAAGCATTCTCTGATTCTGTATTGATTACAGACCAGGTACTCAGCGAACTGGAAAATGTAAGCGAGCTTGCTCCGCTTCATAACCCAGCTAACATTGTCGGCATTAAAGCGTTTCGTGATATTCTCCCGGATGTTCCATCTGTAGCCGTGTTTGACACAGCATTTCACCAGTCTATCCCAAAAGAAAAGTATTTATACGGTGTCCCTTATGAATACTACGAAAAGTACGGTGTGCGTAAATACGGCTTTCACGGAACCTCCCATAAATATGTCAGTCAGCGGATGACAGAGTTAATGGATCGGCCGGAGAATGACTTGAAAATCATCTCCTGCCATATCGGCAACGGTGCCAGCATCACGGCGGTGGATCACGGCGCTTCTGTCGATACGTCGATGGGCTTCACCCCGCTTGCAGGTGTAATGATGGGCACACGATCCGGCAACATTGATCCGGCCCTGATCCCTTATTTAATGGAAAAAACCGGTCAGACAGCTGCAGAAGTTATTGACACCTTAAATAAAAAGAGCGGCCTGCTTGGCGTAAGCGGAGCATCCAGTGATTTCCGCGATGTCGTTCAGCAGGCAGGGGAAGGTAATGAAAGAGCCCAGACAGCGCTTGATATATATTTGACGCGGATGCATAAATATATTGGTACCTATGCGGCCAGTATGAACGGCGTCGATGCAGTTATATTCACTGCCGGTGTAGGGGAAAACAGCGCCCTGGTCCGTGAAAAAGTAATGGAAGGCCTTGAATTTATGGGCATTCAAATTGATAAAGAGAAAAACGGCGAGGCTTCGGGAGAGGCGTTTATTCAGACAGATGACTCCCGTGTGGCTGTCGCAGTGGTTCCTACGGATGAAGAAGTAATGATTGCCCGGGACACTGTCCGGCTCGGCCAGATTCAATAAGTCAGACTCAACTCCTGTTTCGATGAAGCAGGAGTTTTTTACAGAATATATGATATTTCTGCATATATTCTCTGGATAATGGGAAAGAAGGAGTAACAGTACTTTGAAAGGGGACAGATTTATGCAAACAGCCGAAATGCGCTGCAAACTTCCTGTCTCAGCATTAGCGGAGCGCTGCGATCCGCGCATGTTTTCCTTTCACACAACGAAAGAATTAACAGATAGAACTCAGGGAATGATTGGACAAGAGCGTGCAGTGAAAGCTATGGAGATGGGTTTGGAGATTCAGGATGAAAATTATCATATGTTTTTAACCGGAGCAAGCGGGCTTGGGAAAACGACATATGCCCGAAGAAAAGCAAAGCAGGCAGCAGAAAAAAGGCAGGTGCCGGCTGACTGGATTTATACATATTCTTTTGAGGATCCCCGGCGGCCGAGGGTGGTGAGCATCCCCGCTGGAATGGCTGAGCCATTTGCTAAAGATATTAAAGAATTGATTGAGGACCTGCAGGAAGAGATTGCTGCGACACTTCGCAGTAAGTCCTTTGAGCGGAAAAAAGTATCTATGGCAGAAAAGCATGAAAAAGTGATTAATGAGCATTGGGAAAAGCTTGAAGAGGAAGCCGCGGCAAAGGGGTTTGCTCTTGAAAAAACAGAAGAAGACATCGTGGCGGTGCCTCTTAAAGAAGACGGTGACCCTCATAGTGACGAAAGCTATAATGAACTTTCAAAAGGCCGGCAGGATTACATCATGGAGGAGTCTCAGGCGATTACCAGACAGGTGAACGACTTTTTGAGACAACAGCAGGTGGCGAAGCGTATTTTAAGACGCCAGCTCAGGGAAGCCGACGAGCAGATGGTTCAAGCATCCATTCAGGGCTTTATATCGACTTTAAAAGATGAATATATCAATGAAGACTTACATAATTTTCTGTCGGACATGGAAAAGGACGTTATTCAGCACTGGCAGGAATTCCTCCCGGCAAAAGAAACCCAGGAAGGGCGTCCGGCCGCCTCGAACTTTTCGTTCCGCCGGTATGAAATTAATATTTTGGTAAATAACAGCGGTAATTCGGGGGCGCCTGTCATTTATGAGTCCCATCCGACATACGTCAACCTGTTTGGAAAGGTCGAAATTGGCCGTAATGGAGGTTCACCGGTGGACTTTTCCCACATCAGAGGCGGCGCTCTTCACCGGGCGAATGGCGGATTCTTAATCCTTCATGCCGCAGAACTGATGTCGCATCCATTTGCATGGAAAGCATTAAAAAGAGCCATGCGGCTGGGCTATATCCGGCTCGAGACGCCTTATGAGGACTCTGATATATTTGCCAGTACTTACCTTGAGCCCGAGCCCGTACCTTTTCAGGCGAAAGTGCTTCTTGTCGGTACGAATGCTTTATACCAGAAGCTGCAAAAAGAAGATGAAACCTTCCGCAAGCTTTTTAAAGTGAAGGTGGATTTTACTACCACCATGGAGCGGACAAAAGAAAATATATGGCAGTACGCGACTTTCCTGGCCTGCTTTTGTGATAACAAACGGCTGCGTCCTCTGACATCGGAAGCAGTCGCAAGGCTTGTTGATTACAGCACCAGGGAAGCAGGTCACCAGCGTAAGCTTTCCATTAAATTTCACGAAGTGACATCTCTATTGATTGAAGCGAATTATTGGGCGGCGCAGGAACAGTCAGCCATAATTGAACAAGAGCATGTGCACGCTGCCTTAAAAGAAACGAATTACCGTTCGGCTCAGCCGGAAGCAGCCATTCATGAAGCGATTGAAGACAAAACAATCAATATTGCAACGAACGGAGAAAAAATTGGCCAAATTAATGCGCTCGTGGTAGCCCACACAGGAGATTATTCATTTGGTTATCCGACCCGTGTCACGGCGCGTACATATGCCGGCAGCGGCGGTATCGTTAATATCGACAGGGAATCGCAGCTTACCGGAGCCTTTCATACGAAGGGCCTTCATACACTGACAAGCTATCTGCAGGCGGAATTTGCAAGTGACCGGCCTCTCCCGCTTGCGGCAAGCATCACCTTCGAACAATCCTATCATTTAGTGGACGGGGACAGCGCTTCAAGCACAGAACTGTACGCGCTCCTTTCTTCTCTGGCAGAGGTACCGCTCCGTCAGGACATTGCTGTAACCGGGGCAGTCAATCAGTTTGGTGATGTGCAGGCGATTGGAGAAGTGAACGAAAAAATTGAAGGCTTTTATTATGTATGTAAGAAACAGGGCCTCACAAAAACCCAGGGGGTAATTATACCGACGCAGAACATTAAGCATTTGATGCTTCGAAACGAAATCAGGCGGTCAGTGGAAGCAGGTGATTTCCACATCTGGGCGGTGGATACTGTAAAGGAAGGCATGGAAATACTTATGAGTGAACATGCCGGTGAGGTAGGAGAAAATGGATTTTACGCTTCTAATACTGTTTACGGTAATGTGCAGCAGCGGTTAATGGAAATGGCAGAAAAACATTAGGAATAAATGCAGCAGAGAGGCCCGTGCAGGCGTCTCTGCTTATTTGTGTATGCCTCCGCCTGCTTAGCAGAAACATTCAACACTGATTATGATTCGTGCATGCACATACACCGGAATGCATGATATTGGGCAGATAACGCATAAAATATCAAAAAAATAAATTTTTATACTAAAAAATTGTATTTTCCGGTTGCAAATTCTTTGCGGGCTTGTTAAAGTAATGAAAGAAGTTGAATACAGTAATCATAAACAAAGGCGCTGGTCCTTTTAATTTTTTCAAAACGATGTATAAAAATAATTAATCAAGTATGAATATTCAATTATAATCTGGAGGGAAATAAGAATGGCAGACAAAAAAGTAGTGCTCGCTTATTCAGGCGGGTTGGACACATCAGTAGCAATCAAGTGGTTGAGCAGTCAAGGGTACGAAGTGGTAGCAGTAGGACTTGACGTAGGTGAAGGAAAAGATCTGGAATTTGTAAAAAATAAAGCACTGGAAGTAGGGGCGGTACAGTCATATACGGTAGATGCAAAGAAAGAATTTGCCGAGGATTTCGTACTTCCGGCCCTTCAGGCACATACGATGTATGAACAAAAATATCCGCTCGTGTCCGCGTTGTCACGGCCGTTGATTTCAAAGAAGCTTGTGGAAATTGCTGAGCAGACAAATGCTGATGCCGTAGCGCATGGCTGCACGGGTAAAGGAAACGACCAGGTAAGATTTGAAGTAAGCATTCAGGCTCTTAATCCGGATCTCGAAGTACTCGCCCCGGTCCGGGAGTGGGGATGGTCGAGAGATGAAGAAATTGCTTATGCGAAAGAAAATGATGTTCCTGTTCCGGTAAACCTCGATAATCCATATTCTGTTGACCAGAACCTCTGGGGCAGAAGCAACGAATGCGGTGTTCTTGAAGACCCGTGGGCTACACCGCCGGAAGGCGCGTATGATCTGACGAACCCGCTCGAAAAAACACCGGACGAAGCAGATATCGTCGAAATTGAATTCAAGCAGGGCAAGCCGGTGGCACTTAACGGCCAGGCCTATGAACTGCAGGATTTGATTTTGGAGTTGAACGACGTTGCCGGTAAGCACGGTGTGGGCAGAATTGATCACGTGGAAAACAGAATGGTTGGAATTAAATCAAGAGAAATTTACGAGTGCCCGGCAGCTATGACGCTGATTCAGGCGCACAAAGAGCTTGAAGATCTGACGCTTTCCAAAGAAGTAGCACACTTTAAGCCGGTTATTGAGAAAAAATTGAGTGAAGTGATTTATGAAGGACTGTGGTTCTCCCAGGTACGGCCGGCTCTTGAAGCGTTTTTGAAAGAAACGCAGACTAATGTGACAGGTATTGTACGGGTGAAATTATTTAAAGGCCATGCTATCATTGAAGGAAGAAAATCAGACTACTCCTTGTACAATGAAAATCTGGCTACCTACTCAACACACGACGAATTTGATCATAATGCAGCTGTCGGATTCATTCAGCTGTGGGGTCTGCCTACCAAAGTACAAAGTGCAGTTAACAAGAAAGGTGTTAATGTATGACCAAACTGTGGGGCGGGCGCTTTACAAAACAAGCGGAAGAATGGGTGGATGCCTTCGGGGCATCCATTCCTTTTGACCAAAAACTGGTGGAAGAAGACATCCAGGGAAGTATTGCGCACGTACATATGCTGAAAAATCAGGAAATTATCACTGAAGAAGAAGCCTCCGAAATCCACCGCGGTTTGAAAGCGGTGCTTACCAAAGCAAAAAATGGAGAACTGGAGTATTCGGTGCAAAATGAAGATATTCACTTAAATATCGAGAAGTTTTTAATTGATGAAATCGGTCCGGTAGGGGGCAAGCTCCATACAGGACGGAGCCGGAACGACCAGGTGGCCACAGATGTTCATCTGTATGTGCGAAATCATACATACACCGTTATGAATTCCATCCGGGCTCTGCAGCAGGCACTGCTCCTGCAGGCAGAGGAGCATGTGGAGACCATTATTCCCGGCTACACTCATTTGCAGCGGGCCCAGCCTATATCCTTCGGCCATCACATGATGGCTTATTTCTGGATGCTTGAGCGGGACTACGGGCGCTTTGAGGACAGCTTAAAACGCACGAACATTTCTCCTCTTGGGGCGGGGGCCCTCGCCGGTACCACGTTCCCTATCGACCGCAGGCAGACTGCAGAAGAACTCGGCTTTGACGATATTTACCAGAACAGCCTGGACGCAGTAAGCGACAGAGATTTTGCCCTGGAATTTATGAGTGCGGCCTCTACGGTCATGATGCATTTATCAAGATTGGCCGAAGAAATGATTTTCTGGTCAAGCCAGGAATTCCAGTTTATTGAGCTCGATGATTCCTTTGCGACAGGAAGCAGTATTATGCCTCAGAAGAAAAATCCGGACATGGCAGAGCTTATTCGTGGGAAAACCGGGAGAGTATACGGTAACCTGATGGGTCTGTATACGCTTTTGAAGGGGCTGCCGCTTGCGTATAACAAAGATATGCAGGAGGACAAAGAAGGACTGTTTGATACCGTGCGGACGCTTGAAGGATCTCTGGACATTTTTGCGGGAATGGTGGAAACGATGGAAGTCCGTACGGAACAAATGGCGGAAACAACCAGCAAAGACTTTTCCAATGCGACAGAACTGGCGGATTATCTTGCTGTTAAAGGAGTTCCGTTCCGGGAAGCCCATGAGATTGTCGGCAAGTTAGTACTCGACTGCATTCAGAACAACAAGTATCTTATGGATCTTTCCATGCAGGAATTTAAAGAAGCTAATGAAGCATTTGAAGAAGACATTTATGATGTTTTAAAGCCAGAAACTGTCGTGAGCCGCAGAAACAGTGAAGGCGGCACCGGCTTTGAACAGGTGCGTGCTGCAATCGCACAGGGCAAAAAAATAATAAACCAAGCGTAATAAGCACTGCTTCTGCCCCGTCCAGAGTGACCCTCCGGACGGGGCTTTTTTGGGCGCGGAAGGGCCTGCCGCCTGCAACACCAATAGAAAGCCCCGCATCCTTAAGGATACGGGGGACTTTACCGGTTCTTATTTACGTACAATTAAGACGTCACATTTTGCGTGGCGGGCAATGGCTTCAGAAACGCTGCCGATAAACACCCGTTCAACAGCATTCAGGCCTGTAGCCCCGGTGATGATTAAATCTGCTTCATAGTTTTTGGCCAGCTCACGCGGGATCTTTGTTTTTGGAGAACCAAACTCCAACGAGGAGACGACGTCAGGGACTCCTGCATTTTTTGCTTCTGCTGTGTAGTTCTCGAGCAGTTCGTTGCCATATTCTTCTGCTCGTGCAATAATAGTACGGTCATACCGTTCCATTGTAGCGAATGTTCTTGTGTCAATAACATGAGAGATGATTAGTTTCGCCTGCTGCTCCTGTGCGATCTCAACAGATTTTTTGAACGCTGTTCTGGATTCATCTGAGCCGTCGACGGCAACAATAATAACTTCGTATCTACTCAATGCCATCCTCCCCTTCTGTCGTAGGATTTCTCTTTCCTATAGATATTTTTCCCTATTTTTTTAATTTAAAACGATTGTGTGTAGGTAAAAGGATGTGCCGGAGAAACAAGTGAAAAATGTTCAAATAATTTTCACTATTAAATGACTAATGGATGATATAAAGGCGGGTGAATAACGATGAGGCATGCGTTAATTACAGCAGGCACCAAAGGCCTCGGCCGAAAAGTTTCTGAAGCTTTAAAAGAAAAAGGATATACATTGACTATTACTTACCGAAAAAAAGACGAAGCCTATTACAGGATGAAAAAGCAGTGGGAAGAAGAAAGCAGCCGTGTTCAGTTTGTTCAGGGAGATATGGTGTCCAAGCAGGATGTTGAGCGGATGGTGGAGGAGGCTTATGCAGCCTTTGGCCGTCTCGATATTGTCGTGAATAACGCCGGCCCCTACATATTCGAGAAAAAAAAGCTGGCAGATTACTCTGATGAAGAATGGCACCGGATGATTGATGGTAATTTAAGCGCTGCCTTTCATTTGGCAAGAAAGGCAATACCGATTATGCGACATCAGCAGTTCGGCCGTTTCGTCACCTATGGTTTCCAAAACGCCCCAACAGCCCCGGGGTGGATTTATCGTTCAGCCTACGCTGCAGCGAAAAGCGGCCTGGTCTCGCTGACAAAATCAATATCAATTGAAGAAGCTTCTCATGGCATTACCGCAAATATGGTATGCCCGGGTGTAGTGACCGGGGATTTTAAGGAAGCAGATATTCATGAAGGCAGAGAGGTGACCGACGACTCCATTCCTGTAGGAAGGCCGGCAACCGGCGGTGATATTGCTAGAACTATTTTGTTTTTAACGGATGACGATGCAGATATGATTACAGGTTCTGTAATTGAAGTAACCGGCGGTGTGGATGTGCTTCATAAACGCAGGTAGATGGAAGGCAGTTTAAGTTAGCTCTGTAAAAGGTATAGTTACCCGGAAACAGTTTTTGATTGCGGAGGAGGATATACATGAAAGTATCTTATCATGGTCACTCAGTAGTAAAGATTGAGACGAACGGCAAAACGATCCTGATTGATCCATTTATTACAGACAACCCACAAACTGATTTAAATGCGGACGAAGTAAAAGCAGATGCTATTCTGCTGACTCACGGGCACTTTGATCATGTTGGCGACACCGTGGATATCGCTAAACGCAATAACGCGCTTGTTGTGGCACCGTTTGAGCTGGCGCAGTACCTTGGCTGGCAGGGCGTAGAAACACACCCAATGCACATTGGCGGCGGTTATACGTTTGATTTCGGTCACGTGCAGTTCACACAGGCGTTTCACGGTTCCGGCTACTTCCTTGAAGAAGAGCAAAAGATAATTTATACCGGTATGCCAGGAGGAATTATCTTCGAAGCAGATGGCAAAAAAGTATATCACATGGGTGATACCGGCTTGTTCTCTGATATTAAGCTCATCGCTGAAAGAAACAAGATTGACCTTTTGTTCGTTCCTATCGGTGATAACTTCACGATGGGGCCAAGGGATGCCAAAACCGCCGCGGAATGGGTGAACGCGGATTACACCGTTCCTGTTCACTATAATACGTTCCCTCCTATAGAACAGGATCCGCAGCAGTTTGTGGACTCGCTTTCACCGTTGAAGGGAAAGGCGCTGAAAGCAGGCGAATCCGTCGAGCTGTAACAATTAAAAAAACCGTTCAGTCATTAAAACAGACTGAGCGGTTTTTTTTAATGCAATTGCCGGCAGGCAGTTGAAGGGAGGGTTCTTGAACCGTATAATGTAATAGTACAGATGATATAACAGAAGTAATACAGTTAGAAATTTACGCAGACAGAACGCTCCCGGTAAATGCGTAAATAAAAAGGAAGGTACTGTGCCTATGGCGACCAAACATGAACAAATATTAAACTACATACTTGCCCTGGATGTAGGGGAAAAAATCTCGGTCCGTGGAATTGCAAAGAATTTAGAGGTAAGTGAAGGGACAGCTTACCGGGCGATCAAAGAAGCGGAAAACCAGGGGATTGTCAGTACGATCGAACGAGTCGGCACGATACGTATCGAAAAAAAGCAAAAAGAAAATTTTGAGCGCTTAACGTATGCTGAAGTAGTCAATATTATCGACGGTCAGGTGCTCGGGGGCAGGAACGGCCTGCATAAAACCCTGAACCGTTTCGTTATCGGGGCCATGAAGCTCGAAGCGATGATGCGCTACGTGGAGCCCGGGAATCTTCTGATTGTCGGTAACCGCTATCAGGTGCATAAGCTTGCGCTTGAAGCCGGAGCAGCTGTTTTAATCACCGGTGGATTTGACACAAATGAACATGTTATTTCTCTGGCAGATGAACTGGGGCTGCCGGTAATTACAACGACGTACGACACGTTTACAGTAGCCTCCATGATTAACCGGGCGATCTATGACCAGTTAATTAAAAAGGAAATTGTAGTAGTAAACGATATTTTAATTCCACTTCAGGACACCTATTTTATGACAGTGGATAACACTGTGGAAAAATGGCACGAAATGAACCAGAAAACAGGCCACAGCAGATACCCGGTGATCAGTGAAGACATGAAAATCCAGGGGATGGTGGCAGCGAAGGACGTCCTGGGGGCTTCTGTGCAGACCCCTATTGAAAAAGTAATGACGAAGTCTCCGATTACGGTGAGTGAACGAACGTCTGTAGCTTCGGTAGCCCACACGATGGTGTGGGAGGGAATCGAACTGCTCCCAGTGATGGACGATGCGAAAAAGCTGCTTGGAGTCATCAGCCGGCAGGACGTATTAAAAGCACTGCAGATGGTGCAGCGCCAGCCGCACGTTGGGGAAACCATCGAAGATACGGTGACAAGCCGTTTTCGGGAGGCCCATCCCGGGTCAGGCTTTATGTTTGAATGCGATGTTACCCCGCAGATGACTAATGCGCTTGGGACAGTGGCAAATGGAGTTATTATGTCTCTTGTTACAGAAACCGGCCGGCGCCTGCTGAGAGAATACAAAAAGGGTGACATGGTTGTAGAAAATGTAACACTTTACTTTATCCGCCCGGTACAGATTGAAAGTAAAATTGATTTGAACGGAAAAATTCTTGAAGTGGGAAGAAAACACGGAAAAGTGGATGTAGAACTGTACTACGAAGGTGCAATCGTCGGTAAGGCGATGATGATGGTACAGCTGCTCGACCGCTGATCAATGGAGGAAAGATAATGCAGATGTTTCAGGCAATCATACAAACGATAGAACAATACAGCAAAATCATGATTTACCGACACGAACGTCCGGATCCGGATGCTCTCGGTTCTCAGGCTGGATTGGCGGCATGGATTAGAAAACAGTTTCCAGACAAGCAGGTGGGTACTACAGGTGAAAATGAACCCTCTCTTTCGTTTTTAACGACGATGGATGAACATTCGTTTGAAGTGGACGCCGAAACCCTGGTTATCGTGTGTGACACTGCCAATATGGCAAGAATCGACGGTGCAGGCTGGGATCAGGGAGCGGCGGTTATAAAAATCGACCATCATCCAAACGAAGATCCATACGGCGAGCCGATGTGGGTAGATACGAAAAAAAGCTCCACTTGCGAAATGATTACCGAGCTGGTGCTGTATGCCCAAAAGTCTTACGGTTGGACAATCCCAAATGAAACTGCCCGCCTGTGCTATGCTGGGATTATCGGAGATACCGGACGTTTCCAGTTCAGTAACACCACGCCAAACACGATGCACATGGCAGCTGAACTGCTTGCATTTGATTTTGACCCGGGAGCAATCTATGCTGAAATGTATAAAAATCCCGAGAGTCTGGTGCGCCTGCGCGGAGAAGTGCTTCAAAACTTTACGCTTACCGAAGACGGAGCAGCCTACATGTACTTAACCCGGGAGCTGCTCGGAAAATACAATGTAACCATTAATGAATCTTCAGCGGTAATTAACTCATTTGCTGATACAGAAGGAGTCATTGCATGGGTATTTTTTGTAGAAGAAGAGCAGGGTTCATACCGTGTGCGTTTTCGTTCGCGCGGGCCGGTGATCAATCAGCTGGCTGTTAAATACCGTGGAGGCGGCCATACAATGGCTGCAGGAGCGCAAGCAGAGAACAGGAAAGAAACGGAAGATATTATACAGGAGCTTGAAAATATCTGCCGAAATTGGAAGCGGCGGTAAGAACTTTCATCACAGACCAGGCTGAAGGGAGGGGGAGGCGCATGTCACTGCACGCATATTCGGAATACAGCATTTTACAAAGTACTATCCGGCTTGAAAACCTTGTCCGCAAAGCAAAAGAGTACAATTGGCCGGCGGCAGCGGTTACTGACCGGGACACGATGCACGGGGCAGTGGCTTTTTACCGTCTCTGCCGGCAGTACCAGGTGAAGGGTCTCCCGGGGATTGAATTGTGGGTCCAGGGAGACACTAAAGAGGACGAAGAATTTCCGGTGGTTGCGCTGCCGCAGGATAACCAGGGATACGGGCAGCTCATGCGGTGGGCCGGGGACAAGCAGCAGGACAGAAAGGTAACATGGAAACAACTGGCAGAGTCTGCCGGTTGTCTTTTTATCCTGCCGCTTGAAAACAGTGAGCCCGGTACCTTTAAGAATCGCAAAGACGAGTTACATGCGTTTTTTGAAAAATGGAGCAGACGGTTCGGGGCTGATGTTCTTTGGCTTGAAGCACCGCGGGCTGGAGAAGAAGTAGAATGGAGAAGGGCTGCAGAGCAATTCGGGCTCCCGATGGTTGCCTCCCCGTTAATCAATATGCAGGCAGCAGAAGAAGAGCGGGCCTATAAGCTTCTGCATGCAGTAAAGAAAGGCAGTGTCTGGAAAGATACCGTAATAGAACAGAGAGCTTTTTCGCTCGAAATGTGGCAGCAGGAAGCATCTAAAATGTATGAAGCTGAACATATCGATAACTGGAGACGGGCAGCTGATAAATGCCACGTAGATATTTCATTAGGGAAAACGCATCTTCCGGTATTTCCAGCTCCGCGCGGGCAGTCTGCCGCCCTGTATTTAAAAAAACTTGCAGAAAAAGGAATGCAAAAGCGTTATAATGCCGTCTCAGAACAAATGAGAGAGCGATTGAAGCATGAACTGGATGTCATTATCGATGCCGGCTTCGCTGATTATTTTTTAATTGTGCAGGATTTTGTTGCTTTTGCTAAAAAGCAGGGAATGTATGTAGGACCGGGAAGAGGGTCGGCAACGGGGTCACTCGTTTCCTACCTTATCGGTATTACGGATGTGGATCCCCTGCAGTACGATCTTCTTTTTGAGCGGTTTTTAAACCCGGAACGTGCGGCGCTTCCGGACATAGATATTGACTTTCCGGATCACCGGCGGGAAGAGGTGCTGCATTATTTAAGGAATAAATACGGGGACAGCCATGTGGCTCAGATCGTTACATTCAATACGTTCGGGGCGCGGGCGGCAATAAGGGATGCGGGAAGGGTGCTCGAAATTCCTCAGGGGCTCATTAACCGGACGGCCGGTATGTTTTCAAGCGCCGATTCCATTGCCGGAAAAATTGCCGGTGACAAACAGCTGCAGCAGTGGCAGCAGAACGAACCAAAAGTTGACTCCCTCCTTCGGGCGGCTTCCTTTTTGGAAGGGCTGCCGCGTCAGACATCTATTCACGCCGCTGGCATCGTGTTAAGCAGCGAACAGCTGGAAGCCTACACTCCTTTAATGGAGAGAAACGGATCGCTGCTGTTAACGCAGTACCCGATGGAGGACCTTGAAGCTCTCGGACTTGTGAAAATCGACCTGCTGGGGCTCCGGAATTTAACGCTGCTTGAATATATGACCGAGGCTGTTCAAAAGATAGAGAAGAATTTTCAGTTAAGACGCATACCTATGGATGATGAAAAAACGTATCAACTGCTGAGCGGGGGGAAAACTAACGGAATATTTCAGCTTGAATCGGCAGGGATGAAATCTGCTCTGCAGCAGATCAGGCCCGACCGTTTCGAGGATATTGCCGCAGTGAGTGCTCTTTATCGTCCGGGCCCGATGGCTCAGATCCCGTTGTATGCAGAGCGCAAGCATGGAATAAAAGAAATGCCTGAGCTCCCTGAACATATTGAAGATATTGCAGGGTCTACATATGGCATTATCGTATACCAGGAGCAGATTATGCAGATTGCGGTGCAAGTGGCAGGGTATACAATGGGGGAAGCGGACTCCTTCCGGAGGGCTATCAGCAAAAAAAACGCTGTTGAAATGAAAAAAGAAGAGAAACGGTTTCTCGAAAAAGCAGCAGCTTCAGGAGTGCCGAAAACGGAAGCAGAAACAATATTCAGCTGGATTGAACAGTTTGCCAATTACGGCTTCAATAAAAGCCACGCAGTGGCTTACAGCGTTATTTCCTATCAGCTGGCTTATATTAAAGCCCATTATCCGGCCGTGTTTTTCTCTTCATTAATGACAAGTCATGTGCGAAGTGAAGAAAAATTCCTGGAATATCAGCGGGAAGCAAAAGAGCTTGGTATTAGGCTGCTTCCGCCTTCAATCAATCAAAGCGGCTATGGGTTTCGTATTGAGGAAGGAAATCTTCGTTTTGGCTTGAATATCATTAAACAGGCAGGTAAAAACAATATCCAGATGATTTTAAATGAAAGAAAAAGCGGTGGACGTTTTGAATACTGGCTTGATTTTCTTCACCGCGTGGATACAAGAGCGATTGGCCGTCAGGGGTTTGTGTATCTTATTCAGGCTGGCGTGTTTGATGAATTTGGTGTTGAAAGGTCGACGCTGCTCGCTTCGCTTGACCGTTCCCTGCGGATGATCGAGGGAGAACAGGAATTCCAGGAGTTTGGCACAGAGCTGGCCCCAAGAATGCGCTGGATTGAAGCTGAGCCCCTTACCCGCGAAGAAAAGCTTGAGATGGAAAAAGAAGCCTCCGGATACTACTTAAGCGGCCATCCGCTGGATGCCTACAATGAACTTTTTGCTGCCTTCCGGTTATGGGACCTTGGAAGCTCGCTTCCAGCGGATAATCAGCTGCGCTGGGCCGGCGGGTTCGTGCGGACCGTAAAAACCGTGCGAACGAAAAATGGACAGTCCATGTGCTTTCTGACGATGGATGATGGCTCCGGGGAGCTTGAAGTGGTCGTATTTCCGAACGTCTACCGGAATGTAAAATCACTGCTGACAGAAAAATCGATCCTTCTGATTCAGGGGCGCACCGATAAACAGGCCCGCACCAGCAAACTGATTGCAGAGGACTGTCTTTCCCTGCAGGAGCTTGAAACACAGTCGGAGAATACGCTGTTTGTTAAACTGCCGGCAGAAAGCGGGGAACAGGCGCTGAGCCGGATTAAGCACATACTGCGGCAGTCGCCCGGGGCTGTACCTGTCATCGTCTATGATGAGCAGCAGGAGCGCACCATTCAGCTCGGAAACAGCTTGAAAACAAACGCCGGGGAAGCATGCCTGCGCGAACTTGAAAAGGTTGTTTCAAAAGACTCCATTATTTTAAAACCAAATAAAGATGCCGCTGACTGATTATTCTGTTATAATAGGTAACGTTTATAATTAAAATGAACGAAACACTTGATGTGCTTCTAAAAGCACAGGGTTATAATTAAAATATAAAATATGCTGAAGGAGAGTGGCACCATGCCGACAACCCGCGAGGAAGCACTACATATTCATAAACAGAACCAGGGAAAACTGGAGACGGTCTCGAAAGTACCAGTAAGAAATGGAAGAGATTTAAGTCTGGCCTATTCTCCAGGTGTAGCCGAGCCGTGCAAAGAAATTTTTGATGATAAACAAAAGGTATTTGAATATACAATGAAAGGAAACATGGTAGCGGTTGTATCCGACGGCTCTGCCGTGCTTGGGTTGGGTAATATCGGCCCGGAAGCGTCTCTGCCTGTTATGGAAGGAAAGGCGGTTCTGTTTAAATCCTTTGCGGGTGTGGATGCTTTTCCGATCTGCCTCGAAACAAATGATGTCGACAAAATTGTAGAAACAGTAAAATTAATGCAGCCGACTTTTGGCGGCGTGAATCTTGAAGATATCGCCGCTCCTAACTGCTTTGTCATTGAAGAACGGCTGAAAAAAGAAACGAATATTCCTGTTTTTCATGACGATCAGCACGGCACAGCAATCGTCACTGTAGCCGGGTTAATCAACGCCCTGAAACTCAACAAAAAGCATATGTCTGAAATCCGCGTAGTTATTAACGGGGCAGGTTCAGCCGGCATTGCTATTATTAAACTTCTGCGCCGTTTTGGAGTAAAAGACGTAATTTTATGCGACTCCAAGGGAGCGATTTACGAAGGTCGTCCGGAAGGCATGAATGACATGAAAGCGGAAGTCGCAAAAGTAACGAACAATGAAAATGTTTCCGGCGGATTAAAAGAGGTTGTCCAGAATACGGATGTATTTATTGGTGTTTCTGTGGCGGGAGTATTATCGAAGGAAATGGTAGAGTCCATGAATGATGACCCTATCATCTTTGCGATGGCTAATCCGGACCCTGAAATCACTCCGGACGATGCCAAGGAAGCCGGAGCGAAAGTAATTGGCACAGGCCGCTCCGATTTTCCGAACCAAGTAAACAACGTGCTTGCGTTTCCGGGTATTTTCCGGGGTGCCCTTGATGTAAACGCGACCCACATTAACGAGGACATGAAAAAAGCAGCTGTATATGCTATTGCAGAGCTGATTACCGAAGATGAGCTGAACGAAGATTATGTTATTCCAAATCCTTTTGACCCGAGAGTCGCTCCAGAAGTAGCAGCAGCAGTAGCGAAAACAGCGA
The DNA here is from genome assembly GCF_056034365.1 of Marinococcus sp. LNHM5E3-2.1. NCBI lineage: Bacteria > Bacillati > Bacillota > Bacilli > Caryophanales > Bacillaceae > Marinococcus > Marinococcus sp. LNHM5E3-2.1. The sequence continues at coordinate 139,648 of NZ_JBQLIB010000005.1, forward strand.
TGGAAACAGGTGTGGCGCGAAAAAATGCTGATCCGGAAAAAATTAAGGAAAAAACAAGAGCTCTTTCTGATATCGAAGAATAGTAAAGACCTATACTCTTAGCCATTGAAGATGTCTGGCTTTTCCTATATATTAGAGCCTGTATGTGATAGACTATGTGGGAGACTAATAGCAGGAGCGATCGCTGACAAAACGGTCGCTCCTGATGTACGTCTGCAAATAAAACAACAGCGCTGCGTTATGTACACCCGCTGAACGGTGAATTGCATTCCGGGACGCTGCAGTCTGCTTGCGTTTTTATTATTTGCGGAGCAGCCAAGCATTAAATATGAAGAAGGTGTCTTTATGATGATCAAAGATTTATTCAGCAAAAGGCGGAAATATGCTTCAATGCCGGCTGAACGGGAACAGCCGAAAACAATGAATGAAGGCGTTATGACAAAGTGCCCTAAATGTAAAACAATTGTGTATACGAAGGAATTAATGAAGCATGCCAATGTCTGTATGCACTGTGGTCATCATATGCCGATGACTCCTTCCGAACGGATCGATTTGATCCTCGATACAGATTCCTTCCGGGAATTAAACCCTCATATGGTTTCGGCAGATCCTCTGGAGTTTCCGGAATACAAAGAAAAGCTTGAAAAGGATCAGAAAAAGACTGGTCATAAAGAAGCTGTCGTCACAGGTGAAGGAACGATCGGAGGCACCCCGGTGGTTCTTGGTGTCATGGACCCGGCGTTCCGGATGGGGAGCATGGGGTCGGTAGTCGGAGAGAAAATCGCACGGGCAATCGAACGGGCGCTTGACCTCCATGCACCCTTTATTCTGTTTTCAGCTTCAGGCGGAGCCCGTATGCAGGAAGGGATTCTCAGCCTCATGCAAATGGCCAAGACGAGTGCAGCGCTGAAAAAAATGGATGAAGCAGGGCTTTTATTTGTATCAGTTATGACTCACCCTACTACCGGCGGCGTTTCCGCAAGCTTTGCCTCTCTCGGAGATTACAATTTTGCCGAGCCGGAAGCATTGATAGGCTTTGCCGGAAGAAGAATAATTGAACAGACAATACGCCAGGAGCTTCCCGAAGACTTTCAGACAGCGGAATTTTTGCTTAAACACGGACAGCTCGACAAGGTACTGCATAGGCAGGACATGAAAAATGTTTTGTCCGCAATCGTGCAGATGCATACGTGAAGGGAGTAAGTGACAATGGAAAATCATCTTCCTTTTGAAAAACCAATCATGGAGCTTCGGAACAAAATCGATGAATTAAAAAGCTTCACAGATGAGAAGGACATTGATTTAAGCGGAGAGATAGAAAAACTGGAACAGCGGCTGGAGCAGCTCGAAGCAGAAGTATATAATAATTTAAAGCCGTGGCAGCGGGTGCAGATCGCGAGGCACCCGGAGCGGCCCACCACGCTGGATTATATCGACAGTTTGTTTGAACAATTCATTGAACTGCACGGCGATCGGCTTTTTGGCGATGACGAAGCGATTGTCGGAGGCATTGCCTTTTTTGAAGGAAGCCCGGTAACTGTTATTGGACATCAGCGTGGACGGGATACGAAGGAAAATGTGCGCCGGAATTTCGGTATGCCGCATCCGGAAGGGTACCGCAAAGCGCTTCGTCTTATGAAGCAGGCCGAAAAGTTCAACCGGCCGGTGATCTGCTTCGTTGATACAAAGGGCGCTTATCCCGGAAAAGCAGCGGAAGAGCGGGGCCAAAGTGAAGCTATTGCGCGTAACCTGATGGAAATGGCCGGGCTGAAAGTGCCGGTAATTAGTGTTGTTATCGGAGAAGGCGGCAGCGGAGGCGGTCTAGCGCTTGGAGTAGCGAATCATGTACATATGTTCGAAAATTCATGGTATTCGACGATTTCTCCAGAAGGGGCTTCCTCTATTCTATGGAAGGATGCTTCATATGCAAGGGAAGCTGCTGAAGCTATGCGTATCACAGCCGGAGATCTGAAGGAATTTGGAGTAATTGATGAGATTGTGAAGGAACCCCGGGGAGGGGCCCATCATGATCCGAAAGAACAGATGACTATTCTGCGAAAAACGCTTCAGCAGTCTTTGAAGGATCTGCTCGTATTAACGCCGAATGAATTAATAGAATCAAGGTATGAAAAATTTAAGCAGATGGGTACGTTTGAAGAAAGTGATTTTTAGGAAAGCGCCGGGTGGCGCTTTTTTTATGAAATCGAACGGGCCCCTGTTGTTCAGCTGATATTGAAAAAGCCGTACCGGGGACTGTCACAGAGGCCCCCTGTTAGTGCGGCTTTTTGATTAAAGCGTTTTTTTTAAATACAATTACTTTTGTGTCATCGGGTCTATAACGGGTATAATGATAAACAGGAATGCAAAGGGAAGGAGTTATGGAATGAAACGGATTGGAGTACTAACTAGTGGAGGAGATTCTCCGGGAATGAATGCAGCCATACGTGCTGTTGTTCGGAAGGCGATTTATCACGATCTTGAGGTTTACGGGGTTCAGTACGGTTATGCCGGGCTGATCGAAGGCGATATCAAAAAAATGGAGCTTGGCGACGTTGGGGATATTATCCACCGCGGCGGAACGAAATTGTATACCGCCCGCTGTGAAGAGTTCCGTACACCTGAAGGACGCCAGAAGGCAGTGGATCAGCTGAATGCAAGAGGCATTGAAGCATTGGTCGTCATAGGCGGTGACGGTTCCTTCCGCGGTGCTGAAAAATTGACCGAGCTTGGCTATCCGACGATTGGCGTGCCGGGCACAATCGACAATGACATCCCGGGAACGGATTACACAATCGGCTTTGATACGGCGCTGAACACAGTCATCGACGCTATTGATAAAATCCGTGATACCGCCACTTCACATGAGCGTACATACGTTATTGAAGTAATGGGCAGAGATGCCGGGGACCTCGCTCTCTGGTCCGGGCTCGCCGACGGCGCAGAGACGATTCTTATTCCAGAAGAAGAATATGACATGGATCAGGTAGTAAGCCGTCTCCGCCGTGGTCACGCGAGGGGCAAAAAACACAGTATCATCATTATCGCTGAAGGCGTGGGGAGCGGAACAGAATTCGGCCAAAAAATTCAGGAAACGACGAATCTTGAAACGAGGGTGACCGTGCTCGGCCATATCCAGCGCGGAGGCTCGCCAACCGGATTTGATCGTGTGCTCGCAAGCCGTCTGGGAGCAAGGGCCGTGGAGCTTCTTTTAAACGGTAAAGAAGGACGGATGGTCGGCATTGAAAAAAATGAGATTGTTGATAAATCCATTCCGGAGGTGCTTAGGCAAAAGCATCAGGTAGACTCCGGCATGTATAAATTGTCACAGGAACTGTCGATTTAATTCCGGGGTCAACGCAGTGTCACGGATGAAAAGTTTCTATGGTACAATGAACTAGGATTTTAGAGAGAGAACAGGAGGAAAATCATGCGAAAAACAAAAATTGTATGTACGATAGGACCGGCAAGTGAAGCGCCGGAAACGCTGGAGAAATTAATTGAAAACGGCATGAATGTAGCGAGACTCAACTTTTCCCACGGGGACTTTGATGAGCATCAGGCCCGGATTGACAGCATACGTGAAGTTTCTGCCCGCCTGAAAAAAAACGTTGCTATTCTGCTGGACACCAAGGGTCCGGAAGTGCGGACTCATACGATGGAAGGCGGCGCTATTCAGCTTGAAAAAGGACAGCCGCTGATCATCAGCACAGAAGAAGTCGTAGGGACAAAAGAAAAAATCTCTGTCACCCACGATGGCCTTACTGATGATATGGAGGTCGGTAAAAAAATTCTTCTTGATGATGGACTGATTGAGCTTGAAGTAACCGGTATCGAAGACAAGGAAGTTCATACGAAAGTGCTGAATAACGGCGAACTGAAAAATAAAAAAGGCGTTAACCTTCCAAATGTGAAGGTCAATCTGCCAGGGATCACAGAAAAAGATGCGGATGACATCGAATTCGGAATTAGAAACAACGTAGATTTTATTGCAGCTTCATTTGTGCGCAGGGCTTCTGACGTGCTGGAAATCCGGGAGCTTCTGGAAAAACACGGAGCTGAAGACACGTTTATCGTGCCGAAAATTGAAAACCAGGAAGGCATCGACAACGTCGAGGAAATTCTGGAAGTATCTGACGGCCTGATGGTGGCTCGCGGAGATATGGGAGTTGAAATTCCGCCAGAGGAAGTACCACTCGTACAAAAGCGTCTGATTAAACGCTGCAACTTCCTGGCAAAGCCAGTCATCACAGCTACTCAGATGCTCGATTCCATGCAGCACAACCCGCGTCCAACCCGTGCTGAAGCAAGTGATGTGGCGAATGCCATTTTCGATGGTACAGATGCTATCATGCTTTCCGGGGAAACAGCAGCCGGGGACTATCCAGTGGAATCCGTGGAAACAATGAGCAACATCGCGCTTAGAGCAGAATCCTCCCTGCAGTACCGGAATACGCTTGATGAAAAAACCAAAGAAAGCAAGCCTTCAATTACCAACTCCATCGGGCAGTCCGTTGCCTATACGGCTTATGCATTAAATGCCTCAGCGATTCTGACCGCCACCGAAAGCGGGTATACTGCACGTATTGTTTCAAAATACCGTCCGGAGTCACCGATCATTGCAGTTACAAGTAATGAACGTGTCTATCGCCGGCTCGCTTTAATCTGGGGCGTTCAGGGACTGCTTGGCACAAAATCGAGCACTACCGATGAAATGCTTGATGTCACCGTAAGCAAAGCTCTGTCGGAAGAGCTTGTCAGCCGTGGGGACCTTGTAGTTATCTCTGCCGGAGTACCTGTAGGTGAAACAGGAACGACTAACCTGATGAAGGTCCACGTGATCGGAGAAACAGTGGCAAAAGGACAGGGCATTGGCCGTTACACTGCATCAGGACGAGTAGTGGTTGCAGGCAGTGCAGAAGAGGCAAATGCCAAAATGACAGAGGGCGCGGTGCTCGTCACTCAGGCAACGGATAAAGATATGATGCCTGCTGTGGAAAAAGCGCTGGCTGTGGTGACAGAAGAAGGCGGCTTGACATCCCATGCTGCTGTTGTAGGACTGAATCTGGGTATCCCTGTAGTAGTGGGGGTTGAAGAAGCCAGAAACTTGTTTGAAGACGGTGAAGAAATTACAGTCGACGCTTCAAGAGGCGACATTTACCGCGGACATGCGAGTGTATTGTAAGAGATTCTGAGAACTAACTATAACCCGGTAATGCTGAAACAACGAAGAAATCTGGATAAATTTTTAAATGAAAGGGGGCGGGCAGATGGGTAAATGGTTTTTATTGCTGTTGATTATTGTACCGGCCGCAGAAGTAGGTGTATTAATATTATCCGGCAACACGATCGGCATATGGCCGACAATTGCACTCATTATTGCGACCGGGCTGCTTGGGGCCTGGCTTGCGAAACGGGAAGGCCTGCAGGTGTTCCGTACGCTGCAGATGCAGACGCAGCGGGGGGAGATGCCTGGGGATATTGTTCTGGATGGTGTCTGTATTCTTGTTGGCGGCACGCTGCTGCTCACCCCGGGATTTATCACAGACGCTCTCGGTTTCAGCCTGTTAATTCCGTGGTCGAGAAGAGGAATGAAAGCCGTTTTAAAGAAATGGTTTAAAAAAATGGTGGATAACGGGAATATAAGAGTGATGGGGCGCAGGTGGTAAGCCTGCTCCCGATTGAAACTTCTGAAAACTTTCCGGGCGTACATGACATGAAATTGTCAAATGTGGTAGGATTATTAGGAGCGTTTAATTTGGAAGGATGACCATGCATTGTTATCGCAAGCCTCAGTTTTTTTACTTATACTGCTTGCGGTGGGGATTTTCGCAAAAAACCAGTCATTAATCATAGCTGTCGCTGCTTTAATCGTTATTAAATGGACAGGACTGGGCGATAAAATATTTCCGTTTATGCAGGCAAAAGGCATTGAAATTGCTGTTACTATTTTGACATTTGCGGTTCTGGTCCCCATTGCTACTGGGGACATTGGCTTTCGCCAGCTCGGTGAAGCAGTTCGTTCCTATTATGCATGGATTGCGCTCGCCTCGGGCATACTGGTGGCGCTTATTGCCAAGGGTGGTGTAGAGCTTCTTCAGACAGATCCGCATATCACTACTGCGCTTGTGCTTGGCACCATTTTAGCAGTAGCTCTGTTTAACGGTATTGCCGTCGGGCCTCTTATCGGGGCCGGCATCGCTTATATTGCGATGAGGACCGTGGAGTGGTTTTCCTCTCTCGGCGGATAGACGGCTGAATAACAGCCGGAGGTATCTCCGGCTGCCTCAACAGGGGAAAAGTCATTATTGTATACACAATTGAATGCGCTATACCTCCAAAAAGTTGCAGTGCAATGGGCTTTTATGTCAAAAACAGACCAACCGTTCTGTTTTCGAAGCGTATGTTTTATTAAAAGGAAAATGTAAGCATTTTCTTCTTCAGTACATACGCTATACTTTTTGAATTAAAGGAGAGATTGTGTAATGAGTTCAACTCGTGGTTTAGAAGGCGTTGTAGCTACTACTTCCAGTGTCAGCTCCATTGTTGATGATGTATTGAGATACCAGGGCTATCATATTGATGACCTGACAGAAAATGCCTCTTTTGAAGAAGTTATTTATCTGCTTTGGTACGGGGAGCTTCCAACCAAAGAAGAATATAATAATTTCCGTCAGTCGCTCATGGATAATATGAGTGTACCGGATGAAATTTTTGAATATATGAAACAGTATCCGGTCGATAAAGTGCGCCCTATGGCTGCTCTTCGTACTGCAGTTTCGCAGTTGAGCCTTTACGACAGTGAAGCTGATGACATGAGCGAAGAAGCAAACCAGCGTAAAGCGGTGCGGCTGCAGGCACAGATTCTATCTCTCGTTACAGGTTTTGCAAGAGTTCGAAAAGGAAAAGACCCGATTAAGCCTGATCCTGCACTGAGCTTTTCTGCAAACTTTTTGTATATGCTAAACGGAGAAGCACCAGATGAAACATCGATTAAAGCGTTTAACAAAGCGATGATTCTGCACGCTGACCATGAACTGAATGCATCTACATTTACTGCCCGTGTTTGTGTAGCCACCCTTTCGGATATGTATTCTGGAGTAACAGCGGCTATCGGCGCATTAAAAGGAGAGCTTCACGGCGGCGCCAATGAGCGTGTAATGGGGATGCTGACAGAAATCGGAACCCCGGACAATGTGGACAGCTATGTGCAGAAGCTTCTTGATAACAAAGAAAAGATTATGGGATTCGGACACCGGGTATATAAAAATGGCGATCCTCGTGCCAAATACCTGCGCGAGATGTCGCGTCAGCTGACAGAAGTTACCGGTGAATCAAAATGGTATGACATGTCGATGAAAGTTGAAGAAAAAATCGAAAACGAAAAAGGTCTTCTGCCGAACGTGGATTTCTTTTCAGCGTCTGTATATCACAGTCTCGGCATTGACCACGACTTGTTTACACCGATTTTTGCCGTCAGCCGTACGTCCGGATGGATCGCTCATATTCTTGAGCAGTATGAAAATAATCGTTTAATCCGTCCGCGTGCAGAATATGTCGGCCCGGAAAATAAAACGTATGTTTCTCTCGACGAACGGTAAACTGGAACTGAAATTGTGGAAAACGGTGCTTCGTTTTCCTGCTTCCGCTTATTCAGCGTCCCGGGCATGATTTGATGTCCGGGTAAAAAAGAAAAGTTGATCATATTAAAGGAGGATTTATTTTATGTCTAACGGAGAAAAGATTCAAACTAATAATGGTAATTTAACGGTGCCAAACGAACCAATCATCCCTTATATCGAAGGGGACGGCATTGGTCCGGACATCTGGGCTGCAGCAGAGAAAGTATTGGATGCAGCTGTAGAAAAAGCCTATAACGGTGAAAAGAAAATTCACTGGAAAGAAATTCTTGTAGGTCAGAAAGCTTACGATAAAACAGGCGAATGGCTCCCGGAAGAATCCCTGGATGCTATCCGTGAATACTTAATCGCTATTAAAGGCCCGCTCACCACTCCTATCGGTGGAGGCATTCGTTCCCTGAACGTAGCACTTCGCCAGAAGCTTGACCTGTTTACATGCCTGCGTCCGGTACAGCACTTTACAGGCGTACCTTCCCCGGTAAAGCGTCCGGAAGACGTTAACATGGTTATTTTCCGTGAGAACACTGAGGACATTTATGCCGGTATTGAATTCCAGGAAGGCACAGATGAAGTGAAAAAAGTAATCGACTTCCTGCAAAATGAAATGGGCTCCGAAAACATCCGTTTCCCTGAAACCTCTGGTATCGGTGTAAAACCTGTTTCCAAAGAAGGTACTGAGCGCCTCGTCCGTGCTTCTATTCAATACGCACTCGATGAAGGCCGTGAAAGTGTAACCCTCGTACACAAAGGAAATATTATGAAGTTCACCGAAGGCTCCTTCAAAAACTGGGGCTACGACCTTGCAGAGCGTGAATTCGGAGATAAGGTCTTCACATGGCGCGAATACGATGAAATCGTAGAAAAAGAAGGCAAGGAAGCAGGAAACGCTGCTCAGGATAAAGCGGTAAGCGAAGGCAAAATCATCGTAAAGGATGCTATTGCAGACATCTTCCTGCAGCAGATTCTTACACGTCCGAAAGAGTTTGATGTAGTAGCCACTATGAACTTAAACGGAGACTATGTTTCCGACGCGCTGGCTGCGCAGGTTGGCGGCATTGGTATTGCTCCAGGCGCCAACATCAACTATGAGACGGGACACGCTATTTTCGAGGCTACACACGGCACAGCGCCAAAATATGCCGGCCTGGACAAAGTGAATCCTTCCTCTGTTATCCTTTCCGGAGAACTCCTGCTTCGTCACCTTGGCTGGAATGAAGCTGCCGAGCTTGTGCTTCAATCCATGGACAAAACCATCGGAAGCAAAGTCGTAACCTATGACTTCGCCCGTCTGATGGACGGTGCAAAAGAAGTGAAGTGCTCTGAATTCGGTGACGCTCTAATCAGCAATATGTAATCCAATCAATTGATAGGAGATGAGCATGCATGGCTATTACGCGCAGAAAAGTATCAGTTATAGGTGGCGGCTTTACAGGTGCTACTACGGCTCTTATGGTTGCCCAGAAAGAGCTTGGGGATGTAGTGCTTGTAGACGTCCCGGACAATGAAGGGCCGACAAAAGGAAAAGCACTCGACATGCTCGAGTCGACTCCAGTATATGGGTCGGATGTTAATGTGACCGGCACCTCGGATTACGCTGATACAGCTGGATCGGACATTGTCGTAATCACAGCAGGTATTGCAAGAAAGCCGGGGATGAGCCGGGATGATCTGATTAATACAAACGCAAAAATCATGAAATCTGTCACAAAAGAAGTGGTGAAGCATTCGCCGGAATGCATTATTGTCGTGCTCACCAATCCAGCAGATGCAATGACATATGCGGTGTACAAAGAATCCGGCTTCCCTAAAAACCGTGTTATCGGTCAGTCCGGAGTACTCGATACGGCACGCTTCCGTACGTTTGTCGCCCAGGAAACCGGCATTTCCGTTGAAGACATCCAGGGATTCGTTCTTGGTGGCCACGGAGATGACATGGTACCGCTGATCCGTTACTCTAACGCTGGCGGAGTGCCGCTGACTAAGCTCATATCCCAGGAACGTATTGACGCAATCATTGAACGCACGCGCAAGGGCGGAGGGGAAATTGTGCAGCTTCTCGGTAATGGGAGTGCTTATTACGCTCCAGCCGCTGCTCTCACGGAAATGGTTGAAGCGATTTTAAAAGATAAAAAGCGAGTGATTCCATCTATTGCTTTTCTTGAAGGCGAATATGGATATAATGATCTTTACCTCGGGGTACCGACCATTCTTGGCGGTAACGGGTTGGAAAAAATTATCGAGCTCGAGCTGACAGATGAAGAACAAAATCAATTGAATACTTCTGCTGATTCTGTTCGTGATGTCATGAAGGCATTACCGAACGATTAAAGAAGTGCTGAAGCTGCCTGTATCGTACAGGCAGCTTTTTTTTATGCCAACAGGAGAAAAGCGATAAACATTGAGCTGTATGACTCGCTTATAGTATGATGAATGTGACAGATGCAGCAGCTCGGGAAAATAATCAGTGCCAAGGGGGGCGCTGAGAGGCGGAGGGTTCATATGGCAACAAGGTTATTGGTAGTAGACGATGAAGAATCCATCGTAACGCTGTTAAAATACAATCTTGAGCAGTCGGGATACGTGGTGGATACAGCTTACGACGGCGTGGAAGCACTCCGGAAAGCACAGGAGGTAAAGTACGATTTAATTGTGCTCGATCTAATGATTCCAGAGATCGACGGCCTTGAAGTGTGCCGGAAAATCCGGACAGAAAAGATTCAGGTACCAATTTTGATGCTGACGGCAAAAGACGAAGAGTTTGATAAAGTACTCGGTCTTGAACTGGGAGCCGATGATTATATGACAAAGCCGTTCAGTCCTCGTGAGCTGGTTGCCCGTGTCAAGGCTATCATGCGCAGAGTGGACTATTCCGGACAGGAAACGGAAAAGATAGAAAGAAAAAGCATCGGCCATTTAACAGTGTATCCGGAAAATTATGAAGCATATGTAAAAGAAGAAGCGCTTGAGCTGACGCCGAAGGAATTTGAGCTGCTCGTGTACTTAATTAACCATAAAGGACGGGTGCTTACGCGTGACCAGCTGTTGAATGCAGTATGGAATTACGAATTTGTCGGAGACACGAGAATCGTTGATGTACATATCAGTCATCTGCGTGAAAAAATTGAACCGAATACGAAAAAACCGGTATACATCAAAACGGTCCGCGGCCTTGGCTATAAATTTGAGGAGCCGGCACCTGCATGAGGAGATTCCGTACCCGCCTGATCGTAGCTCTGATGGCGATTATTTTAATCGTTTTGACCGTCGTAGGGCTTGTGATCGGACAGATTGTCCGTTCTCTTTACGTGGATGAGCTCGAGAACAGTCTTGAAAGGGAGGCCAACCTTTCTGCCTCGATTGCTGAAGAACGAAATGAAGAAAGCTGGGAAGCACTGGCACAGAATATCAGCAGCCAGCTGGATGTCCGTGTGACGATTATGGATGAAAACGGAACCGTGATCGGAGAAACTGAAGCGGAGCCTGAAGAACTCGATAACCATTTCGGGCGTCCGGAAATAGAATCAGCGCGGGAAAATGGTGAAGGCAGTAATCTGCGGTACAGTGAGACGGTGGAAGCAGAGCTCCTTTATTACGCTGTGCCATTTTCGTATGAAAACGATACGCATTATATGAGGCTGGCTATTCCTGTTGAACGGATCAATGCCACTAACTGGCTGATCTGGGGAACTTTGATTGGGAGCTTTGGTATCGCGCTTCTGATCATTTTATATATTACAACAAAAGTGACAAATCAGTTGACGAAACCAATTACTCAGGCTACAAGAACGGCCAATGAACTGGCTAAAGGAAATTTCAGCGCCAGGGCTTATGGAAGTACGCAGGATGAAGTCGGTCAGCTGACCCGTTCGATTAACGTGCTCGCATTTAATCTTGAAAGTGTGACAAAGGAAAATCAGGAGCAGCAGGAACGGCTTGAAACGCTGATCAATACGATGGAAAGCGGCCTGGTATTTATAAACAGCCGCGGCGAAATTACGTTGATGAATGCCTACTGTGCCCGTATTTTTAAGGAAGACACAAGCCAGTGGCTCGATTTACTGTACTATGAAGCAATGGACGAGAAAGAGATCATTAAGCTTATCCAGAAAATATTTTTAACAGAGAGCCGGTCCAGTGCCACTGTGCAGATGCTTCATGAACTTGAAGTGCGTTTTTTCCACGTCTACGGTGCTCCGGTGCTGGGGGAAAAAGATGAGCTGCGCGGCATTGTGCTTGTTTTGCATGATATTACAGAGCTGAAAAAGCTGGAGGAAGTGCGGAAAGATTTTGTCGCGAACGTATCACACGAATTAAAAACGCCGGTTACTTCCGTAAAAGGCTTTACCGAAACGCTCCTGGACGGGGCTATGCATGACGAAGCGCTAAGCAGACAGTTCCTGGATATTATTTGGAAAGAAAGCGACCGGCTCCAGGATTTAATCAGTGATCTTTTGGAGCTTTCAAGAATTGAGCAGGATTATTTTGAATTAAACCGGTCACGATTCGATGTGAGCAATACGGCTGCAGAAGCCGTCCGCCTGCTTGAGCCTAAAGCGATTGATAAACATTTGCTGCTTACTTCGCGTGTGGACGCAGGAATTTATATGGATGGGGACGAAGCCCGGTTGAAACAAATTATTATCAACTTGGTCAATAACGCCATTATTTATACAAAAGAAGGCGGGGAAGTGCAGGTGCGGTTGTTTAAAGAAGCAGAGGAAGTAGTGCTTGAAGTAGAAGACAACGGCATCGGTATCAGTCCCGAGCAGCTGCCGCGTATCTTTGAGCGGTTCTATCGTGTTGATAAAGCGAGAAGCCGCGGTTCGGGCGGCACCGGGCTCGGACTTGCTATTGTTAAACATCTGACGGACGCCCACGGCGGCCGTATCGAAGTGAATAGCACCAGGGACGCAGGAACGGTATTCACACTGCGTTTTCCCGGGGAGAGACAGCCCGTAGAGGAAGAATTTACAAATTCTTAACCTCCGGTAAACGACCTATTTACATTTATGCGATAACATAGTGGTCGAACGGGTTTTCATCCGCTGTCTGTTTTTGCAGCGGGCTGCATCCCCTCTGGAACGAAAGCACCCCTTGGCTTTCGTTCTTTTTTTATGCTTTTTTCAGGTAGACATTCTGACGCTGTCCGCGGTGTATGATAAAATATAACGATGAACGTGAAAGCCCGCTTGATGAAGTACATAAGAAGCCGGTTCGGCTTTTTGTAATAAGGAGGACAATAATTTGAGTAAACTAGTATTATTGGATGGAAACAGTATTGCTTACCGGGCCTTTTTTGCCCTGCCTCTTTTAAATAACGATAAAGGCGTTTATACAAATGCGATTTACGGCTTTACAACCATGCTTTTAAAAATTTTGGAGGACGAGGAGCCAAGCCACGTGCTGGTGGCCTTTGATGCCGGGAAAACAACCTTCCGCCACGATACTTACAGCGAGTACAAATCCGGCCGGGAAAAAACCCCTTCTGAGTTATCCGAACAGCTTCCAGTCATTCGTGAAGTGCTGGACGTTTTTAAAGTTCCTTATATCGAAAAGGAGAACTATGAAGCAGATGATATTATCGGCACCCTTTCGAAACGGGCCGAGGATGAAAACTGGGACGTGCGCATCTATACTGGTGACCGGGACCTGCTGCAGCTGGTCAGTCCTCACGTGCATGTTTCCTTTATCAAAAAAGGAATAACAAACACCGAACTGTATGACCCGGATGCGATTCAGGATCGGTACGGCCTTACTCCTCTTCAGATTACTGATATGAAGGGGCTGATGGGGGACAGCTCGGATAATATTCCAGGCGTGCCCGGGATCGGGGAAAAAACCGCATTAAAGCTGTTACAGGAATACGGCTCCGTGGATAAAGTACTGGAGTCCATTGATAAAATTTCCGGAAAAAAAATGAAGGAACGGCTCGAAGAAAATAAAGAACAGGCGAAAATGAGCAAAGAACTCGCTGTTATTTACCGGGAAACGCCGCTCGATTTAGAGCTTCAGCAATTAAAGCATGAAGACTATGACGTAAAAGAAGTGACAGATCTTTTCCGCGAGCTGGAGTTTCAAACGCTGTTAAACAAATTTGATGACGTTGATGAAGCGCAGCAGACATTCGATGAGCTGACATACAAGCATGTAAAAGACGTGCAGGAGGATATGCTCGTTTCCCCGTCTGCCCTGGTGGTGGAAGTGCCGGAAGAAAATTATCACCACGGGAGTATCTGGGGCATAGCGGTTATTAATGAAACCGGCCGGTATTTTATTTCCACAGAAGACGCGCTGCAGAGTGAAGCATTCCAGGAATGGGCTAAAGACGAATCCAAAGAAAAATATACGTTTGATACAAAGCGCGCTGTCGTTGCTCTGGGCTGGAAAGGCGTGGAACTCCGGGGTATCACCCATGATACGCTGATAGCCTCCTATTTAATTGATCCCTCTGTATCTTCGCATCACGTGTCTGATATAGCAAAGCGCCGGAATCTGCAGGTGGTGGACACCGACGAAGCAGTTTACGGCAAAGGTGCCAAACGTACGAAGCCGGAGGAAGAAGCACTGGCAGAGCATCTGATCCGGAAAGGTGAAGCCGTCTACCGGCTGCAGGGGAAAATTGAAGAGGACTTAAAACAGAACGAGCAGCTCGAACTGTTTAAGGAGCTGGAAATGCCGCTGTCGCTTGTACTCGGACAGATGGAAACCCAGGGCATCTCTGTGGACCGTTCGCAGCTTGAGGTGATCGGTGATGAGCTGGACGGCCGCCTCACAGAGCTTGAAAAAGAAATTTACAAACAAGCCGGGCGTGAATTTAACATTAATTCGCCGAAGCAGCTCGGGCCAATTCTGTTTGAAGAGCTCGGACTGCCGGCTGTTAAGAAAACGAAAACCGGCTATTCCACGTCGGCGGATGTGCTCGAGAAACTGAGTGACCAGCATGAAATTATTCCAAGTCTGTTGTTGTACCGCCAGATTTCGAAGCTGCGTTCGACATATATTGAAGGGCTCCTAAAAGTTATTCACCCAACTACGGGCAAAATTCATACGATGTTCAACCAGGCGATTACGCAGACAGGACGGCTGAGTTCTACTGAGCCGAATCTGCAGAACATCCCAATCCGCCTTGAAGAAGGCCGGCGTATCCGGAAGGCTTTCATTCCTTCTGAACCCGGGTGGTCTATTTTATCGGCAGACTATTCGCAGATTGAACTCCGGGTGCTCGCTCATATTGCAGATGATGAGGGGCTCAAGGAAGCTTTCCAGAACAATATGGACATTCATACAAAAACTGCGATGGATGTGTTTGGCGTAGGGCACGACGAAGTGACATCCAACATGCGCAGAAGTGCGAAAGCTGTAAATTTCGGAATCGTTTACGGCATTTCGGATTACGGCCTTTCGCAGAGCCTTGGCATTACGAGAAACGAAGCGAAAGAATTTATTGAGAGCTATTTAAAAAGCTATCCCAACGTGCAGAATTACATGAATGAGATCAAGGATGAAGCGAGACGCGACGGGTTTGTAACGACACTTCTGCACCGCCGCAGGTATCTGCCCGACATGAACAGCCGCAACTTTAACCAGCGCAGCTTTGCAGAAAGAACAGCTATGAACACTCCTATTCAGGGCACGGCGGCTGATATTATTAAAAAAGCGATGGTGGATGTAAGCAAAGCCCTTGAAGAAAAAGGACTGAACAGCCGGCTGCTGCTTCAGGTACACGACGAATTGATCTTTGAAGTACCCGAAAATGAAGTGAAAACCATGCAGGAGCTTGTGCCGGAGCTGATGGAGCAGACAATTGAACTGTCGGTGCCTTTAAAAGCAGACGTGGCCCAGGGCCCGACATGGTATGATGCGAAATAAGGAGAGAGAACGATGCCTGAATTACCGGAAGTAGAAACGGTCCGGCGGAATTTAGAAGACACGGCCGTTGGAAAAACGGTGGAGACCGTGAAAGTATACTGGCCTAATATTATTAAACGCCCCGATGACCATGAAGCCTTTTCAATGATGCTTGGAGGAAAGACGATCGAGCGCGTGCACCGTAAAGGGAAATTTTTAGTAATTTATCTTGAAGATCTGGCTGTTGTTTCCCACTTACGTATGGAAGGTCGTTACGAATGGAGTGACGGCGGGGAGCCGGATAAACACACGCATGTGCGCTTTTATTTCACCGACGGTACGGAGCTCCGCTACCGTGACGTGCGTAAATTCGGCACGATGCATGTGTTCAGCCGAGGAGAGGAGTGGAACGAAAAACCGCTGAACCAGCTCGGGGCGGAGCCTTATCGTGATGCTTCTTTTACCGCTGATTACCTGCACGCCCGGTTTCAAAAAACCTCACGCAGTATTAAGGCGGTACTGCTCGACCAATCAATTATTGCAGGTCTCGGAAACATTTATGTGGATGAAGCGCTGTTCCGGGCGGGTGTTCTGCCGGACGCTCCGGCCGCAGGACTTGAAAAGCCTGTGGTAGAAATCCTTCGAAAGCAGATCACAGAAGTGATTGAAGAGGCAGTCAAACAGGGAGGAAGCACGGTACGCTCCTATGTGAATGGAGACGGACAGGCCGGCGCTTTTCAATTAAATCTGTTTGTATATGGAAGAAAAGGGGAGCCGTGCAAAGTATGCAGTCATGAAATTGAGCGGGCTGTAGTAGCGGGCCGGGGTACGCACTACTGTCCAGTCTGCCAGACGAAGGAGGGGACGGAATGGTTATCGGCCTTACAGGCGGAATAGCAAGCGGTAAGTCACTGGTGGCAGACGCTCTGCGGGAGCAGGGCCTTCCCGTGATTGATGCTGATGTGATTTCACGGGAAGTGGTGGAGCCGGGGGAGCCTGCCCTGGAGCAGATTATTGAGCACTTCGGCCCGGAAATTCTCCAGTTTGATGGAACGCTCGACAGAAAAAAATTAGGCTCTGTCATTTTTAATGATACTGAAAAACGCCAGGTGCTTAATCAAATTATTCACCCGGCTGTCAGGCAGCGCATGATGAGCAAACGGGATGATCTCGTACGTGAAGGAAATGAACATGTCGTGCTCGATATCCCGCTTCTGCTCGAAAACAATTTAAACTTTCTGGTCGACCGCATTATCGTCGTTTATGTCAATGAAGCAACGCAAAAGCAGCGGCTAGTGGAGCGTGACGGCCGGGGAGAAGAAGATGCGGCTGCGAGAATCAAATCGCAAATGCCTCTCGGAGAAAAAAGAGAGCTGGCGGATGCAGTGATCGATAATTCGGGGACAGAAAAGGAAACAAAAACCCAGGTGAACGAGCTGCTCCATCAATGGAAAATAAAATAAAAACGGATGGATAACCACTTTTCGTAAAAGAAAGTGGTTATTTTTTAAAAATAGGTTGCAAGAATGCGCTGTCAATGTGTTATACTATTTTTAGATTTTACTTATAAAAGTATAACATATTTCCAGAGGAGGATATTAAATGAAAACAAGCATAGCGATCAACGGTTTCGGACGAATTGGGCGTATGGTTTTTCGAAAGGCAATGATGGACCCTGAAATTGAAGTGAAAGCCATCAATGCCATGTATCCTCCTGAAACGCTGGCTCATTTAGTGAAATACGATAGTGTGCACGGTCCGTTTCCGCTTGAAGTAAAATCCGAAGGGGACGAAATGATCGTGGATGGAAAACGGATCCGGCTGCTTCAAAACCGAAATCCCCTCGAACTTCCGTGGGAAGAACTGGGTGTAGATATTGTGGTCGAAGCGACGGGGAAATTCAACCGTGGCCCTGACGCTGAAATGCATATAGAAGCCGGAGCTAAAAAAGTCGTGCTGACTGCTCCCGGCAAAGAAGTCGATACAACCATCGTAATGGGAGTAAACGAAAAAGACTACGATCCGGAACGCCACCACGTAATCTCAAACGCATCCTGCACGACGAACTGCCTTGCGCCGGTCGTCAAGGTGCTTGAGGATAACATCGGTATTGAAAGCGGTTTAATAACAACTGTACATGCATACACCAATGACCAGAACAATATGGATAATCCCCACAAGGATTTGCGCCGGGCGAGAGCCTGCGGCCAGTCGATTATCCCGACGTCTACCGGAGCAGCTAAAGCTCTTTCAGAGGTGATTCCTTCCATGGAGGGAAAAATGAATGGTATGGCTCTCCGGGTGCCAACGCCGAACGTATCGCTGGTGGATATGGTAATTGACATGAAGCGTCCGGTAACAGAGGAAGAAATCAATCAAACGCTAAAAACGGCTTCAGAACAGAAGTTAAAAGGAATTATTTCCTACTGCGAGGACCCGCTCGTATCAACAGATTTTAATGGAAACGAAAATTCATCTATTATAGATGCGCTCTCCACCATGGTCATTAACGACCGCCAGGTTAAAGTGCTTGCATGGTACGATAATGAGTGGGGCTACTCCTGCCGGGTAGTGGATCTGGTGAAAATGGTCGGAGAACCAGCTGTCGGCTACTCCTCCGTCGCTTCGTTTTAAAAATCGTTAATGTGGGAAAGCGTCCCGTAAGTGGGGCGCTTTTTTGTTTATCCTCTATGGGGAATTATGTACAGAAGTTATGGAGTATATACAGACATTAAAGCCCTCGATCAAAGCTTTAAAAATGCTGCATGTGAAAACTGGTTGCAAATTGCAAATAAACATCGTATACTGAATTTCGTGCCTGTGCGTCCTTGAATTTGACGGCAGAAATGCACAGTTTTCAGGCGTATACAGGTATACTAGCGGTTACTGTAAGGGTTAGTGCCAAATCGGACTAACTTTCCCCCAGAGTAGCCTTTAAAACGTGACGGGCCGATAAAAATACAGCGACCTAATGATGTAATAAAAAGAAACAAAGGGGGAAACGTACCATGGAAACAATGGGACGCCATGTCATCTCCGAGCTCTGGGGTTGTGACGAAGAAACTTTAAACAATGTAAATGCAATCGAACGTATCTTTGTAAACGCCGCTTTAAAAGCAGGCGCTGAAATAAGAGAAGTGATTTTTCATAAATTTGCACCGCAGGGTGTAAGCGGAGTAGTCATCATTTCAGAATCGCATTTAACGATTCACAGCTTTCCGGAACACGGCTATGCAAGCATCGATGTGTATACTTGCGGAGACCATATTGATCCGAACACGGCGGCTAAATATATTGCCGGTTCACTCGGTGCCGAAGCGGAAGAAACAATAGAAATCCCCCGCGGTACAGGCCCTATCCGTGTAGAGCGCCCGGAAGCGAATGCCCTATAATACGCATACGAACACCGTTTAAGCACAGGTAGCTGCTTGAACGGTTTTTTATTGCCCGCAGTACAAGGGATTCAAAGAAATACGCAAATTGTCATCCTCCCGCCAGGAGCGAATGTGATATGATAGAACCAATAAAAATAGAGACCGCCCATCAAATTGGAGATGATAATAATGAAATGCCCTGTATGCTACTCCAATGGCACACGTGTATTGGATTCGAGGCCGAGCAATGAAGGCCGTTCCATCCGGCGCCGGCGTCAGTGTGATACGTGCCACCACCGCTTCACTACATTTGAAATTGTGGAAGAACTGCCGCTTGTCGTAGTGAAAAAAAATGGGAACCGGGAGGAATTCAGCCGGGAAAAAATGCTGAGAGGCTTGATCAGAGCCTGTGAAAAGCGGCCAATCCCAATGGAAACGCTCGAGGGCATCGTTTCGAGGGTGGAAAATAAACTGCGGGAAGAAGGACGAACAGAAGTGAAAAGCGAGGAAGCCGGGGAGCTTGTCATGGAAGAGCTAGCGGATATTGATGAAATCGCTTATGTCCGTTTTGCTTCTGTTTACCGGCAGTTTCGTGATATAAATGTATTCATCAATGAATTAAAAGAACTGATTGATAAAGAAAATAAAGAAGATTCATCAAAATCATAAAAAGGAGGGCGGCGCTTTGAGTCTGCATTGGATGGAAGTAAAACCGGTGGACGGGTACTATGTTCGCACAAGTAAAGAATTCAGCGAGAGCACGGATAAAACGATGTCTATGCTCTACCAGCCGTTAGTCGGAAGCAAAGCGATCGCTCTCTACCAGACTCTGCAGAATAAGCTTGAAAAAGACTGCTATGAAAGCTCCGAAGCAACCCATCATGAACTGATGGCTTTTTTGCAGATGCCTTTAAATGAGATTTACGCTGCCCGCCGCCTGCTTGAAGGCATCGGGCTTCTCAGGGTTTATGAACTCGAAACACACTCACAGGATAAAACATTTGTTTATGATATCCAGCCGCCTATGTCGCCGCGGGCTTTTTTTCAGGACGATGTGCTAAGCGTATTTTTATATAACCGTCTTGGGAAAAGCAAATACATTCAGCTGCGCCAGCGTTTTGGCATTTCGGCTGTGCCTGAAGGAGCAGAAGAAATTACGGCTTCGTTCAATGAAGTATTTGCTTCCCTGCATGCGTCGGAAATGGCTTCCGAGCCGCCTCCGGCAGATGAAGGAACAGAATTTGTCGGTGGCAGTGAGCCGTCGCGCCTGCAGCTTGAGGAGAATGGATTCGACATGGAGCTGCTAAAAGCTTCGCTCCCTTCCTTTCTCGACAGCTCGCGGCTGTTAACACCTTCGCTGCAGCAGACCGTCCGCCGGCTTGCTTTTGTGTATCAGCTATCGCCGATTGATATGGGAAAAGTGATTCAGGAGTCCCTGTCAGCAGACGATGAAGTAAATATAGAAGACCTGCGTAAAAAGGCAAAAAATCATTACCGTATGGAGCACGGAGCAGCCCCGCCTGCGCTCGGGAACCGTACAGAAAGTCAGGAGCCGGCACCGGCAAAGGGCCGCCCGGTGTCTGAACAGGAGCAAATGAAGCAGTTTTATGAACAGACGTCCCCCGTGACATTTCTTCGTTCGGTGGCCGAAGGAGCAACTGTGCCGGAGTCGGATATTCATCTCGTGGAGGAGCTTTTATTCAGCTACCGTTTATCCCCGGGAGTTGTGAACGTGTTGACAGATTACGTGATGAAGAAAAATAATATGAAATTAAGCAAAGCACTTGTGTATAAAATTGCCGGCCAGTGGACAAGAAAAAAAGTACATACCGTAGAGGATGCCATGAAGCTTGCAAAGGAAGAACACAAGCAGGCCCAGGAACGCCAGGCACCTAAAAACAATTATACGAATAAGCGGTCTCAAGGCTACGTCCGAAACGATAAGCTGCCTAAGTGGCTGGAAAAAGAAGAGCAGGCAGAGAATAAACCGGCAGAAGGTGAAAATTCCACGCAGGAGGAGCAGCTGTCGAAGGAAAGAGAGCGCTTTGAAGAAATGCTTAAGGAACGACGGGAAAGAGCAAACCGTTAAAAGAAAGGAGGCGGCTGGATGGATTCGATCGGATCCTCGTTGAACAGATGGATGGATAAGGATTGGAAGGAACGGATGGCCAGACTTGAAAAAGAAGTGTTTGCCTATCCGGGAGTTATTGATTTCAAGCGCCGTCATCCGCACATACCAGCGGAAGAATACGAAAAAAACAAGGCAGCTTTATTTGAGTATAAAAGGGAGCGCAGTAACTGCGATGCCTGTCCTGGGCTTGAAAACTGCCCGAACCTGATGCAGGGCTATCAGCCGGAATTGATGGAAGACAAAGGAAAAGTAACGGTTGCCTATCACCGCTGTTCATTAAAGATACACGATGATGAAAAGAAAAAAAGACAGGCACTTATTAAAAGCTATTATATTCCAAAAGAGATACTGCATGCTTCCTTTGACCAGGTGGATATGGACCATGAATCAAGAGCGAAGGCAGGAACCGCAGCACTGCATTTCGCATCGACCACCGTGCCCGGAGAAGACGGACAGGGACTTTACCTGTATGGAAAATTCGGGGTCGGTAAAACGTATATTGCCGGAGCCATCATGAATGAACTGGCGGAGCGAAACATCGGCTCGATGATTGTACACGTGCCGGACTTTTTCCGTGAGATCAAAGAATCGCTTTCGGATAATACGGTGAGGGAAAAGGTGGACAGCGTCAAAGGCGTGCCGGTGCTCATACTCGACGATCTTGGAGCCGAATCGATGAGTGCCTGGACAAGAGACGATATTTTAGGAGTTATTCTGCAGCACCGGATGATGGAAAAGCTTCCTACTGTTTATACCTCCAACTATGATTACAGTGAACTTGAAGAGCATTTGACGTATTCCCAGAAGGGTGGTAACGAGCGGCTGAAAGCTAAGCGTATCATGGAGCGCATCCGCCCGTTCACAGAAGAAGTGTTCATGGACGGACAGAACCGCCGGGGATAATTGGAAATGCATAGGGCATTCTAAGTGTATAATACAAATAAATATGCTACCATGATGATAGCGCCCAGCATGCAGAAAATGGGTTGGATTCGCGGTATTTTCATGCGAGCGCCACAAAGGAATTTTCTGGAGGGTATACAAATGAGCATTGATGGAATACTGGAACGTGCATTAAACGGAGAACGACTGACAATGGATGACGCTGTGCGCTTGTATGAAAGCGATGAAATAGAAAAAATGGGAGCTGCCGCAGATGAAATTAAAAAACGCTGGCACCCCGAGCCTGTCGCTACCTTTAACATAGGACGGAACGTCAATTACACAAACGTCTGCGATACCTTCTGCCGTTTCTGTGCATTTTACCGCCGGCCGGGATCGGAAGAGGGATACCTTCTTTCGGATGACCAGATCCTGCAGAAGATTAAAGAGCTTCAGGATGTAGGAGGAGACGAAATTTTAATGCAGGGCGGGACCAACCCGAACCTCCCATTTGAATACTATACGAACCTGCTCAAAAAAATTAAAAGTCATTTCCCTGATGTGACGATGCACTCGTTTACACCGGCAGAGGTGTACAAAATGATGGAAGTGTCCGGCCTGTCCTTGAGAGAGGTATTAACGGCTCTTCACGAAGCAGGTTTGGATTCACTTCCGGGCGGCGGCGCCGAAATTCTCACAGAGAAAACGAGAAAACGGATCAGCCGCCTGAAATGCACGGCCGATCAATGGATTGACTGCATGAAAA
Organism: Marinococcus sp. LNHM5E3-2.1; assembly: GCF_056034365.1. Classification (NCBI taxonomy): domain Bacteria; kingdom Bacillati; phylum Bacillota; class Bacilli; order Caryophanales; family Bacillaceae; genus Marinococcus; species Marinococcus sp. LNHM5E3-2.1. Next base: position 162,286 of record NZ_JBQLIB010000005.1, read on the forward strand.
TGGCTAAAGAGGTCGGTATGCACGGCACTGCAACGATGGTTATCGGCTTTGGCGAATCCAACGAAGAGCGGGCAGAACATTTGTGGCGTATTCGTGAGGCGCAGGATGAATCCAACTGCTTTTTGGCTTTCATATCCTGGACCTTCCAGCAGGATTACACAAGCATGAAAGGCGAGCGTATTACACCGGAAGGCTATCTCCGTAACGTTGCCATTTCACGCTTGTTCCTGGACAATATCCCGAACTTCCAGTCCTCCTGGGTAACAGCAGGACCAGAAACGGGGAAACGCTCCCTTTCCTACGGCTGTAACGACTTTGGCAGTACTATGATGGAAGAGAACGTTGTTTCTTCAGCCGGTACCACACACAAAGTGAACATCAACCGTATTCTTCGTTTAATACGGGAAGCAGGCTATACGCCGGCTCAACGTAATACGAAGTATCATACACTCCGGGTGTTTGAGGGAGAAGAGAACAGCGAAAAAGACTTTGTAATGCAAAACTAAATACAGGTTGCATGAAAAGAAGCTTTTCGCTATGCTGAAATAGCGAAAAGGAAAATGCAAGGATGAGGCCATGAAAATAAAACAGGCGTCCCAGAGAAGAGAACCATGGCTGGAAGTTCTCTACGAACCGTTTTATTTTTACCCCCTCGGAGCTTCGGCAGGGAACAGCAGTATCTGCCGGCGGATCCCCGGCCGTTACCCGGATAGAGTCGTCCCTTTACAGGGGATGGAAACTAGGGTGGAACCGCGGCTGAGCCCGCCCCTTTCGAGGGGGCGGTTTTTTTATGCGTTTTTCTGTATATTACAGTAATAAAAGGAGGATAAATCACAGTGGCAGAACAGGCAATTACGCTCATATTTCCAGATGGGAATGAAAAATCATATGATATTGGCACGACGACAGAAGAAGTAGCCGGCGGGATCAGCTCGGGACTGAAAAAGAGTGCGCTGGCAGGAAAAATTAATGGGAAAATGGTGGATCTACGCACTCCGCTCCGGGAGGACGGTCAGATTGAAATCATCACGTATCAGTCCCCGGAAGGCCTTGAAGTGCTCCGGCACAGCACCGCGCACGCGATGGCCCAGGCGGTGAAGCGCTTGTTTGATGATGTGCAGCTTGGTGTCGGCCCGGTGATTGAAAACGGATTTTATTACGACATTGATACGTCGCACCAGCTGACGCCGGAAGACCTTCCTAAAATCGAAAAAGAGATGAATAAAATCATCGATGAAAATCTTGAAATTATTCGCGAGGAAGTGTCCCGGGAAGAAGCAGTCCGCTTTTTTAAAGAGCTTGGCGACGAGCTGAAGCTGGAATTAATTGAGGATATCCCGGAAGGAGAACAGATCGCGCTTTACCGGCAGGGAGAATTTGTCGATTTATGCCGCGGCGTTCATGTGCCGCAGACATCCAAATTAAAAAAGTTTAAGCTGATGAATATTTCCGGGGCATACTGGCGCGGGGACAGCAGCAACAAAATGCTGCAGCGTATTTACGGAACCGCCTTTGAAAAACAGTCCCAGCTTGACGATCATTTGAAGATGCTCGAAGAAGCGAAGGAGCGCGACCACCGTAAAATTGGCAGAGAGCTCGACATATTTACGACAAGTCAGACAGTCGGACAGGGCCTTCCTCTCTGGCTTCCAAACGGTGCCACGATCCGTCGGATTATCGAGCGCTATATTGTGGATAAAGAAGTACGTCTCGGCTATGACCACGTGTATACGCCGGTACTTGGTTCCTCCGAGCTCTATAAAACATCGGGCCACTGGGACCACTATCAGGACGACATGTTCCCGCCGATTGAAATGGATAATGAAACACTTGTGCTTCGGCCGATGAACTGTCCGCACCACATGATGGTTTACAAAAATAAAAAGCACAGCTACCGCGATCTTCCGGTACGCATTGCAGAGCTCGGAACGATGCACCGTTATGAAAAATCCGGAGCGCTTGCCGGTCTTCAGCGGGTGCGGGCGATGACGCTAAACGACGGTCACATTTTTGCCCGTCCGGATCAGCTGAAGGACGAGTTTATTCGTGCTGTACGCCTGGTTCGTGAAGTCTATCATGATTTCGGTATCAAGGATTATACCTTCCGGCTTTCCTACCGGGATCCGGAGGATAAAGAAAAATACGTGGACGATGACCAGATGTGGGAAAATTCCGAGCGCATTCTGAAAGAAGCGATGGATGCGATTGACGCTGAATACGTGGAAGCAGAAGGCGAAGCAGCATTTTACGGTCCGAAACTCGATGTCCAGGTAAAGACAGCAATGGGCAAAGAAGAGACACTTTCCACTGTCCAGATCGACACTCACCTGCCTGAACGATTTGATCTCACGTATGTGGGAAGCGACGGCGGCGAGCACCGTCCGGTAGTCGTCCACCGTGGCATTGTGTCTACGATGGAACGCTTTATCGCTTTTCTGCTTGAAGAGTACAAAGGCGCCCTGCCGACGTGGCTTTCCCCTGTACAGGTGAAAATCATACCGGTCTCGCCTGACGTTCATCTTGACTACGCGAAAGAAGTGGAAATGGCACTGCAGGCCTCGGATGTCCGGGTGGAAGTGGATACAAGGGATGAGAAGCTCGGCTATAAAATCCGCGAAGCCCAGACGCAGAAAATTCCTTACATGCTTGTGCTTGGTGACAAAGAGCAGGAAGCGAACGCCGTAAATGTACGCAGATACGGTCAGCAGGATTCGGACTCACAGCCGCTGAATGATTTCGTGGAAAATGTAACAGCGGCTATCAACGAATATCGATAAAAAGGTTGACGTCCTAATGAGGCCGTGCTAAGATGTCCTAGTGTGAAAATAATTAATCCCTGAAGAAGAAGCGCCCGCTTCTCACCTGACCGACAAACGTTGGCTGGTTATTACTAATATATTGAATGTGTAGAGCATATATTCTGTATACGTGTGGGCGCTTCTCTGTTTTAGAGGGTGTCTGCACGTTTTTTCGTTGTGCCAATGGTATGTATTTGCGTGGAAGCCCCGCGCACTAAATTTCTGGAGGTGGCTTATTATTCGTAAGGACCAAAAGGTAAACGAGGGCATCCGTGCCCGTGAAGTTCGACTCATCGACTCTAACGGAGAGCAGCTTGGAGTAAAATCAAGAAACGAAGCTTTAGAGCTGGCCGGGAAAGAAAACCTTGACCTTGTTCTTGTCGCTCCAAACGCAAAACCGCCTGTCTGCCGTATTATGGATTACGGTAAATATCGTTTTGAACAGCAGAAAAAAGATAAAGAAGCCCGGAAAAAGCAAAAAACGATCAACGTGAAAGAAGTTCGTTTGAGCCCGAGCATTGAAGAACACGACTTTAATACAAAACTGCGTAACGCAAGAAAGTTTTTGTCTAAAGGCGATAAAGTAAAAGCAGCTATCCGCTTCCGCGGTCGTATGATCACACACTCTGATATCGGTAAAGAGGTGCTTGACCGGTTTGCAAAAGAGTGTGAAGACGTGAGTACGATTGAAACGAAGCCGAAAATGGATGGCCGCAGCATGTTCCTCATGCTCGCTCCAAAAGCAGAGCAGGAACGGGAGCAAAAAGAAGAATCCAGTAAAGAGTAGACAGCGGTCAGCCCGTTATATTAAAAAAGGAGGATGTCACTTATGCCAAAAATGAAATCTCACCGCGGAGCAGCAAAACGTTTTCGCAAAACAGGAAGCGGCCGTGTAAAACGCGCACGCGCATTCACGAGCCATATGTTTTCGCATAAATCCCAAAAGCAAAAGCGTAACCTGCGTAAGCCGGAGCTTGTTTCCAAGTCCGACTACAAGCGTATCAAGACACTGCTGCCGAAAACGAAAAAATAAGCACGACCAAATAATTAAGATAAGCTAAGGAGGGGTTGACGATGCCAAGAGTAAAAGGCGGATATGTGGCACGTCGCAGACGTAAACGAGTATTAAAACTCGCGAAAGGTTATAGAGGTTCTAAGCATAGACTGTTTAAAACAGCACAGGAACAGGTAATGAAGTCCCTGCAGTATGCTTACCGGGACCGTCGCCAGCGCAAACGCGAATTCCGTAAGCTGTGGATTGCACGTATTAACGCAGCAGCCCGTTTAAACGGCTTGTCCTACAGCCGCATGATGCATGGCCTGAAGCAGGGCGGTATCCAAATGAACCGTAAAATGCTCGCAGACCTTGCGGTAAATGACGAAAAAGCATTTGCAGAGCTTGCTGAAAAAGCGAAATCAAACTTATAATCAAACAAAAAAGCGGAGCGCCCGGTAAATCAGGCGTTCCGCTTTTTATTGTTTCTCGGGATGTTTTGCTTCAAGCTGCTGCATGAACTCCTTTACCGGGCTGTTCCACTCGATAGCAGCTTCCGGATAGAGGGATAAAATTTCCCGCTCGAGAAAGGTGAAATCCTCGCGCTGGAAGCCGCGCAAATGCTCACTTTCAATCACCCACAGCGAAATCGTAACGACTTCAAACGATTTTTCGGTTGTACCTACGTATTTTTCGCCTTCAAACATGACGCCTTTATGGGTCGCCAGTAAATTTTTCCGCACGTTTTGCTGGTCATCAAGCAGATAGAATTGTTTTTTATGGTGAGCTGCTTCCAGCTTTCTCCTAGAATTATTCCAGTATCTCCAAAACGAGTATATGATAATAATAAGAGCGATCAACAGCAGCACTCGTAAAAGAATACCCAATCTTTACACCCTCCTCTGCATCTATCGGATTAAGCGTACATAAGCCTTCTCATTTCTAATATATACGCACAGTCTGCTAAAAAGTTTCACAGGCACCAGGCTATGATAGATTATGTTTGAGCCCTGCGGCAAAGTTCTTTATACTGAATATGGAAGAACCCGCACCACACCGCTTGTATGGATGAGAATATTAGCCCGCAGCATTAATAATATTTTCCCTTTGCATGTGTGTGTAAAACAACCGTACATAAAGGAGGCAGCACGAAATGGCAGAATTAGACCCGACATTGCAGATGCTAAAGGACCTCACGGACGCAAACGGCGTTCCGGGGAATGAACAGGAACCGAGAAAAGTAATGACCCAGTATATTTCTCCTTACGCCGATGAAATGAGCACCGATCGGCTGGGAAGCCTGATTGCTAAAAAAACCGGACAGGCCGGCGGTCCGAAATTAATGATTACCGGACATCTGGACGAAATTGGTTTTATGATATCGGGAATCGATGAGAATGGCTTTTTGAAATTCCAGACCCTCGGGGGATGGTGGAGCCAGGTGATGCTCGCCCAGCGGGTGAAGGTAATGACGAGAAAAGGAAATATTACCGGGGTGATCGGCTCAAAGCCGCCGCATATTCTTCCGGCGGAGCAGCGCAAGAAAGCAATGGAAATTAAAGATATGTTCATCGATATCGGTGCTTCAAGCAAGGAAGAAGCAGAATCATTCGGCGTGCGTCCGGGAGATTCGGTCGTGCCGGTATGTGATTTTGAAGTGATGAATAATGAAAAACTGCTGATGGCAAAAGCCTGGGACAACCGTATTGGCTGTGCTATCGCGATTGAGGTGCTGAAGCGTCTCGAAAATGAATCCCATCCGAATGAAATTTACGGCGTCGGTGCTGTACAGGAGGAAGTCGGCCTGCGCGGAGCGAAAACAGCAACCAACCTTATTCAGCCGGATATCGGCTTTGCTGTCGATGTAGGGATTGCCGGGGATACGCCGGGTGTCACAAGTAACGATGCCAGAGCGAAAATCGGCAAAGGCCCGCAGCTTCTTATGATGGACGCCTCCGTCATCGCACACAAAGGGTTGCGTGATTTCGTTGTCGGTGTGGCTGAAGAGAAAGAAATTCCTTTTCAGTTCGACATGATGGCAAACGGCGGCACAGATGCAGGGTCTATTCATCTGTCCGGCGAAGGAGTACCGGCGATGGCCATTACGATTCCGACCCGCTATATCCATACGCATGCGGCTATTCTGCACCGGGATGACTTTGAGCATGCCGTGCAGTTAATCGTAGAAATTGCTAAGCGTCTGGACCGCGACACAGTAGATTCGTTAACGTACGAAGCATAAAATACCAGCCTTTCTGTCCATGAGGGACGGGAGGGCTGTTTATTTTCTTTCTGCGGCGGGGCAAAGTGTGCTACGATGAGAGAAAATACTGGGGGAGACAGCGAAGTGAAGCGGATAGAATCGGCAAAAAACCCGAAAGTAAAAGAGATAAAAAAACTTCATAAGCGTAAGGAACGTGAAAGGTCAGGGCTTTTTTTAATTGAGGGAGACCACGCGCTGACAGAAGCCGTCCGGTCGGAGGCCTGGATTGAAGAAATTTTCATTGAAGAGCATAAAGAGTGGCCGCAGGTTTTTAATGAAATTCCAACACCGGCCACAGAGGTAACAGAAAGCGTAATGAAAGAAATAAGCTTGACGGAAACCCCGAAAAATATTGTAGCTGTATGCAGAATTCCTGAATTTTCTAATGTAAGAAGCGGTGGATATTCATTTTTCGTGCTGGTGGACAGCATTCAGGACCCAGGTAACCTGGGAACAATTATCCGGACGGTTGACGCGCTTGGAAAAGGGGTAGTCGTTCTCGGCACAGGTACGGTGGATGCGTACAACGAAAAGGTGGTCCGGGCGACCCAGGGCTCACTGTTTCATGTTCCGGTACTGCAGGAGGACCTGGGGGAATGGCTGGAATGGCTGCAGGAAACGGACATTCCGTGCTTTGGCACTTCGCTTGATGAAGGTACGTCGTATTCGGCACTTGAGCCGCAGCCTTACTTTGCGTTAATCATTGGCAACGAAGGAGCCGGCGTACAAAAGAAATGGCTCGAGCGGACCGACCAGAACCTGTACATTCCGATTCCGGGCCAGGCAGAATCGTTAAATGCGGCAGTTTCTGCCGGCATTCTGCTGTATCACTTGAAGCAGACAGATTGGTGATGGTTGCAATCGGGCCAGGCTTTTTCTATAATAATTCATATTGAAACATATAAACACAAATGCGCAGATGAAGAGTAGTAGCATTGCTTCCTGCTGAACAGGGAAAAGGTATCGCTGACTGAAAATACCTTGCAGTAAGGATTTGTGAATTCGCTTCGGAGCAGCCGCTGGAGTATTCCCTGTGGAAGAAAAGCGTGCCGGAACCTGTCGTTACAGGAGAGTGAGCTGTGCACTGCAGCTAACAAGGGTGGTACCGCGAGCCTTCGTCCCTTTCAGGGAGAGGGCTCTTTTTATTTGGCATAAAAATGGAGGGAACCAGGATATGATAGAACGCTTGGAGGAGCTGCAGCAGGAAGCGCTGCAGCAGATTGAAGAAGCTGGCGATACAAAGGAATTAGAGCAGGTGAGAGTAAAATACTTAGGGAAGAAGGGTCCGATTACGGAAGTGCTCCGGGGGATGGGGCAGCTGTCCAAGGAAGAGCGTCCTGTGGTCGGCCAGAAAGGAAACGAAGTACGGGAAGCTATTCAGGAGCGTCTGGAGAAAAAAACAAAAACGCTTGCCGACGAAGCATTAAAGGAAAAGCTTGAAAAAGAAACGCTCGATGTAACACTGCCGGGACGTAAGGTCCAGCGAGGGGCGAAGCACCCGCTGACAAGCGTTGTGGAAGAAATTGAAGATATCTTTATCGGTATGGGGTTTGAAGTGACTGAAGGACCGGAAGTCGAAACCGATTATTATAACTTTGAAGCGATGAATCTGCCAAAAGATCATCCGGCCCGTGACATGCAGGACTCTTTTTATGTCAGCAGTGATCTGCTGCTGCGTACACAGACGTCGCCGGTACAGGCCCGCTCGATGGAACGCCACCACGGCGAAGGGCCGGTGAAAATCATCTGCCCGGGCAAGGTCTACCGCCGGGACGATGACGATGCTACCCACTCCCACCAGTTCATGCAGATCGAAGGGCTGATGGTTGACGAAAATATCCGTATGAGTGATTTAAAAGGGGTGCTCGAAACATTTGTGAAAAAATATTTCGGAGAGGAAAGAGAAATTCGTCTCCGCCCGAGCTACTTCCCTTTTACCGAGCCGTCTGCAGAACTCGATGTTTCATGCGGTATCTGCGCCGGGGAAGGCTGCCGCATCTGCAAGCATACTGGGTGGATTGAAGTTCTCGGGTGCGGGATGGTGCATCCGCGCGTGCTGGAAATGAGCGGTTTTGACCCGGACGTATACAGCGGCTTTGCCTTTGGCATGGGAGTAGAGCGCTTCTCCCTACTGAAATACGGCATTGATGATATCCGGCATTTTTACACGAACGATATGCGCTTTTTAAAACAATTCACTCGAGTATAGAAGGAGAATGCAGATATGTTGATCTCATATAAATGGCTGAAAGATTATGTGGATATTGAAGATATTACCCCCGAAGAAATTGCCGATCGCCTGACTACAGGAGGTGTAGAGGTGGACGCTCTGTACCGGCGTGCCGAACCGATTGAGGGATGCGTGGTCGGGTATGTTACCGAAGCCGAAAAGCATCCGGATGCGGATAACTTAAACATTTGCCAGGTGCATCAGGGAGCAGAGACAGTACAGATCATCTGCGGTGCTGACAACGTGGCAGCCGGACAGAAGGTCGTAGTGGCAAAGCCGGGCACCGTTCTGCCTGGGGGGATGGAAATTAAAGCAGCGGAAATCCGCGGCCAGCAGTCCAATGGCATGATTTGTTCTCTCCAGGAGCTCGGCGTGGAAGCCAAGCTGGTGCCTAAGCATGTGGCTGAAGGCATTTTCGTTTTTGACGAGGATCCGGAGACGGGATCGGATGCGGTAAAAGCTCTTGGCTGGGACGATACAGTGATGGATCTGGATATTACGCCAAACCGTGCCGACTGCCTGAATATCCTCGGGGTCGCCTACGAAGTAGCAGCTCAGCTGGACCGGACCGTCCGGCTCCCTGTGACTTCGGTAAAAGAAAGCGAAAAGCCTGCATCAGCAGCAGTTAATGTGAAAATCGAAAACGGCGAAGACACTCCTTATTACGGAGCGAGAGTCGCGGAAAATATTCAGGTGAATCCTTCTCCGTATTGGATGCAGAACCGCTTGATGGCTGCCGGCATCCGGCCGATCAGCAACATCGTGGACATTACCAACTATGTGCTGCTTGAATACGGGCAGCCGCTGCACGCGTTTGATTTTGACGCCTTCGGCTCCGACGAAGTGCTCGTGCGAAGAGCATTCGAAGACGAAGAAATACAGACGCTCGACGGTAATAAGCATCATCTTTCGACGGAGCATCTGGTCGTAACCAATGGTACAAAGCCGACAGCTCTCGCAGGAGTGATGGGTGGAGAGCACTCTGAGGTCAGCGACCAGACAACAAATATTCTGCTTGAAGCGGCCCTGTTTCATCCGTCCCTGATCCGCCAGGCGTCTAAAGATACGCGGATACGAAGCGATGCAAGTGTCCGTTATGAGCGGGGGCTCGACACGGAGAGAGTGGAGCAGGCAGCAGACCGGGCGGCGCATTTATTCGCTGAATATGCGGGCGCCACTGTGCTTCAGGGCATCGAGCAGGAGGACCACCGGGAGCCGGGCGGCCGCTGGGTACGGGTGAGTGATCGCCGTATCAATCAGCTGCTTGGAATGGAGCTCAGCGGTTCAGAAATGGTCCGTATTCTCGAACGTCTCGGCTTTCAGACCGCCGACAAGGAAACGAGCAGTATCGAAGTATATATCCCAAGCCGCCGCCCGGATATCCGCATTGAAGAGGATGTGGCTGAAGAAATCGCTCGGATGCACGGCTATCAGGACATTCCGAGTACACTTCCTAAAGGTGCTACAACGGCCGGAAGCCTGACTGCCGAACAGAAAAGAAAGCGGACAGTACGCCGCTTTTTGGAAAGTGCCGGGCTGAGTGAAGCTGTCACCTATTCCCTGACGACTGCCAGCTCAGCTTCCCGTTTCACGCTGTACCCGGAAAAGTATACGATGGAAGTAACCATGCCAATGAGCGAAGACCGCAGAGTACTGCGGCAGAGCCTGATTCCTCAGCTTCTTGAAGGAGTCAGCTATAACCGCAACCGCCAGACGAAAGATATCGCTTTGTTTGAAATGGGCTCGGTGTTTCTTTCCGAAGAAGAGAATGCTGCTGTACAGCCGGAAGAACGTATTATGCTTGGTGCGGTAGTAAGCGGAAGATGGGAAAGCCACCTATGGCAGGGAGAAACAAAAAATGCAGACTTTTACGTGATGAAAGGAATTGCTGAAGGCATTCTTGAAGAGCTGCACGTAGAAAGCCGTGCTTCGTTCACTTTGGCAGAGCACAGTGATATGCACCCCGGCCGTACCGCAGACATACAGCTGGATGGAAAAACGGTGGGATACGTCGGCCAAATTCACCCAACAACGGCTGGTGAGTGGGATATAGCCGAAACGTATGCCCTGCAGGTTGATTTAACCTCCCTGCTTCAGGCGGTGGAAACGCCGGTTCGTTATCAAACGCTTCCGCGCTTCCCTTCCACTACCCGTGATATTGCGATTGTTGTGGATGAAAATGTGCCTGCAGCTGAAGTAAAAGAAGTCATTGAGTCCGCAGGTGGAAGCACGCTGTACAGCACCTCCCTGTTTGACGTTTATCAGGGCGAGAATCTAACGCCCGGCAAAAAATCCCTGGCGTTCACGCTGGTCTACCTGGATCCGGAAAGAACACTGACCGATGAAGAGGTCAGCTCCGCGCACAACCAGGTGCTTCGCATGCTTGAAGAAAAAACCGGGGCAGAGCTCAGGCAGTAAACAGCTGCCGGGCATCTCCCGGTTTAAAAAAGGGCCTGTAAAGGGAAAGATATTCAGAGCCTTTTTATTCTGTTACTATTAAGGAAAAGGCACATTCAAGAACAGGGGGCGGAAGACGTGGCTGATGATCAAAGTAAAAAACGCACTACGGTTACAATATACGGCCAGCAGTACACGATTGTCGGTGATGAACAACCCTCGCATATTAATCAGGTCGCCAATTATTTAGATAAGAGAATGAAAGAGTATAAAGCATACAATCCTTATTTGGATACGACCCGCCTGGCGGTATTGACGGCTTTAAACGTAGTGGATGACTATATAAAACTCAAAGAAGAAGTAAACAAGGACAAAGATTCTGAAGGGTAATGGCTATGGAAATAGTAATAAACGTTCTGCTTGTTGTGATTTTAATCGGAAGCTTTTTTACAGGGCTTCAAAGAGGCTTTGTTCTTCAATTGCTTCGCCTTGTCAGTCTGGTGGCAGCGTTTATTGTTGCGTTTTTATTCTATGAAGAAGTCGCGCAGTTTTTAGAACAATGGATCCCCTACCCATTCGGGCAGCAGGCGGAGGGGACGTTCCTGGCTGCTTTTGATACCCGCAGCTTGTTTTATTATTCGATTGCCTTTCTTCTTTTGTTTATCGGCACCCGCATCATCGCCGGCTTTTTAACCGGAGCAGCAGGCGGCATTGCCAGACTTCCGGTGCTTAGAACGATTAATTACTGGCTTGGTGGTGTGCTTGGGGTGCTCGAAACGTACGTAATTTTATTCGTTGTGCTGGCTGCAGCTATGCTGATGCCGTTTCCGGCTCTTGAGCCGGTAATAAACAATTCGGCAGTCGCCAGCTTTATATTACATGAAACCCCATGGCTTTCCGGCTGGTACGAGCAAATCATGCCGGCAGACCCCGGGAACATGGACGGCCCAATAGAGAATGAAGGCTGACTTCCCTGTGTTTCACAGGGAAGTCTGTTTTTATGTCTTCAGCCCGGCGGCGTGAGCTTAGACAGAATTATTAACTCCCGTTATACTCAAAAAAGAATGCCTAACATGATTAAAGCTGACATGTGGAGGAGAATAGCATGAATAAAAAAGATCTGATCGGCCATTTGGAAACAATTGCTGTATATATGGAAATCAAGGGGGAAAACCCGTTTAAAATTTCTGCCTACCGTAAAGCGGCTCAAGCGCTTGAATATGATGAGCGTTCGCTAAATGAAATTGAAGATGCTGGCAGCTTAAAAGGCATCGGTAAAGGCACAGCTGCGCTGATAAAAGAATGGCGGGACAACAACGGGGAAACAGAACTGATGCAGACGCTGACAGAAGAAGTGCCGGAGGGATTAATTCCGCTGCTGAAGCTGCCTGGACTGGGAGGAAAAAAAGTGTCGAAGCTCTATCAGGAGCTCGACATAACGGACCGGGACTCGCTTGAACAGGCGTGTTTAACTCATGAAGTACAGAATCTCGAAGGGTTCGGGGCGAAAACCGAGCAGAAAATACTCGAAGCGCTCGCAGAAGAAGGCAAGCGACCGGAGCGACTGCCGATTGCCTATATGCTGGAAATGGCCGAAAAGCTTGAAGCGTCCCTCGAAAAAGTGGAAGGGGTACAAAGGTATGCGAGGGCTGGAAGTCTGCGCCGGGTGGAAGAGTCGGTGAAGGACCTGGATTATATTATGAGTGTGGAAAACGCCGAAAATGTCCGCAAACAGCTGGTGGAGATGCCCGAAATAACGAAGGTTATTAATGACGGTACAAGCAAGGTCAGCATTGAAATTAAAGGGGAATATAATGTTCAAGTAGATATTCGCCTGGTAAAGGAAGAAGATTTTGCAAGCACCCTGCATCATTTCACCGGTTCTAAAGACCATAATGTACAAATGCGGCAGCTCGCAAAGGAACGAAACGAAAAATTAAGTGAATACGGCATTGAAGATCAGAATGGACGCAAAACTACGTTTCAGAATGAAACCGAATTTTACGGCCACTTTGGTCTGCACTTTATTCCTCCCGAAGCGCGCCTGGGGAGAGGTGAAACGGATAAATTCCGGCAGCCGTATTCATATATAGAAAAGGAGCATATCCGTGGTGATCTTCATATGCACACTACGTGGAGCGATGGGTCTCTTTCCATCCGTGAGATGGTGGAGGAAGTAAAGAAACACGGCTACGAATGGCTGGCTCTTACGGACCATTCTAAATACCTGCGGGTCGCCCACGGACTGGACGAAGAAAGAATCCGCAGGCAGATAGAAGAAATACGTAACGTCAGAGAAGAAGAAAAAAATATTCAGATATTTGCCGGTATTGAAATGGATATCCGGCCCGACGGAACGCTCGATATTGAGGATGAAGTTCTCGAAGAGCTTGACGTCGTCATTGCTTCCATCCATTCCTCCTTCTCCCAGACAGAAAAAGAAATTATGAACCGGATGGAACAGGCGCTGGAGCATCCGGAAGTAAATGTTATTGCCCATCCGACAGGAAGACTTTTAGGACGACGGGACGGATACAAAGTAGATGTAGACCGGCTGATGAAACGGGCGGGCGAAACAAACACAGCGCTGGAGCTGAATGCCAATCCCAACCGCCTGGATCTTTCGGCCGAATGGCTGAGAAAGGCTGCTGAGCATAATGTTCTTATTGCAATCAATACGGACGCCCACAACCCTGGTATGCTTGATCATATGGACGTAGGCATATCCATTGCCAAAAAAGCGCTTCTTCAGCCAGAGCAGATCATAAATACAATGACGGCGGAGCAGTTAAAAAAATGGCTGAAGCGCAAGAAACAATAGAACAACCAAAGAGGTGAGCATTGTTGAATGATAGAACACTCCGTGTGTTGGAATACGAAAAAATGAAAGAGCAGCTGCAGGCTCATGCCGGCTCCACTCTTGCCAAAGAACGGATTGAACGGCTGCAGCCCTACCGGGAGCTTGCGGAAGCGAAGGAAGCACAGAGCTTCACCGCGGAAGCAGCCAAAGTAATACGGCTTCGGGGACAGGCACCCCTCGGCGGCATACGCCAGATTCATGCCCATGTGCGCCGGGCTCAAATCGGCGGGATGCTGAACGCCGGCGAGCTCACAGAGGTTTCGGACACCCTGTATGCCGGCCGCCGGATACGGTCGTTTATTCTGGATATGACAGAAGAGACGGTGGATCTCCCGCTGCTTGAGGGGCTGGTGCGGCAGATAGTGACTCTCCCCGAGATTGAAAAGCAGATCCGTGACTGTATAGATGAAAACGGGGCGGTGCTAGACAGTGCAAGCTCCGCCCTGCGCGGACTCCGGCAGCAGATGAGAAGCCTCGAGTCATCGGTGCGTTCGAAGCTTGAACAGTACACCAGGTCGCCGGACCAGCAAAAACGCCTGTCTGATTCCATCGTAACGATACGCAATGACCGGTACGTGCTGCCGGTAAAACAGGAATACCGTTCGTCATTTGGCGGTATTGTTCACGACCAGTCGTCCACAGGGGCTACTCTTTTCATTGAGCCGCAGGCGGTCGTTTCGATGAATAACGAACTAAGAGAGGCAAGACTGAAAGAACAGCGGGAAATTGAGCGAATTCTCCAGGAACTGTCTTCATATATTGCTGAAGACGGGGAAGAGATTCTGGTAAATATGAATACGCTGACCGAGCTCGATTTCACATTTGCCAAAGCCTACTATGCAAGAGATCAGAAAGCGGTGCAGCCGGAGCTGAACAATGAAGGAAGGTTCCGGTTCATGGAGGCACGGCATCCGCTCATTGACCCGGAAGAAATGGTGCCGCTTGACCTGGAGCTTGGGGAAGAGTTTGGAACGCTTGTCATTACCGGCCCCAATACGGGCGGTAAAACCGTGACACTTAAAACGGCTGGTCTGCTGACGCTCATGGCCCAGTCAGGGCTGTTTGTCCCCGCAGAAGAAGAAGCAGAAGCCGCTGTATTTTCGAAAGTGTTTGCCGATATTGGAGATGAACAGTCGATTGAACAGAGCTTAAGTACGTTTTCTTCCCACATGACGAACATTGTAGATATCGTCAAGCAGGTGGACAGCGAATCGTTTGTGCTTTTTGATGAGATAGGCGCCGGCACCGATCCGGAGGAAGGCTCGGCTCTTGCCGTCAGCATTCTGGACTATGTCCAGGAAGCCGGGGGCAGATTGATTGCTACAACGCACTACAGTGAACTGAAAGGGTATGCGTACAACCGTGACGGGGTAATGAATGCAAGTGTCGAATTTGACGTGGAAACATTGAGGCCAACGTATCGGCTGCTCGTAGGTGTACCGGGCCGAAGCAACGCGTTTGCTATTTCAAGGCAGATCGGCCTGCCGGATTCTATTATTTCCAATGCAGAAAAAGAAATGAGCACAGATACAAAGCAGGTCGAAACGATGATTGCTTCTCTGGATGAACAAAGAAAAGAAACAGAATCGGCATGGCAGGAGGCAGATGACCTCCGGCAGGAAGCGTCCAGGCTCTGGCAGGAGCTGAATACTGCCTGGAATGAAGTGCTGCAAAAACGGGATCAGATTATTGCGAACGCAGAAGGTAAAGCAAAAAGCGAAGTCGATAAGGCGAAAGCCCAGGCGGAGGAAATTATTGCCGAGCTGAAGGAGATGCAGAAGGAAGGCGCGGAAATTAAAGAACACCGCCTGATCGAAGCCCGCAGGCAGATGGAACAGGCAGCTCCTGCGATGACCAAAAAGCAGAAACAGGTGAAACAAAAAGCCCAGCAAGAACGTACCTTTGAAGTAGGAGATGAAGTGAAGGTGCTTCGCTTCGGGCAGCGTGGACATATTGTAGAAAAGGTAAATGACAAGGAATTTCAGGTGCAGCTTGGCATCATGAAAATGACAGCGAAACCCGAAGAAATGGAAAAGCTCAAATCAGAGCCCGTGAAAGAGCCTAAACGTCAGGTCGCCACGACTTCTACAGCCGCCCCGGCAAAGCCCGAACTGGACCTGCGCGGGGAAAGATACGAAGACGCCGTACAGCGCCTCGAAAAATACCTCGATGAAGTAGTGCTCGCCGGTTACCGGGAAGTCCATATTATTCACGGAAAAGGCACCGGCGCTCTACGCAAGGGTGTAAAAGAATATTTGAAAAACCATCCCAGCGTAAAATCAACCAGGGATGGCG
Organism: Marinococcus sp. LNHM5E3-2.1; assembly: GCF_056034365.1. NCBI lineage: Bacteria > Bacillati > Bacillota > Bacilli > Caryophanales > Bacillaceae > Marinococcus > Marinococcus sp. LNHM5E3-2.1. The sequence goes on from NZ_JBQLIB010000005.1 coordinate 178,123, forward strand.
GGATGAATGAAGGCGGCATCGGTAACACGGTGGCAGAACTTAAGTAAGCGGAGGGGTGCACGTGGATGCGTGGATGGATAATGCTTTTATAAATACAGCTGGCAACTTCAGCGTTGCTGTACTCTCCCTGGTAATTTTTCTGTGGATATTTGAAATTATTACTCCTTACCGTAACTGGGAAGAAATCAAGAAAGGAAATATCGCTGTCGCCCTGGCGACGGGCGGGAAACTGTTTGGGGTTTCCAACATTCTTCATTATTCCATCATGCATAACGACGGTATCCTGTTTATGCTTCTATGGGGTTTTTATGGTTTTGTATTATTAATTTTAAGCTATTTAATATTTGAATTTCTTACTCCCATGTTTAAGGTGGATGAGGAAATCAGCAAAGATAACCGTGCAGTGGGAATCATTTCCTTTATTATTTCGGTAGGGGTTTCTTTTGTAATAGGTGCCGGAATTATCATTTAAATAGAAGAAAATGTAACGAAAAATCCACAAATAGTTAATTAATTAGGACTATGTATGTGCATTTTGGTTGACATCCCTTTATGGATTATGTACATTTATAACTAACTAAAATACTGTGCCAGTATTACCCAAACGCAATGAAGCGCCTTACTCTGTTACGGGAGTGAGGCGTTTTTAAAAGCATTATATCGGTTGGGTGAAGCAGGAACCGGCATGATGGATGGTTTTGTTTGAAAGGGTGGCAGATATATATGGGGAAAAATCCAAACAGGAAACATGCACAGATTATTGAGGCGGGAATCAAAGTAATCGCTGAACATGGTTATCATCAGGCTAAGGTGTCGGATATTGCTAAAGAGGCAAAGGTGGCAGACGGCACGATTTATTTGTATTTTAATAATAAAGAGCACATATTAATTTCCATTTTCGAGGAAAAAATGCAGGAATTCATGCAGAAGCTTGAAATAATCATGCAAAAGGATATTTCTGTTAAAGAGCAGCTGTTTGAAATGGCCCAGCTGCAGCTTGAATTCATGGAAGGCCGGCCGGAGCTTGCTACGCTTGCCCATTTTGAACTTTTGCAGACAAAGGGTGAGATTCATGACAACATGCAGCGCATACTGTCTCCGTTTTTTCAGGCGGTTATTGATATTATAAAGAGGGGAAAAGAGGAACAGGTTTTTTCTCGCTCGCTTTCCATTGAAATCGGAAGAATCTGTTTTGTCGGCATACTCAATGAAGCGATTACGACATGGGTAATGGAAAAAGGAAGCTATTCACTGGCAGCCCAGGGGCCGGCCCTTGCGGAAATAGTTTATCAGGCACTGAAGACGGAAATATAATCAGATGGAGCCTTTAAAAATTTTAAGCTAAACGTTAGCCAGTAAAGCACGGGGATGCTATAATAACGAAGAATAAATGCAAGGATAGAGATATAAAGGAGGAACCATTCATGGCTATTGTCAATGTATCGGACCAAAACTTTGCAGGTGAAACGTCTGATGGTGTAGTACTTGCGGACTTTTGGGCACCCTGGTGCGGACCTTGTAAAATGATCGCTCCGGTGCTCGAAGAAATCGACACCGAAATGGGCGAGCAGATTAAAATTGCTAAATTAGATGTTGATGAAAACCAGGAAACAGCCGGAAAATACGGCGTAATGAGTATTCCAACACTAATGATTTTTAAAGACGGCGAAGTCGTCGAGCAGGTTGTCGGCTTCCAGCCTAAGGAACAACTGGTGGAGCTTTTGAACAAACATTTGTAAAACACGAAACTGCTGGTCTCTGGGCCGGCAGTTTTTTGTTTCTTCTGATTTAAAAAAGGAAAGGAACACCATAGATATTACACGCCAAGAGGGGTTGGGCACATGACTCAATTAAAAGAAAAGCTGGCTATTCTGCCGGATCAGCCCGGCTGCTATTTAATGAAAAATAAACACGGCACCGTTATATACGTAGGTAAGGCAAAGGTATTGAAAAACCGGGTGAGATCCTATTTCACAGGGTCGCACGACGGAAAGACCCAGCGGCTCGTAATGGAAATTACCGATTTTGAATATATTATGACCTCTTCCAACCTGGAAGCATTAATACTTGAAATGAATTTAATTAAAAAGTACGAACCAAAATACAACGTGCTTCTTAAAGACGATAAATCCTACCCGTATATTAAAATCACCAACGAAGAGCATCCCCGGCTGATCATTACGAGAAAAATTAAAAAGGATGGCGGAAAATACTTTGGTCCGTACCCAAACGCCGGGGCGGCAAATGAAACGAAGAAGCTGCTTGATCAATTATATCCACTGCGTAAATGTCGGACGATGCCCGACCGGGTCTGTTTGTATTATCATATCGGCCAGTGTCTGGCCCCGTGTGAGTTTACGGTGACGAGGGACCAGTACGACGATATGATTCAGCAGATTGCACGGTTTTTAAACAACGGCCACCATGAAATCCGGGCGGAGCTTCAAACGAAAATGGAAACTGCTTCTGAACAGCTGGAGTTTGAACGCGCCAAAGAGCTGAGGGATCAAATACAGCATATTGATTCTGTGATGGAAAAACAGAAAATGTCTGTAAAGGATCAGGTGAACCGCGATGTGTTTGCCTACAGCTATGACAAAGGCTGGATGTGCGTGCAGGTATTTTTTGTAAGACAGGGAAAGTTGATCGAAAGGGACGTTTCCCTTTTTCCAATGTATCAGGAGCCGGAGGAGGATTTTCTTACCTTCCTGGGCCAGTTCTACATGCAGGAGCAGCATATGAAGCCGTCGGAAATATTTATTCCGGGCTCGGTGGATGCCTCTATGGCTGAACAGTTCGTAAATGTTCGGGTCCAGCAGCCAAAGCGCGGCCAAAAAAGGGAACTGCTTGATCTGGCAGAAAAAAATGCCCGGCAGGCGCTCAGCGATCGCTTTGCATTAATTGAACGGGATGAAGAACGGACAATTAAAGCGGTGGAACAGCTCGGTGAAGCAATGGGCATTGATACTCCTTACCGTATGGAAGCTTTTGACAACTCGAATATCCAGGGTACAGATCCGGTAGCGGCAATGGTTACTTTTGTGGACGGCAAGCCCTGGAAAAAAGGATACAGAAAGTATAAGGTCCGGGATGTAAAGGGACCGGATGACTATGCATCCATGCGCGAGGTTGTGCGCAGAAGATACATCCGCCTCTTAAAAGACGAAGCGGCACTGCCGGATCTGATTCTTATTGATGGCGGGAAAGGCCAGTTGAGTGCAGCCGTCAGCGTTATCGAGGATGAGCTTGGTTTAAATATTCCGGTAGCGGGACTTGCCAAAGACGATAAGCACCGCACCTCGGAGCTTATAATGGGAGAAGAGGCTGTCAGAGTGCCCCTTGAGCGGCACAGCTCCGCCTTTTATCTGCTGCAGCGTGTGCAGGATGAAGTGCACCGTTTTGCAATTACCTTTCACCGTCAGACGCGCGGAAAAACGATGTTTTCCTCTCTTCTGGACGATATCAACGGGATCGGACAAAAGCGCAAGCAGATGCTTCTAAAGCATTTTGGTTCCGTGAAAAAAATGAAGGAGGCATCCTTTGAGGATTTTAAACAGCTTTCGCTCCCGGATGACGTTATTACGGAGCTGATGAAAAAGCTGGAGGAGGACTCCACACTTTCGAATTAAAAAACGTTCGCTGAGGCGCCT
>NZ_JBQLIB010000006.1:0-181222 GCF_056034365.1 Marinococcus sp. LNHM5E3-2.1
ATGCGCCATAACCCCTTTCCAGGCTATTTCTTTTTATCATAGCACAAAAAAACTGCCGACAAACTCTAAAATTAGAGCCATTGTCGACAGTCTGAAGCACGCTTTTACACAAAGCATGCTTTTCGTTACCGCTCCTCTATTTCTTCTTGAATGGACTGACCGAGATGGCGTCCCGGCTCATCGATTCTGCAGTAGATCCGATCTCCCGGCCGGCAGTCTTTTAAAGCCATCGGCTCATATTGATCCGTCATTAAATAAACGCTGTCTGCCCAATGCAGAGTAGCTGATAAATTTACGTCCCCTGCGCGGACCTTTATTCTCACGAGTTCGCGTTTTTCAATTTTCACCCTGCCTACCGGCACCTGGCGTGAAGCTGTACCTTCGTACACAGTTACCGGCTCATCATGTTCTATTTCTGCGAGATACCTTGTCTTCTCTTCTTCGAAAATATACTGATGTACAGCGCCGGCGTTGATACGAAACACGCGGGCTGGATACGTACTCGTTGTACGGTTTTCCGAAAGCGTATAAACGTACCCGTGCCCTGTGTCTCCGACAAGCAGACCTTCAGCTGGAGATAAGATATCTGCTGCGTCTATGCATACCCGCGATCCTTCTCCCATCGGCTCTATGGCTTCCACGATACCAAGTTTCCATACATCATTTTCCATCATACTCATCAGCACCCACTGCTTCCGGAGGAGCTTTTGCCTTCTTCCTCCATTTTCATTTTGTGTTCTCTTCCCCATTTTTCCAGTTCCCGAAGGAGAGATTCGAGTGACTCCCCGTAGCTTGTCAGGGAGTATTCCACTTTTGGCGGTACTACCGCGTAAGCGTGGCGCAATACTAAGCCGTCATGCTCAAGCTCTTTGAGCTGCTTGATTAATGTCTGATGATTAATCTGCTGCAGCTGCTGTTTAATCTCACTGAAACGGAGCGTTTTCCCGACGAGCTCCATTAGAATGACTGCTTTCCATTTCCCGCATACTTTGTCGAGCGTTATTTTTATATTTTCTCTTTCTTCTATGGTCATTCTTTCACTCCTTTAATCTAAAAAAAGACACTACTATATATTCCAATATAAGTATGTGCAAATATATTATATGTAGGTATTATAGCCTTAAAGTCAAGTGAATAAACGTTTAGAACCTGTTTCGTCAAAAAAGCAGCAGCCTCATTTAAGAGACTGCTGGCTTTTACTGTTCCTCTGCTATTTCTGAGAGCTCGGCCCAGCGTGTCATCGCCTGGTCCAGCTTTTCATTGGTTTCTTTCTGGATGCTGGACCACTTTTCGATGGCCGCGAGGTCACTGCCGCTCTGCTCCATCTGCTGCTCTGCTTCCGCCAGTTCATCTTCAAGGCGGGCAATACGCTCTTCGATCTGATCCCATTCCTGCTTTTCTTTATAGGACATTTTTTTCTTCTCCCCAACTGCGCTCCTAACAGCTGATGGCTCCGGCTTCTTCTCTTTACTTAGCGCCGGCCGGGAAGCATCCTTTTCTGAACTCATAAATTCTGAGTAATTTCCCTCGAATAAGGTAACCTGGGATGATTCATTAAAAACAAACAGCTTTTCAGCTACCCGGTCAAGAAAATAGCGGTCGTGGGAAACGGTGACGACTACGCCGGGGAACTGCTGCAGGTATTCTTCGAGTACGCTGAGTGTCTGCACGTCCAGATCATTTGTCGGCTCATCCATAAACAATACGTTCGGCTCGGTCATTAAAATACTGAGCAGGTACACCCTCTTTTTTTCTCCGCCGGACAACCGGGAAATATACGTCCACTGGTCCTCCCGTTCGAATAGAAAGCGTTCAAGCATCTGTTCGGCCGAAATACTTTCACCGTTAACAGTATAAATAACTTCAGCAATATTACGAATGTATTCGAGCACACGCTTTGATTCATCCAATTCTTCCTGCTGCTGCGAGTAGTAGCCAAGCTTTACAGTTGGGCCGTACACTACATTCCCCGCATCGGGGTCGATACGGTTGGCAAGAATGTTTAAAAGCGTCGTTTTCCCAGTTCCGTTTGGACCGACAATCCCTATTTTTTCTCCAGGGGTAAACATATAGTTAAACTGCGAAAACATATTCTTGTCTCCGTAGGACTTTTCCAGGTCCTCCGCCTCTATTACTTTCTTTCCAAGTCTCGTAGAACCTACCGGAACCTGCAGCTCTTCTTTTTTCGGCGGTCCCTCCTGCTGTTTCAAAGACTCCGCCCGCTCTTTCCGGGCTTTTTGTTTTGTACCGCGAGCTTTCGGCTGCTTCTGAAGCCAGGCCAGCTCCCGCTTTAATGTGTTCTGCCGTTTTGCTTCGGCGTGCGCTTCATTTGCTTCGCGCTCGGCCCGCTTTTCCAGAAACAGTTCATAGTTGCCGTCATATTCATACAGACGGCCGCGTTCCAATTCAAAGATTTTATTCGTTACTCTGTTTAAGAAATAACGGTCGTGTGTAACTAATATTAAAGCTCCATTATAGTTGGATAAATATTTTTCAAGCCAGTTAATGGACTCGTCGTCGAGATGGTTCGTCGGTTCGTCAAGAATAAGAATGTCACAGTCCTGAATGAGAGCCCGGGCAATAGAAGCTCTTTTACGCTGGCCACCGGAGAGTTCATTAATTTTCTGGTTATAGACCGTCAGCCCCAGTCTGTTTAACACCTGCTGGGCTACAGTACCTGCTTCCCATGCTCCGAGCTGGTCCATTTTCTGCTGGGCCTTCATCCACTGTTCCTGTGCAGCTTCACTTTCAGGCTCCTGCTCCAGACGGGCCTGAGCTTTTTCGTAATCTTTCACTGCTTTCATGATATCGGAAGAGCCTTCATACAAATAATCAATCAAATTTTCTTCCTCCGGCAGCTCAGGATCCTGTGGAAGGTATTCAATTCTCAGCTGTTTGGAGTGCTGAAGCTTTCCTTTTTCCGAAGAATCAATTTCAGAAATCACGCGGAGAAGCGAAGATTTCCCTGTGCCGTTAACGCCGATAAGTCCGATACGGTCTCCGGGCTCGATCGTAAATGAAATATGGTCAAACAGCACCTTGGTGCCGGTTGTCTGGTATAGATTTTCTGCTACAAGCAGACTCATGTTCTCACCGTTCCTTTCTCGTCCTTTCCTATCTTAGCATACTTGCTCGTGCTCCTGAAAAACACAGGGCTGTTTAAAGTCCAAAAAACAAAAAAGCACTTCCCATCAGGCTGGGAAAGTGCTCTTATACGAAAAATTAGATTTAGGAAAGATCCATTTTTTTCTTTTTGTTTCTTGGCGGACGGCTGTTTTTATTGGAGCCGTGGCCCTGCGGGCGCTTTTGCTTATATTTCGAGGAAGGCTTGCCCTGGCCTTTGGAACCCTTATTACGAAGCGGTGCTTCCGAAGTAAGTTTTACCGGCTCTTCTTTCAGCTCGCGTGAGTTCATTTTCAGCGCTGCTGCTACGATTTCTTTTGCCTCGTATTCGTTAAGCAGTTCTTCTGCTGTACGCTCCCAGTACTCATTATCATCGTCCTGCATTGATCCGACCAGTTTCTGTACAGCCTGTTGGGCACGCCCTTCAACTGCATCATTTCTCGTCGGCTTAGGCGCTTTTTTCAACTTAGCCTGTACGGTTTTTTCAATAAGACGCAGGTGCGTCATTTCTCTCGACGGTACGAAGCTGTAAGCTACGCCTTCGTTTCCTGCTCTTCCTGTACGTCCGATCCGGTGCACATAGCTTTCCGGGTCCTGTGGAAGATCAAAGTTGTAGACGTGTGTAACGCCGCTCACATCAATGCCGCGGGCAGCTACGTCTGTCGCGATCAACAGCTCAATCGTGCCTTTTTTAAATTTCTGAAGCACTTTGTCTCTTTGAGCCTGCTTCATGTCGCCATGAATGCCTTCTGCTGCATAACCGCGTCTTGATAAAGCTTCAGCGAGTTCATCCACGCGGCGCTTCGTACGTCCGAAGACAATCGCAAGCTCCGGCGGGGTATAATCGAGCATATTACAAAGAGTTTCGAACTTTTCCTGTTCGTTCACTTCAATATAATACTGATCGATTTTCGCCACTGTCATGCTTTTGTTTTTCACTTGAACCTGTTCAGGGTTAGTCATGAATTTATCTGCTACGCGCTTCAGCTTTGGAGGCATTGTAGCCGAGAATAAAAGCATCTGTCTAGGCTCTGGGATATCCTTTAGGATTTCTTCAATGTCATCCACAAATCCCATACTGAGCATTTCATCAGCTTCATCAAGCACAACCGTATTCATTTTTCCGAGATCAATCGTTTTTCTGCGCACATGATCCATTAAACGGCCCGGTGTTGCTACAATAATTTGCGGTTTTCTTTTCAGCGCTTTGATCTGACGCTGAATATCCTGGCCGCCGTAAACGGCTACTGCTGTAACACGTTTGTGCTTTCCGAGGCGGTTTAATTCTTCGGATACCTGCACAGCAAGCTCTCTTGTAGGTGCAAGTACAATTCCCTGCGGAGCATTAGCTGTTTGATCGGCTGCTTCAAGAAGCGGGATGCCGAAAGCCGCAGTTTTTCCTGTGCCAGTCTGTGCCTGACCAATAATATCCGTTCCGTTCTTCGCTTTTGGAATAACTTCCGATTGTATGGGTGTTGCTTCTTCAAATCCCATCTCTTCAATAGCTTGAAGAATAGGTGATTCCAATCTTAGTTCTGAAAATAAAGTCAAGTATATATTCCCCTTTTATGCTTATTCGATCATTTCGTATGAACTAATTAACATTACCATATTCATGAAAAAAAATCTATCTAATTTTCATTTTTCACAGCAATTAACTATAAATTCACACTGGTTGTTTAATTGTAATGAAAATGTAACATAAACTACATTGAACAGTTTATGTAAATGACGATATAATTAAATTACAAAATTTTCATTTAATTACGCGTATAATTATGTAAGGAGGACGGGCAAATGGCTGTGGGGAACAAATTTGCATATTTTGTTGACCGTTCCGGAAGACAAGTCACGGTGGGCACACTTAAAGATATCGAACAAATGGACTTAGGCCGTGGGCAGATTTATTATTGCGATTCTGAACAGGAGCTCCTCCAGGGCGTTAAAGAGTACTACCATAAAGAGTGTATCATCACCCTCCGTTCTCCAATGAATGATTTTAAAGAAAACCTTTCACGTTAATCTCTGCCCTGCTTTCTCTGAAAGCAGCGGTATACATATAAAGAGGGCCCGTTTTTTGCGGGCCCTCTTTACGTCTTTACTTAACTTCGGATTGAACTTTTACTTCAATGTTGTTTCGTGTAGCTTTGGAATAAGGGCAGTACTGGTGGGCAAGATCCACTAATTCGTCTGCTTCCTCTTTTGATACACCGCTGATTTCTACTGTAAGTTCAGCTGCCAACTGGAACATACCATCGGAGTCGTCCTTCTGCAGACTTACAGCTGCAGTTGTCTTAGAAGAAACGTCTTTATTTTTCTTGCTTGCCTGAAGGTTCAGCATGCCGTCAAAGCAGGCTGCATAACCCGATGCAAAGAGCTGTTCCGGATTGGATCCTGATTTGGAAGAACCTGAGCCCGGCTGTTCCAGATTCACATCAATCATTCCATCTTCAGAACGGACATGTCCTTCACGGCCACCTTCTACAGTAGCTTTCGAAGTAAATATTGTTTCTGCCATACATAACTCCTCCATTCAACTTAATAACGATTGATTCCAATAGTACCTATACACTTTTAATCTATTTTTTAAACATCCAGCGTTACAAAGTTATTTATTCGAACGCTTTTCACATAAGCTGAAGAAATAGTAAATACGGCAGTTGCCCATGGCAGGAAGCTGTTATAGAATCATTGAAGATTAATTAAAAATAACTGTCAGAAGGCTTTCCATTTCGAATAACAAATCCACAATAAAGGAGTCGGCGAAATCATGAATCAGGACTTCCCATTAAAAACCCCTACTAATTCTTTACTGCTCACAGCAGTTGACCATACCCGTGTTGGAGTTATCATTACTGATCCAGCTATAGAAGACAACCCTATTATCTATACAAACAGTGGTTTCTGCAATTTAACCGGTTATTCCGCCGGAGAAATTCTTGGAAGCAACTGCCGTTTTCTTCAGGGGCCGGAAAGCGACATTCATACTATTGAGCGTATGAGACAAGCCCTGAAAACATACGAACCCATTTCCATCGAAATTATTAACTACCGGAAAGATGGCACTAAATTTTGGAACGAACTCCACATTGACCCTGTTTATGAACCGGAAGAGGATAAATATTACTTTATCGGAGTACAAAAAGATATTACGAAACAAAAAAATGCAGAAAAAGATGCTTCAGAGTATTTCAATGAAATTAACCTTCTTTCTACCCCCATAGTTCCAATCATTAACAGCGTTTACGCCATGCCACTAATCGGCAACGTCGACGAGCAGCGACTGAAGATTATTTTCACCAACATTACTGACGTGATTCACAACTCAAAAGTAGAAACACTCATCGTCGACCTTTCCGGCCTTTCTACATTAAATGATGATATTATGAAAGGGATCTTCACTTTAAATGATCTTCTAAAATTGCTTGGCACTGAACTGATTGTCACCGGTATTTCACCAAGTCTTGCGGTACGATCCAAAGATATGGACTTCGATTTCTCCACTTTCCAGACCTTCGGCACAGTAAAGGATGCTATTCGTTTCAAACAGCGGAACAGCTGATATTAATATCATTAAAATTGATTCGCAAAATGTATTGCTATTGTTTGGAGGGCATGATACGATGAATATACTATTTTGATCCGTTAGTCAGAACAAGGTTAGGGTTTTAGCTTCTGAACTTGGTACTATGCGGTTTGCAAGATAAGTAACATTTGTGCCATGAGGCACGCAGGAGGATTATTTTTATGGAACAAGGTACAGTTAAGTGGTTTAACGCAGAAAAAGGTTTTGGCTTCATCGAACGCGAAGGTGCAGACGATGTTTTCGTTCACTTCTCCGCTATCCAGGAAGAAGGCTTTAAAACCTTAGAAGAAGGACAAACGGTAGAATTCGAAATAGTAGAAGGCGACCGCGGCCCACAAGCTGCAAACGTCACTAAAAACTAATTAAACCATACAAAGCCGCTCTCTCTCGGGAGAATGGCTTTTTCTTTTCAAAAAATTACCCATTCTTTAATATTTAAATATTAAAGTCTGTTGCTATAATTTGGGTGACATGATACAATGAAATTACTATTTTGATCCGTTAGTTTGAACAAGGTTAGGGTTTTAGCTTCTGAACTTGGAACTATGCGGTTTGCAAGATAAGTATTATTTGTGCCACAGGGCACGCAGGAGGATTATTTTTATGGAACAAGGTACAGTTAAGTGGTTTAACGCAGAAAAAGGTTTTGGCTTCATCGAACGCGAAGGTGCAGACGATGTTTTCGTTCACTTCTCCGCTATCCAGGAAGAAGGCTTTAAAACCTTAGAAGAAGGACAAACGGTAGAATTCGAAATAGTAGAAGGCGACCGCGGCCCACAAGCTGCGAACGTTACTAAAAACTAATTAAGCCATATATGAACCTCTCTCCTTTTTGGAGGGAGGTTTTTTCTTGTTGATTCCAACATGCGGATACATAAAAAGGAATACCCGAAAGCCGGGTATTCCTGCATGGTGCTCTTTTTAAGCGTTAGCGGCGTCTAAACGTTTCAAGAAATGCATGTACAATCTCTACTGATTGAAAAGCAAAAATACTGAGTGCCGAAAGGGATAAGAGCCCCATTATGACAAAGCGCATATTCTGAACCAGATGCAAAGCCCACATGATTATCCCTCCTTTGATATATATCTATCATACTCCCCTGTCACATGTTTGCAACAATTTTATGTTATTTTCTAACATATCTTCTGCCTTACTGTGGTTCAATGAATCTCCATTGTTTTAATGGCTGGTTTTAATTAAAAGGAAACCATTTTTTCACTTTATTCTTCCAATACCTTACGGAAATATATTCAAACACATAGGTTAAAATTAAGCCATATAAAATGACCCCAAATAAACTCAGCACTACCATTGTCCCCTGACCGACTGCAGTAACCGGCTCAATGTTAGAGCGCCCAAACATAACCAGTGCCATAAGCACGCTCAAAGCAGAGGTCCACAATGAATCTGCAGGAGGTTCAATGCCCCAAACCCAGAGCACAAAACAAACGTACAATATTAAAATACCGCCCCAAACGTAATATTGCCGCTGACGGCTTAAATAACGAATAAGCGGCATCGTATAAAATTTGGTGATCGTCTTGAGGCGAAAAAGGTGAATAATTCGTGCCAGGCGTGCGAATTGAAAAATCGCATCTGCCGGTATAATTGCTATTAATAAAAAAGGGTGGGATTTTACAAATTCCCATTTCTTTTCTGCACGAAAAAAACGGAAAGCATAATCAAGCGTAAATAACGCCCAGGTAGTCCAAATAATATAACCGGATACTTCTGTCTCGTACCAGATCGTCCCTACAGAGAGAATGGCAAGTATAACCATAATCGCCTCGTATAATCGCTGTCCGAACCCCTGGTCTTTTTTTTCGCTCATTATCGACGACTCACTTTCCTGCCCGTTATCTTCTCAGCTTTATTTAATCGTACTATTCTATGAAAAAAACAGCAAATTTTCTATTGCACAATTCGCTGTTACTGGTTATAATAGAATTTGTCTTGCGGATGTGGCGGAACTGGCAGACGCGCACGGTTCAGGTCCGTGTGAGCTTACGCTCTTGGAGGTTCGAATCCTCTCATCCGCACCATTTCTTATATAACGAACACACCAGGCTTTCCAGGCTGGTGTTTTTTTATGCTCTTTTTCACTTTATTTTAGCACGTCGCCCCCCTCAGAGCATCTTTTTGTTATTAGTGTAAGCAGTGGGCGAAGACGGGTATTGGAAATACAGCACTAATCAATAACTATATGTCAGGAGGATCAAGGTGAGCAGACAATTGGCAGAATGGCTTAAAGCCTCCAATTACAGTATTGTAATGACCGGTGCCGGAATGTCTACGGATAGTGGGCTCCCTGATTTCCGGTCTGCGTCAGGCCTTTGGAACAATTATGACCCAAAACAGCTTGCCACAGTTGAAGCACTCGAGCATCAAAACGAAGCATTCACAAAATTTTATCAATGGCGACTGCAGTCTCTGCTCGATGCATCACCTAATAAAGGGCATGAGATCTTAGCTCAATGGGAACAACAAGACCTCCTCCAGCACGTAATCACCCAAAACGTAGACGGCTTTCATCAAGCCGCCGGCCAGCAGCACGTTTCTGCTTTGCATGGCAGTCTGCGGGAAATTAATTGCCATATTTGCGGTCGGCAGGCATCGCAGGAGGATTTTTTAAACGGGTCTTCCCATTGCCCAAATTGTGGTGGCAAACTCAGACCGGGTATTGTCCTATTTGGTGAAATGCTTCCGGAGCAGGCTATCCAGCAGGCTCAGGAGGCAACCGCAGCCTGTGATTTATTTATCGTTCTCGGCTCAAGCCTGCAGGTAGCCCCTGCTTCCCTGTTTCCAATGGAAGCAAAAGAAAGCGGAGCCAGGCTTGTTATTGTAAACCAGGAAGAAACAGAACTCGATTCATGGGCGGATTTAACATTTCCCGGAGCTTCTATTCAAAACGTGCTCACCAACACAAACAGTCATTTATAGCTAAAAGGAGCTTCCAGAATCGACTGGAAGCTCCTTTTTACGAAACAGTATTCGTTTTTACTTCTAAATACTGTATTAATATATGCGCCAGTTTTTAAGCCGCCCGGGCATCTTGTGCTTCCGGATCAGGCTCTACTTTAAGCGGCACACCACTATCTCCACCCCTTGCTTGCGACACGGATCTCTCATTATGTCGAGCGCCTCCCCGTATTTCGGGTACATGGAAGCGCACGATCCAAACACCCCTGTCTGTAAACCTTCCAATAAGCTGTCTATATGTTAAAATAGTAAATGATAATCATTTTCAATATAGGAGGCATTTCTTATGACTGATATAGCCAGCACTCCACTCGCCCAGACAATCCAATCCCGTCGAAGTATTAAGAAATTTACAGACCAGCCGGTAGATAAACAAACCATCCTTGAACTGCTCGAAATATCCAAATGGGCGCCCGATCATGGCGTGCGTGAGCCGTGGCGCTTTCTGCTGTTTCTTGGCAGCGGGACGGAAAAACTAGCAGAAGCTCTCGCCGATTATCAGGAGCACGAAGGCTCGAAAAAACCCGAAAAAGTACGGGCCCAAATTTCTGAGCTTCCCGGCGCCCTGCTTGTCGTTAATCAGGCCGAGCCAAAAGTGAAAAAATGGGAAGAAGATTTTGGCGCAGCCTCTACCCTTATCCAAAACTTTCAGCTGTTAAGCTGGGAACAAAATATCGGCATGATTTGGAAAACTGGTGATTATATCTATTCAGACCGCTTCAAGCAATCGCTCGGCATCGATCCGGATGAAACTATTGTCGGCATGCTGCAGCTCGGCTATTTTGAAAAAACACCAAAAGCCAAACCGAGAACGCCCATTGAAGAAAAGATTAATATTTTTGAGTAAAACACTCATTTTTCATCAAAAAACCTCCCTGAACGCAGGAAGGTTTTTTTCGTATTAACAGAACGTATCCTTTGGCTTTGGTACAGAAAGACCAAACAACGGCCGTAAAAACAGAGCCAGAAATGTGCCGGCTAAGGCAAATACTGCCCATACATAGCCATGTACACTAAAGGAAGCAATGCCGCCAAAGTAAGCACCAATGTTACACCCGAAAGCGAGCCTCGCTCCGTACCCCATCAAAAGACCGCCGATAATGGAAGCAGAAGCATTACCAATCGTCACTTTCGTAAACTTAAACAGTCCACCTGCGGCTGAAGCAATAAATGCGCCTAAAATAACACCAAAATTCAGTACAGTAGTGGAATCAGCAAAAATTGTAGTCTGCAGTGCCTGCGCGCTTTCCCCGCTCCAGTAATCCCAGCTCGAAGCGTTGATACCTACAGCCTCGGCAGCTTTGGAGCCCCAAAGTGCAAACGCCGAAGTAATGCCCCACGGCTCGCCGCGCGTAAGCAGGGTTAAAGCGTTTAATACAGCAAGTACTACTGCTGCAATCATCATAGGCCAGGAACCGCGGAAAATCCGTTTCCAGCCGCTAGCCGTCGGCAACGTAGCCATTGCCGGAGGATTTTTCTTTTTATCGATAATTAATGTTACTGCGATGACAGCAGTGAAAATGAGTAAAGATACTATCCAGGCCCCTGTGTATCCGAGACCGGTCGACGTAGCCAGCGAAATTGAGCCAAAGGAAGGCGTATCATCTGTCCAGAACGAAAGATGATATGCCCCAACGGTGGAGCCAACGATGAAAAAGAGCAGCGTAATAAACATGTTCGTCCGGCCGCCTCCTACTGCATACAGCGTTCCGGAAGCGCAGCCCCCTCCAAGCTGCATCCCAATACCGAACATAAACGAGCCAACGACTACGCTCACGCCGACAGGACTGACGTACCCGGACACGTCACCGCCAAAAAAGGTGGAGCCAAGAGCAAGAATCGGGGCAAACAAGGTTACCGCTGCTGCAAGCATCACCATATGGGCCCGCAGCGCCTGGCCATTACCTACAGACATTAAGCGGCGAAACGCCGAGGTAAATCCAAATCTGGCGTGAAAAAGTGTATATCCCAGAAGAAGGCCGATCGTAAGCAGAAGCGGCTGTACGATTGACTGGGTTAATGCAAGATATAACGTTAAAATAGCAAATACGATTAACCCCCCGGTAACCAGCTTGTTCTGCGGTGCTCCTAGTTTCTTGGAAGCTTTTTCGGCAGTCTCCTGCTGGGACACGGGCTGTACTGTTACTGCCATTATAATCCCCCATTCCTATCTTTTTAGTCAGTTTTACGTTCTTTATCTTAAATATTTTTTTAAAGATAGTCAAAGATGTTGCTTTTCTCAATAAAAGCTAATATTATTAATAAGTCGAAACTTAAAGGTACTTAAAAAACTTGATCGTTTTAAGGTGGTGAGAATAATGGATGAGAAGAAAATATACATTCAGCAAACCGCGATGCAGCTTTTTTCCAGCCAGGGCTTCTTTCACACTTCAGTACAGGATATTGCTGAAGCATGCCGGATGTCTAAAGCTTCAATTTATAAAATATTTCATTCCAAAGAAGATATTCTCGCCCAAATTGTAAGAGATAATTTAAACCACATTATTCACCGTGCCAATTACGCCCGCAATGAGGAGTCCAAGCAGCCAAGGGATCAGCTTATTGCTAAGCTGTCGAGAGAAATCGAAGGCCTCGTTGAGCACCGCGAATACGTCTGGATGCTTTATCAGTCTGCTTCCATTAACAAACAATCTGATAAAATTAAGGCCCTTTTAAAACAGGGGCAGCTCATTATGGTGAACTGGCATAAAGATACACTTCTTGAGACGTTTGGATCCGATATAGAGCCTTTCGTATGGGACCTTGCGATATGCATGCAGGGTATGAGCAAAGAAATGATCGCCTTTGCTGAAAAAGTTGACCGGTACCATTTTGATTTCGGACAGCTCGCTGAAGTATTAGTTACCAGTATTGAAAGTATTATCAAACACAAAACCTCCTCTACTTCTATGTTTTCGAGAGAAAATATGGAGCCATTTAACCTTCAGGGGCATTACGGAGAGATTGACCAGGTGGAGCTCTGGGACCGGACCATCCAGCAGGTACGGGCCTTTATCAATTACCGCTTCCCTTCCTATGAAAAAAAGCAATGGGTCGAAGCAGTAGACCGTTTAAATCAGGAGTTCTACGAGTCTGAGCCTGAAACGATTGTTATGGAGTCCCTGTTTTGTTTTCTCGAGAAAAAGGAAGATCTACAAGTTAATATTAATATTCTGCGGGAGATTATTCAGTAACTTCAAGGCCCGGTATCGTTCATTTGTTTCGGTTTTCTTGCTATACCGGCTCTCAAAATCGCACAGTCAAGCTTCAAACCGTCAGCACAAAAAATCAGATGTTTGTTTTCTTTAAAACAAGTTTCTTGATTTTTCCTGTAGCTGGCGTTATTATATGCTGATGAAAACTAATAAGTACTTTAAAAACTAACTCGTTTTATAAATGATTGATAATCGTGAAATGCATTACATCGAAGGAGGGCTTTTCATGCCTGAAGAAGCAGCTACACAAATACCTGCGAAAACAAGAAATTTAATCATCGCGGTATTTCTTACCGGAGCGTTTATCGCTATTTTAAACCAGACCCTGCTTGCTGTGGCCATTCCGAGCATTATGGCTGATTTGAACGTGAGCGCCAATACAGCCCAGTGGGTAACGACCGTTTTTATGCTCGTTAACGGGATTATGATTCCGATTACCGCCTTTCTTATTGAAAAATTCACCACACGGGGACTGTTTTTATTTGCTATGTGTTCCTTTGCACTTGGGACACTGTTTGCAGCCTTGTCTCCAACTTTTGGACTGCTCATGGCCGGCCGGGTTATTCAGGGCGTTGGCGCCGGTATAATGATTCCATTAATGCAGACGTCCATTATGACCATGTTTCCTATTTCCCAACGCGGTCAGGCCATGGGCCTCGCCGGACTAGCTATCGCTTTTGCTCCAGCATTCGGTCCTACCCTTTCCGGCTGGGTTGTGGATTCGTATTCCTGGAATACGTTATTTTACATTATTCTCCCGATCGCTATTGTAGACATTATTTTAGCTTACTTTTTGCTGAAAAATGTAACCGAGCTTAAACATCCAAAGCTCGACTTATTATCTATTATGCTGTCAACAGCCGGATTCGGAGGCTTATTGTATGGATTCAGCGCTGCCGGAAACAGCGGCTGGGGAAGCTCCACTGTATTAACTACCCTTGCCGTAGGCGCTGTTGCCCTGTTCCTGTTTATATGGAGACAGCTTCATGTGGAAAGACCAATACTCGAGTTCCGGGTCTTAAAAAATCCTATCTTTACGTTGACTGTCGTTGTTGCCATGGCCTGTTTTGTTTCTATGGTTGGCTCCCAGACCCTTATTCCGCTTTATGTTCAAAACGCACGCGGCTTTTCCGCCCTGGACTCCGGGCTGATGCTTTTACCGGGCGCTCTTTTAATGGGAATGATGAGCCCTATTACCGGAAGAATTTTCGACAAAGTCGGTGGAAGGGGTCTCGCGATTACCGGGCTTTCTCTGTTAACGGTCGGCACCATTCCTTATATGTTTTTAACAGAAAACTCCTCTATCGCCTTTTTAACAGCTATGTTTGCGCTTCGTATGTTAGGTGTCGCCATGGTTATGATGCCAATGACGACTGCCGGACTGAACCAGCTTCCTAATTCATTAATTGCTCACGGAACGGCGATGACGAATACGCTTCGTCAGGTAGCAGGCTCGATTGGCACAGCTGTTCTGATTACCGTCATGTCGCAGAGCGCTTCGGGAGCGGCACAGGCAGGCGAGGTGTCAAGTCAGACCGAAGCCTTGATCCACGGTATCAATGTGGCTTTCTTTGTAGCTTTAATCGCTGCTATTGTAGGTCTGGTGCTTTCATTCTTTCTTAAAAACACCAGACCGGATACAATGGAAAAACGTGATATACGCGGAAGCAAAAGCAGCACGAGGGAAAGCAAAGCGTAAGATCGTTATTTTCAGCAAAAGCACTCTCAGCCTTGCCTGGGGGTGCTTTTTACTGTATTAACCGTGAAAATATTCTGTAAAATGCCTTGACACTTTAACGCAGAAAAAGATATAGTTTGGCTACATGAATACCTCTAACGAAAAGATTAAGAGGTCATTCGATAGCTACTGGAAGGGAGTAAATAATTTAATGACGACATGGACCAGCAGCAACCTGGGCTACCCACGGTTAGGTGAAAAACGCGAATGGAAAAAAGCATTGGAATCCTACTGGAAAGGAAAGCTTGACGAGGGTTCTTTTCAACAACAAATCCGAGAACTCCGATTGGAATTCTTGAAAAAGCAAAAGAAACGCGGCGTGGACTCCATCCCTGTCGGCGATTTCTCTTTGTACGATCACGTGCTCGATACGTCCGTGATGTTTGGGCTTGTGCCAGAGCGCTTTGACGCTTCCGAAGGCTACTCCTCCCTATCTACATATTTCGCTGTAGCCCGGGGCACGAAGGCATCGCCGGCGAGCGAAATGACAAAATGGTTTAATACCAACTATCACTACATCGTGCCAGAGCTTCAAAACGCAAAGCCGCGCCTTGTAGATAACTATCCACTAAAAGCCTATCAGGAAGCGGTAGCTGAATTAGGTATTGAAGGGCGTCCATACCTAATCGGCCCATATACTTTCCTGAAGCTTTCCAAAGGCTACGAAGAGCATCAGTTTGAACAGCTGTTCAACGATCTTCTGCCATTGTATCAAAAGGTGCTCCAACAGCTGCAGGATGCAGGAGCAAAAAGTGTTCAAATTGATGAACCGGCTTTTGTACAGTCTTTTCCGGAAACAGATATTCCGTTAATCCGGAAGGCGTATGAATTATTCAACCGCGAAGTACCTGAACTGGATCTGTTTGTGCAAACGTATTTCGACAGCGTTTCTCATTATAAAGACATTATCTCTCTTCCAATTGCAGGGCTCGGTCTTGACTTTGTTCATGGCGGGGATGGCAACTGGGCGAATGTGCAAAACCACGGCTTCCCTTCAGACAAAATACTGGGTGCGGGTGTTATTGACGGACGCAACATCTGGAAAGCAGACGTTGATGCCACTGTCGCTTTTGCCAAAGATATTCAGGCAGAAACAGGTAGTGAAAATATTGAAATTCAGCCGTCCTGCAGCCTTCTGCATACACCGGTTACAACCAAACACGAAACGCAGCTTGATCCGCTTTTGCTTGATGCACTTTCTTTTGCTGACCAAAAGCTTGAAGAAATCGACCTCATAACACGCACACTAAACGGAGAGGACACGAAGGCAGAGCTCGAGCAAAACTCTGCCCAGCTTGATCGTGTTAAAAACGCTCCGTGGCGACAGGAAGCGGCCGGTAACGCTGCAGCAGACATTCCTTCCTCCCGCCCGCTTTCGTTCGAGGAAAGAAGTCCGCTTCAGCAGGAAAAGTTTCAGCTGCCAAAGCTTCCGACCACGACAATCGGAAGCTTCCCGCAGACACGTGAAGTCCGCGTGGAACGCCGGCGGGTGAGGAAAGGTGAAATTTCCGCAGAAGAATATGAAACGTACATTCAAAATAAAATGCAGGAATGGGTCGACATCCAGGAAGAAATAGGACTCGATGTTCTCGTGCACGGAGAGTTTGAACGTACCGATATGGTAGAATTCTTCGGAGAAAAACTGGGCGGATTTGCATTCACCTCCAACGGCTGGGTGCAGTCCTATGGTTCCCGCTGCGTCAAACCACCGGTTATTTACGGAAATGTGGAGTTCAAAGAGCCGATGACCGTAAAGGAAACCAAATATGCACAGACGCTAACCGAAAAACCGATGAAAGGAATGCTTACCGGGCCGGTAACAATTTTGAACTGGAGCTTTGAACGTAATGACATTCCGAAAAAAGAAGTAGCCTTCCAGATCGCCCGGGCACTTAACGATGAAGTACTTGCGCTCGAAAACGAAGGTATTGAGATGATCCAGGTCGACGAGCCCGCAATTCGTGAAGGCCTGCCTCTAAAGAGAGCAGAATGGGATGAATACCTGGAATGGACCGTCCACGCCTTCCGCCTTTCCACTTCTTCTGTTAAAGATACTACCCAGATTCACACGCACATGTGCTACAGTGAATTTCAGGATATGATTGAATCGATTCGCGCGCTGGACGCCGACGTTATTTCAATTGAGACCTCCCGAAGCCATGGGGAGCTTATTGAAACGTTTGAAACAGCTGTTTATGACAAAGGCATCGGACTTGGCGTCTATGATATTCACAGCCCGCGTGTCCCAGATGTTCAAGAAATGACTCAAATGATCGACCGGGCCCTGCGCGTGCTTCCGAGCAACCTGTTCTGGGTTAACCCAGACTGCGGACTCAAAACACGTGACGTGCCGGAAACGATTGAAGCCCTTAAAAATATGGTCCGGGCTGCGGAAGAAGCCAGAAAAAACTTAGAGCAGCACGCATAATTAACACTACGAAAATAAGGCCCGGCCTTCCGGGCCTTATTTTCGTACGGAAAGGATATCTCATTTATGACTGTTACTACTGCATTTTTAAATAAACGATCCGATTACAAAAAAGCATATGAAGTTATCAAATCCCTGCGCCCTTCTCTCAGCTGGGAAGCCTTCAACGATTACCTCTCCCGTCACCCCTCCTACCAGCTGATTGCTTTAAAAGAAGAAGGGGTGGTTGTCTCAGTAGCCGGAATTGAGCTTTTGGAAAGCCTCGCCTGGGGTAAACACGCATGGGTTCATGAGCTTGTGACTTCAGAGAGTGCGAGATCCAAAGGTCATGGCGAAACTCTGCTCCGTGCCGTTCACCAGCATGCAGAAAAACACGGATGCACAGAAGTGATTCTAGCCTCCGGCCTGCAGCGCACTGACGCCCATCGTTTTTATGAACGGCTTGATTATCAAGCATCGAGCTACGTTTTCCGTCACACTTTATAGCGCAAAAGAGAAACTCTGCCCCGTAAAAGGCAGAGTTTCTTTTTATCGCTGCTGCTTTTGTTTTTTCTTTGGATTCTTTTCTTCCGAATTGAAGCTGATCAATGCTGGTATTAACAACGGCAGTACAATCAGTCCAAAAAGCAGAAGTCCGGTAATGACGACCGTAGCTACTTCCAGAAGCGTAAGCACTCCTGACGGAAGCATTGCTGCAAACGTTCCTGACAAAATGATCGCTGCTGTAATAATTACCGTCCCCATTTTAATCATCGCCGTCTGCATGCCTGTACGCACGCCGGCTTTTGCTTCTTCATTATACCTGCTTAACAGGAAGATGGAATAATCCACCCCGAGTGCTACAAGCATAACAAATCCGAAGAATGGTACCGGCCAGGCGATACCCGGATATCCAAGCCCGTTTACAAAAATCAATTCTGTCACAGCCATTGCTGTAAAATACGCGAGTACAAGCCCGCCGATAATGTACAACGGCTGGATAATATTACGGAGCAGAATAATCAGTATCGCAAAAATGCCGATAAGAACGATTAATACGGTCCGGTCAAAATCACTGGAGCTGACCGACTGCAGATCGCTGTTCACGCTCGGTACGCCTCCGTATTCGATCGTCGTGTCTTCAAGCGGCGTGCCCTGCGTGTTCATTTCTACAACCTCTTTAACTTCTTCTGCACTTTGGATTGCTTTTTTGGAATAAGGGTCTGCGTTCAATCCAACTTCAATGGTCATGCCATTTTCATTGTCGAATACATAATTGGATGCGCCGTCCTGGAAATCTTCATTCTCAATGGTATCCTCAGGAAGGTAGACGCCGGTGCCTTCAACATAATTTGCTTCAGACACGTCTCCGGTAAAGGTTTCCGCGCTTTCGAGGCCGTCACTGATTTCAGTCAGCCCATCGCGGGAATCGGCCACTCCGTTTTCAAGTTCACCGAGCGTTTCAGAGAGCTGTGCCAGCTCTTCTGTCTGCTGATCAAGCTCCTGCTGCCCTTCTTCGAGACCGCTTTGAATTTCTGTAATCTGCTGACTGATCCCGGTCAGCTGTTCCGAAGCTGCTGCTGCTTCCTGCGGGGAAGAAGCATTTTCCAGCTGAGAGCTTACCTGCTCGAGCGCCGTGTTAACCTCTCCGAGACCGTCAGCGGCTTCCTGCAGAGAGGAGTTTTCCGTGTCACTGTTTCCAAGCTGATCCTGAATGGAGCCCAGACCATCTTCGACCTCCTGCAGTCCGCTTTCGGTTTCTTCAATCCCGTCACGGGCATCACTAATACCCGTGCTTACATCTTCGAGCTGATTGTTTATATAAAAATCGTCAATAACGTCTCCGGCAGGCCGCGTAGCGCTGCGTACCGCCTCTACTTCATCTAAATTGGCAACAGAGCGGCTCAAGTCCTCTACATGCGCCAGTGTACCCGGCTCCATAACCGATTCATCTGATTCAATGACAATCTGCATTGGAAGTGCCTGCCCGGAGCCGAGACCTTCCTCAATTAGGTTAAGACCGGTAACTTCTTCCGTGTCCTGGTCTATTTCATCAATCGTATCGTAAGACCGCGAGTTATCGAATGTTAATAATAGCGGTACTGTGACGACAGCGACCAGGAGAATGGCAAGCAGCGGACGGAATACCGAAACACGGCTCAGCCATTTCCATATTTTACTGTCAGCATGGCCGTTATGAAGCTTCGATGGCCAAAACAAAGCCCTTTTTAATGTCAGCATAAAGAACGGCAGAATTGTCCAAAGAATGCCCGTTAATACGACAATGCCGACCGCCACCCCGACGCCGGACTGAAAGACGGAGAAGTTGGCGAAGCCTATCGCCGTAAAGCCGACAAGCACGGCGAGGGCACTGTAAACCATCGTTTTACCGGCTGTTTTGTACGTCCGTATGATCGCTTTTTTGTAATCAAGGCCTGCAGCCAGCTCCTCACGGTATCTGCTCAAAAGAAGTATACAATAATCTGTACCGATCCCAAACAGCACTGCGACAAGGAAAATCTGAGTATAGTTTGACACCGGAAAATTAAACCAGTCTACTAAATAAGCGATAATCGACTGGCTGATCAGATACGTAAGGCCGACCGCCACAAGCGGCACGAAGGGAGTAATAACCGCACGGAAAACGACAAACAACAGTGCAAGAATTAACACTACGGTAATCACTTCTGTACGTTCCAGTCCTTCCTGGCTCGCTTCATTTACCTGCTGGTTTAAAAGCGATTCTCCAGTGACATACATTTCCAGGTCCGAAGCTTCGTTGAGGTCCCGAATCTCTTCAGCGGCATTAACCGCCGTATCATTGTCTCCTTCTATGGAGACCGGAATGACGACGACATTTTCGTCAGAGGCAACAAGCTGTTCCTCTGTTTCTTCACTCTCAAATGGATTTGTAATCCCGGAAATCCCTTCAATGTTTTCATCTTCGATGGAAGTAATCAGCGATTGAATATTGTCCTGTTCCTCTTCATCCACCTGATCTTCTGTTTGAATTACCGCACTGATGGTGTTACCGCCCTCACCGTTGTCATCGAGTATTTCCTGAGCCTGGGAGGACGTTTCTTCCTCCGGTATTTGCAGCGTCTCTTTGTCGGCTGCCAAATTGGATAGACTAGGAGAGACGACCGTAAGCACTACGGTAAAAATAAGTATTAATGAAGCTATCCACCAGCGAAACTGTAGTATTGTTTTCATCTTTGCTGTCCACCTTTTTGTAGTATGCTCCGTATTTTATGAAAAGTCTGGATAAACTGCTCCACTTCCTCTTCGTTTATGTCCTGAAGCAGATCGGACACATATTCATTTACAAGACGCGTATGCCGCTCATGAGATTTTTTTCCTTCATCGGTAATTTCTACGTACTTCACCCGCTGGTCCTCACTGCTGGGTACAAATTTCACATAGCCGTTGTTTTCCATTTTTTTCAGACGGTTGGACAATGCGCTCTTTCCGACAAGCATTCTGTTTTGTATTTCTGTCGACGTCATCGCTCCGTATTTCATTAAAAAATCAAGCAGTTCCACCTGCTCCGGAGAAATTTGATTTAATAAATTATCAGGTATTTCATTAGTTATACGATTTCTGCCGAGAATCATCACTTCGGCAAACAGCTCCACCGCTTTTTCCATTTTTTGATCCTTCATTAGTACACCCCCTGAACTATATAGTAGTTTACCCCCTGAACTTTTATTCGTCAAGTATTAAAGGTTTAAACTATCCCTTTTGAAGCAAAAAACGCCCGGAGCCGGACGTTTCAGTCGTTCATATGTTCAATACCTTTGGAAAGGACCTTTTCTACGTTCGTTAAATGAGCGCTCATTGCTTCTGCAGCTGCTTCTGGATCCTGCTCGTTTATCGCGGTATAAATCCGCTGGTGTTCGTCAAGGAGTCGCCGGAAGGAACGTTTTTCCGAAAAGAGCCATGCTTTTCTCGTTTCATACATTGTTTTCTGCATCGTGTCGGAGAGGCGGCCCATCATCTGTTTTAATAACGTATTTCCAGAAGCTTCGACGATCGCAAGGTGGAAACGGACATCTGCCTGTTCCCCGAGATCATCGGTCCCGCCTGCTGCCTGCGTCATTTGCTCCAGAGCAGTACGCATCTGCACGAGATTCTCCTCCGACCGCCGGACTGCCGCAAGCTCGGAAGCTCCCTTTTCAAGCACATGCCGGACTTCGAACAGCTCCTTCATCTCCTGTTTCGAGATGAGAGTGCGGCTGTTCATCATTTCTGTGATAGTGGAAAAGTCATACTGATTCACAAATGTTCCTTCACCCTGTCTTATGGTTACAATTCCCACAGCACGCAGAGCGCTTAATGCTTCCCGGACGGCCGAACGGCTGACGTCAAATTTTTCCGAGAGAGCGACGACAGAGTCCAGCTTCTCTCCAGGTTTTACTTCGCCGCGTTTGATCATGTCCTCGATTTTTTCCCGGATTACTTCGGCTATTTTTTTCGTTTCAATACGATCCATGGTCATCGCCGCTCTTCCTTCCGTTCACTATTTACCGCTATTGTACCACCCATAGAGTGCACATACTACGTTTTGCATCTATTATAGATAAGGTCATCACATGAGTGGACTTTGCTTAATTTTATATATTCATTACTATGTGAAAAAAGTTTTGTTTTTTCCACGTAGACGATTGTCATTTCGGAAGGAACAAGTTAGAATTTATAACAATGGTTTTCTCTAGTACTTTGCAGCAAAGGTGGAACGTTTTATGTTATCTTTCTTTATCGCTATTATCCTGTTAATTGCCGGCTACATCGTTTACGGATCCTTTGTGGAGAAAACGTTTGGCATCAATGACCGCAACAAAACGCCTGCTTACCGTAACGAGGGGCATATCGACTACTCTCCTCTCAGCTGGTGGCGCGGCAGCCTTATCCAGCTGTTGAATATTGCTGGTCTCGGGCCAATTTTCGGTGCACTGCTCGGTGCGCTGTACGGCCCCATCGTATTTTTCTGGATCGTACTCGGCACCATTTTCGCCGGTGCCGTACACGACTATTTTTCCGGAATGCTTTCTCTCCGTCATAACGGTGCACAGTTTCCGGGACTTGTAGGCAAATATCTCGGGCGTCCGATGCAGAGCTTCATCAATATCGTCAGCATTTGTTTGATGATCCTTGTAGCCGCCGCCTTTATCGCGGGGCCGGCTGAATTGATTGCAAGCCTCACACCGCTAAGCTTTCTTACCGCCATTTTTGCTATTTTTGCATATTTTTTACTGGCTGCCCTGCTTCCGATTCAACGGGTCATTGGAAAGATTTATCCTCTTTTCGGGGCAGTGCTTATTTTTATGGCGGTCAGTATTGCCGGTGCGCTGGTATTTTCAGATGTAACGATTCCAAACGTTACGCTTGCCAATCTTCACCCCGATGAACTCCCGGTATGGCCGATGGTGATGGTAACAATTTCGTGCGGGGCTATTTCCGGTTTTCACAGCACCCAAAGCCCAATTATCGCCCGCACGCTGAAAAAAGAATCAGAAGGACGCAGGGTGTTTTACGGGGCCATGATTGCCGAAGGTATCATCACCCTTATATGGGCAGCAGCCGGCATGGCCTTCTTTGGAGGCACCGGCGGGCTTCAGGCAGCCATAGCGGCCGGAGGCCCTGCAGGCGCTGTCAACGAAATTTCTACGAGCCTTCTTGGTACACTGGGCGGGGTACTTGCTGTTCTTGGCGTCATTTTGCTTCCTATTACGACAGGCGACACTGCTCTTCGTTCTTCAAGAATGATGCTTGCAGAGCTAGTGGCAAACGCTGTTTCCCTAAAAGGAAAGCCGCTTTTAATTCTCACCGTTATTCCAGTTGTTATCCCAGCCCTGTTTTTATCTATGATCGATTACTCATTCTTGTGGAGATATGTAGGATGGACCAATCAGCTCGTCGCTACCGTGATGCTGTGGACCGGCTGCATGTACCTGCTTTACGCTGGCAAAAATCATTTCATTTGCGGCGTACCGGCGATGTTTATGACAGCCGTCGTCTGTTCCTACATTTTTTACGCGCCGGAGGGACTCGGTCTTCCGTACGGCCTTTCTATGACGATCGGGGCCGTACTGACAGTGTTCGTGCTTGCATGGTACATCTGGAAAGTGATCTCCGTTAAAAGGCAGACCGCATACGACCAGGTCGAAAAATCTATATAAATGCTTTTGGCTGCCTGCTATTGCGGGCAGCCTTTTTCACTGAAGGAGAGGCTGATGAAAACGCTGCACGTTCATGCTAAACTGAATACAGACGTGAAATTTTTATAAAGAAGGCGGCTTACCATGCACTACTGGAGAAAAATTAAACGGCGACTGATCGGCGGCAGATTGATCAAGACCGGTATAGCCGTTCTGCTCACTGCCTATATATGCGGCATTTTCGATCTCCCGCAGGCTTTTGCCGTTATTACAGCCATTGTAACCCTTGAACCGACAGCTGCTGCTTCTATACGTAAAGGCGCCCAGCGGCTTCCTGCCACCGTCATTGGGGCGGCTCTGGCAATGATTACCGTTTATTTATTCGGACCAACCCCGGCAACGTATATGATTGCTTCTGTGCTGACACTTTATTTCTGTAATATGCTGCGGCTTCGGGACGGGATGCTCGTCGCAACGATTACCGCAGTGGCAATGATCCCCACAGCGAGCGATCATTATTTTTTAACTTTTGTAGAACGTGTCGGCACAACGTTTATCGGCCTTGCGATTTCTACAGTAATTAATTTAACGATTCTGCCCCCAAAATTTTCTTCTTTGCTCGCAGAACAGAATCGTAAAATGTTCGTGGAGACCGCTGAAATTTTTGAGATGCGGCTCGAGGAAGTAATGAATGGCCGGTCTCCTTCTGCACAGGTAATGGAAAAATACCATCAGCTGGAAAGTGACCTGGAGCGGGCAATCCAGCTTTCTTATTACCAGCAGGAAGAATGGAAATATCATAAAAAAAAGGATACTGAGGCAAGAAGGTTCACACGGGAGCAGCGCCAGCTCCATTTTTTAGAGCGCATAAGCTATCATATTAATCGTTTATTTAATTTCGAAACAGATGACGGCACGTTTACGAAAGAAGAAGTCCAGCTGATTGGCGACATTATTCCGGCGATGTCACAAACGATTCATCACTTCGGGGAACGCATATCTGATGAACAGTTCCGGCTCATTGAACGTCTGGACCGGTGCTTTTGGAAAAAACGCCAGCACGCATCACGGCCGAACATAAAAAAATATCACCATCATTTTTCTACCGACGTTATTATTATCTTCGCCCTCCTCTCTATTCATGATGTCCTCGAAGAGCTTGAAGAACTTCATTTTCCCGAACAGTCCGAGCAACAGCAAGCGCCCCGGCCTTCGTAAGGCACGGGGCGCTTCATTTATTATTGTTTCTTTTTAGGATTTACTGAAGGAGGATAAAAATTTCACTCTGTCCCCCATTGGAGGCGTCTGTTCATCAACAAGCTGGATTTCCAGCACAGCCGGACAATTATCTGAACAGAGACTTTCGTAAAGCCCGGGAGTAATATCATCCATGGAACGGACGGTGGCATACTTTACTCCCATCTGTTCGGCGATAGCTGCAACCGGCACCATCGATTGTTCAAAACGGTCGTGCATTCTTCCGTATTGAAGCCGGTGTCCGTGATACACCATCCCGAGCCTTGCATTATTCATAACGATAAAAAGAATAGGCAGCTGATATTCTTTGGCCGTCAGCACCTCCATGCCATGCATAAAAAAGCATCCATCTCCCGTAATACTTGTAATAGGACGATGTGGTTCGGCAAGCTTTGCTCCAAGCGCATTGGAAATTCCCGAACCCATGGCACCAAAATGAACGTTGATGTCAAAAGTATCCGGTTTTTTCACTTCCATGTAGTGAATCACATAGCTCATAAACTCTCCAATATCCACTGTAAAAAGCGTATCCTCCGGCATATGGGACTGGAGCTGCTGAAGCACGTTCTGGGTTTCATATTTTTCGTTTACTGATTTTTTCTGAACGCCTGGCCGCTGACGCCCGGCTTTCCCTGCTTCCGGAAGGCGAAGACGCCTGTTAATTTCCCCAATAGTCGTGCGCACATCTCCGAGCAGGGAAATATCCACTTTATATTTGCGGTCGAATACCGTTGGATCGTGGTCGAGCTGGATTACAAAGCGCTCAGCAGCCAAAGCCGGATTCCAGTTGTTCGTAGCCGTTTCCCCGAGACTGGAGCCGATAACGAATATAATGGAATTATCGCTGTTTTCCATTACTTCCGTAGCTGTTTCATGTCCGGCAAACCCGTAAACACCATATGCGTTCGGATGATCGGATGGTACAAGCCCTTTAGCCTGCGGCGTAGTAACGACCGGCCAGTCCAGGTAATCCACAAGATTCATAACATCAGGCAGGGCATCCTTTGCTCCCTGGCCCAGGAAAATGATCCCCTGACGGTTACTGGAAAGTACCCGGGTGGTTTCCGATACATTGCTTTCCACCGGAGACAGCCGGCGCTTCTCCGGGTATTCGAGCAGCTCAGTGCTCCCTTCGAGCATGGATAATTGAATATTGATCGGGATCGCTACGTGCACTGGCCCTGGTATGCCGGCGAATGCTTTACATACCGCTTCTTTAAACACTTCACGCACTTCGTGAATACTTTCCACCCGCCGGCTGTATTTGGTCACCGGAGTAAACATCGGGACAACATCGAGCTCCTGTGAAGCGTTCAAGCCAACGGTCGATGTCGGTACAGAACCGGTAATAAAAAGTACGGGAGTCTGCTCTCTCATTGCATTTGCTGCCCCGGAGAGAAGATTCGTCGCCCCGGGCCCGCTGCTTGCTATACACACCCCAAGCTTTTCCGAACGCTTCGCGTAGGCGGAGGCCATATATCCGGCCGCCCCTTCATGCTTTGTAATAACCGGCGTAATATTGTCATGCTCATACATTTTATCAAAAAGAGCGTTCACCGATCCCGCCGGAATACCAAATACATAGTCCAGTCCATCCTGCCGCAAATAATCAATTATCCACTGAGCTGCTTTCATTCTGTTTATCCCCCCACTAATTTTTACTATTTATTACAAAATTCAGGAATTTTACTTGCCTGTATTGGTTTACTATACAGGAAACCTTGAACTAAATCACATTTATTTGCCTGCAAAAACTTCTGTTGTTCAAGCGTTTCCACCCCTTCGGCGATCACGTGAAGGTTCAGACTGTGAGCAAGAGCAATAATTGTAGTTGTAATAGGGGCGGAGCTGTTTTCTGTTTCAATATCATCAATGAATACTTTATCAATTTTCAGCGTATCAATCGGAAATTCCCTGAGATACTGCAGCGAACAGTAGCCCGTGCCAAAATCATCTATTGAAATACGGACACCAATGTTTTTCAGCCTTTTCATGGTTGTGACCGTCTCTTCAGTATTCAACAGCAGTGTGTTTTCCGTAATCTCAATTTCTAAAAATTCGGGTGCAAGTCCCGTTCTGGCTAGTACCTCTTTTACGTTATCCACCAGGCATTCCCTTTGAAACTGCTGCGCGGAAATGTTTACCGCTACACGCAGACTGCAGAGCCCCTGCTCCTGCCAGCTTTTCGCCTGAGAGCAGGCCTCTTCCAAAATCCATTCACCGATCGACGTGATTAAACCGGTATGTTCAGCCATAGGAATAAATTCTGAAGGAGATATTTTTCCGTGGAGCGGGTGGTTCCAACGTACAAGTGCTTCCACTCCGGTAACCAGGTTTTTACTCAAACTCACCTGCGGCTGGTAAAACAGTTCAAGTTCATTGTTTTCGAGCGCCCGGTATAAATCATTTTCAAGCCGGATTTTTTTCATGTCCGGCCCCATCTGCTCGGACGAAAACGCCCGGTACGTATTGCCGTTCATTTCTTTCGCTTTATGCATAGCCGAGTTGGCATTCTGGATCAAGTCGTCTGCCAGGTGACCGTCCAGCGGGAAGAAGCTGATACCGATACTTGGTTTTACATACACTTCTTCCCCTTCAAGATAAAACGGGTTGCGGAATACGCGCAGAATCTGTTCTGCGGTCGTTGTAGCCTGCGCCATATTATCAAGCCGCGGAAGGATTAAAATAAATTCATCTCCTCCCTGGCGGGCCACTGTCGCTGCACCGCTCACCATTTCCTGCAGGCGGTAAGCAACTTCCGTTAGTAATTCGTCTCCTCCGGCATGGCCGAAGCGGTCATTGATTTGTTTAAAACGGTCCAGGTCGAGAAATAATACAGCCATTTCCTGATCATGCTCTTTGGCTTCCCGGAGTGTCTGACTCAGACGGTCATGGACAAGCATCCGGTTCGGAAGGCCGGTCGTTCCATCATAGTAAGCGTAGTATTCAATACGCTGCTCCATTTCTTTCCGGACTGTAACGTCTCTGACTGTTAATACATACCCCACTACTATACCTTCTTCAATCTGGCTCGAGAGAGTATATTCAAGCGTTACGAGTCCTTTTTCAGGATGGCTCATATACGCTTCCCCGCTCACTGGCTGCATGGAATCAGACGCCAGGTAAGAGGCAAAAATATCGGAAAGAGCGCCTTCCTCATTTTCTATATGCTCAAGAATTTCATCGTAGGACTGGATGCTGTGAAATAGCTGGGTGTCCGTTTCAAGCATATGTTCAGCTGCTTCATTGGAAAACATAACGGTGCCTTCCAGCGAAAAGCCGATAATACCTTCATCCACCGTATTCATGATCAGCTCTTTTTCCGTATTGATTTTGCGCATCTCCAAAATCAGCCGCTGGAGCTCTTCGTTTTTGCTTTGTATTTCTTCGGTCCTGCGCGCAATGATGCTTTCCTGGCTTTCAAGATTGTATAAATGGATCAGTACAGGCGCAGTAGCATTAACGATGGATTCCACCCGGCGCTGCTGAGCTTTTGTATACCCGGCCGGCTGTTCGCCGAGATGGGCGACTACAATTACGCCGAGAACGCGGCCAACAGAAATCATCGGCACCATGAAAATACTCTTAATATTAAACACATCACAAATTTCCTGAAATATTCTGTTTTCTCGTGCAACATCCTCAACAAACAACGGCTGCTTTGTTTGAACGACCTGCTGAAACAGCTTGTCGTTTGTCTGGTCCATCTGCATCCGCTCATGAATGCTTAACCACTCACTCTGTTCAAAATCGCTTTTGCGGCTGAGCTTTGAAGGCATGACTGTTTCTTTGGAAACAGGATCAATAATATGAAGACTCACATTATGATTGTTTAGTTCGTCGCCGATATGACTAAAGCAGACATCAATCGCCGAATCGGACGTCTGTGAATGGGCAAGCTGCTCCATCACCTCGATAAGGGTCTGCTTTTCATGCAAAAGCTCCTCAATGTTGTGCATCGCCTGGCTGTTTCGAATAGCAACAGCAGCCATGTGGACATAGGCTTCCACTGTTTCAATTTCAGATTCTGTTAAATTCATCGGTACCCCGTAGTCAAACAAATATACGAGTCCGAATAATTCGTCCCCGTGGGAAATTGGAACTGTAAGCACCGATCGGATCTGAAAGAAATCAATTGTTCTGGCATCGGGCCTGTCGTCTTTAGACGTATCAGCAATATAAATGGACTGCCGTGACTCAATCACCTCACGGGCCAGATGATCCACCTGTGGATCAACGACGTGCTGGTCTATAGTCATCCCACTCAGCACTTCCGGCTTGCTGACGTAGCCTCTGTAACGCTCCCTGTCTTCCGGGAGATAAATACCAACCGCATCGCATTGGATAATCTCTTCTGATATAGCTGTTACGACGTGTTCAAGAAGTGTTTTAATGTCTAAATTGGCATTGATCAGTCGTGTAATCCTAGCAAGACGCGTATAACGATTGTGTTGTCCGTTTGACATCGAATCGCCCCTGTCTGTCGATGATTCCTAAGCTCTTATCTATATTATGAACTAATATTTCAATAGCAGGAAAATTTTTTTCTTTATTAAAGTCCTATTTTTTCTCTGCTATCCCCCTGTTATGTAGAGGACACCCTGTTTCCCGCAGGATACAGAAGCGCCTCATTAAATCTCTAGCGGACCTTAATAACTATTTTACCACGGGCACGCCCTTCTTCGCTCTCTCTATGTGCTGCCCGCAGACCTTTTTCTGAAAATTTATGCTTACTGTTAATTTCCACACGCAAAGCACCTTTATTATACAGCGATGTTAAGCGCCGGAGCTTTGCGCCTTCTTCCTGCAGCCATACAAACCCGGCAGTAATACCGGCTTCTTCAGCTTTTTCCTGGGAAGGCGGGGCAGCAACCGAGGCAAATCTGCCCCCGGTGCGGAGCACGCGGAAGCTTTCCTCATGGACACTTTCTCCCACTGTATCTAATACCATATCGTAGTCCGAAAGTATATCCACTACATTTTCTTCTTCATAATTGATCGTCACATCCGCACCCATCTGCTTTAAAAACTCCTGGTTTTTGCCGCTTGCTGTGGCTGCTACATAGGCTCCCATGTCTTTAGCCACCTGTATCGCAAAATGGCCGACACCGCCGGAACCGCCCTGAATAAGCACTTTACTGCCTTCTTTGATTTCTCCAAATTCGAGCAGACACTGCTGGGCGGTCATTCCGGCAAGCGGAATCCCGGCTGCCTCTTCATAGGACATAGGCTCAGGAATGGCTACTAATAGATCTTCATCCACTAATGTCTGTTCTGCATAAGTACCGCGTTCCGTTAATTTTGGCCGCGCAAACACTCTGTCGCCTGGTCCGAAGGCAGTGACATCTTTCCCTGCTGTGCGGACGACACCTGCTACGTCCCACCCTAAAATGATAGGAAATTCGAAAGGGATATCATCTTTCATGTATCCTTCCCGCAGCTTCCAGTCAATTGGGTTGATG
Organism: Marinococcus sp. LNHM5E3-2.1; assembly: GCF_056034365.1. Classification (NCBI taxonomy): domain Bacteria; kingdom Bacillati; phylum Bacillota; class Bacilli; order Caryophanales; family Bacillaceae; genus Marinococcus; species Marinococcus sp. LNHM5E3-2.1. The sequence continues at coordinate 29,927 of NZ_JBQLIB010000006.1, forward strand.
GAGGTGGCATACACATCCACGAGCACCTGTCTGTCCCCGGGTGTTTGCGTTTCCATTTCTTTTTCCACAAGTTGATCAGCACTTCCGTATTGTTCAATGACAATTGCTTTCATTATGAGCCTCCTCTCCTACATTCCTCATACCTTTTACTCCTTTAAATGAAACACGTAATAAAATGACCGCTGCATCTAAGAGCGCAGCGGTCAGGGAACAGGATATGTGAATATTTATTAGTGGGACGATACCCGTCTGCGTACAAGTAAAAGTGCTCCCAGTCCGGCTACTGCTGTTCCCGCTAAAGCCCAGGCTGGCTGATTTGTAGCTGTTTCCGGCATTTCGCCGCCTTCTTCTGCAGATTCTTCAGTCATATTTTCATCAGAAGCTTCTGTGGAAGCAGCCTCTTCTTCAGTAGTCGTTTCTTCTGTAGTGCCTTCGTCGGAGGAAGAGGATTCTTCTTCAGTAGTAGAAGTCGTATCTTCTGACGTGTTGTCATCGTTGGAGGTAGCTGTATTATCGTCGCCTTCCGGTAATGATTCACATGCTAGTCCATCCTCGTCATAACCATCCAGACGCTCTGGATCATTTTCTGCCGTATAGCCCTGCTCCTCAAAATACCGTTGCGCTTCTTCATGCGTTTCGAAATCATCACAATCTTTATCTACGTCTGCTGATACGGGTGCAGTGATGCCCAATGAAATTACTCCTGCGCTGAATAGACTCACCAACCATTTTTTCGACACACAAATTCCTCCTTGTTTAAGTACATATACCTATTCCCCTACTATTATCTTAGGCAATAATTTATAAAATAACAATGCTTTTTTGTATTATATGTAAATTTAATTTACATATAATACAAAAATCCCCCTATATACTTTTTATACAGGAGGAATTTCTTTTTATTATTCAGTTATTCCGCGAGAACGTCCTTCACTGGCTCCAGTGCGGCGAGAAGCTCTTCATCAACCTCCGGAAACGCTCTGGTCCAGTGCAGAAAACCGTGGATCATACCTTCTGCCCGGCGCAGGCTTACCTGCCCGCCAGCCTGGTCAATAGCTTTGGCGAATGCCTCTCCTTCGTCACGAAGCACATCGTTTTCGGCAGTAACGATATGAGTAGGCGGAAGCTCCCCAAGTCGTTCAAAAACGAGCGGAGCGAGGTATGGATCCTCTTCATCTTCTCCGTCAGCATACTGTTCCATAAACCATTCCAGGTCCCGGAGCGGCAGACCATATCCTCCGGCAAACATATCCACCGAAGGAAAATCATGCTCCCCGCTGACGCTTGGGTAAAAAAGAAGCAGTGAAGCCACCTTCGGGCCGTTTTCTTCCAGCGCGCGTATAGCAGTCACAGCTGCCAGGTTGCCACCCGCGCTGTCGCCGGCCAGAGCTGTCCTTTCCGCGTCCAGCTGGTGCGGCTCCGCATTTTCCATCAGCCATAGCAGCGCATTGTATGCATCCTCCGGCGCTGCCGGAAAAGGATGCTCAGGCGCAAGCCGGTAATCCACGCTCACGACTGCACAATCCGATTCTTTGGCTATGGCACGGCAGATGTGGTCGTGTGTCCCAATATTCCCAATCACAAATCCGCCGCCGTGATAGTAAACAATGGTCGGGTAGCGGTCCATCTCGGTATCAGGGTAATAAATCCGGAGCGGTATTTCCCCGTATTCTCCGGTAGTCATTATATCCCGGATACCTCCGGCTTCATCGACGTTAACGTGGGACGTAATAACGTCGATGCTGTCATTGAACTGGCCCCGGGCTTCTACCGGCGTCAGCTCATGCATCTGCATCATGCTTTCCTGCTCTTCTAAAATTGCCTGCAGTTCTTCGTGCACAGCCATATTATCTGCCCCGCTTACTCGTCTGCTGCATGGATCGCATGCTTTTCATTCAGTTCGTTGTAATCGAGCTGAAGCAGCTGCAGCCAATCCTGCACATATTTTTTGGCATTGTCGCGTTCGAACTGCTCCCATTCATTTTCGAGCCCGAATTCTTCCACCTGTTTTTCGAAAGATAAAAAACGGTCCTCTTGTTCCAGTGCTTTTTTCAGAGATTCCTCTTTATCATCCGGCTGCTTCGAGGCAAAGTCCTGCATCAGCCGTGTACTTTCTGCTTTCGTAATCGTCGGGATAGCTACAAGATTCGCGCTTTCCTCCGAACTCCAGGACAGCGGCGTATCCTCTGATACTGTTTCGACAAATACCAGTCCGAGCTTTTTATCCAAAACGAACATAAACTCATCAAACTGCTGCAGGTATGCTTCTACTAAATCATCCATCAATGCCATATTATTCGTGCCCCTTTTTCTTGATTTCAATTCTTTTCGTTAATTTCGCTTTTACCTCCGGCCATTCCTCTTTTATAATGCTGTAAACAGCCGCATTGCGCACGCGTCCATCCGGGAGCTTGCGCTCATTACGCAGAATGCCTTCTTCAAAAGCTCCCAGCTTCTGAATTGCTTTCCTGGCAGCTTTGTTCTGTTCATCTGTTTTAAACTGTACACGAACAACCCCCAGGGTTTCAAACGCATATGTGAGAAGTAAATATTTGCACTCCGTATTTACACCGGTGGAACGGACCCTTTCACTGTAATACGTAGATCCAATCTCTGCTGTTTTCCGCTGCGGGGAAATGTCGTAAAGCCTGGTCGATCCCACAATGGCGCCGTCTTTTTTCCGCTTCACAACAAACGGCACCGTATCTCCCTGCTGATACAGCTTCAAAGCTTCCTCGACGATCATTTTCATATCGTGTTTATTATGCATCTTTCTCGTCATGTATGTCCAATTGGAAGGCTCTGAGGCGATTTCAAACAATGAGTCTGCATGTTTTTCCTCCAGCAATTCCAAATCAAACTGCTCTCCTGTTAACCGCAATGTATTAGCTCCATTTCCTTTAATCGGATGTATTTATCATATCACTCCAGGCCTTAAGCCAAAAGTAAAAAGCAGCACCTCCCGGGATGCTGCTTACTGTGTTAATGCCCGGACAGCACTCTGCTTTTCAAAGCCCCGGTTCCGGAATGCTTTTTTCTCTTTCGGGGTAAAAGCATTGTATTCTTTAAGGAAAGCTTCATATTGTTTTAAAATTTCGGAGGCTTCTCCTTCAGCTTTCACTTCTCCAAATTCAAGCCATAGTATTTTGTTGCAGAATTCTTTCATCTGCGTCAGCGAATGGCTGACAAAAAACATCGTTTTCCCCCGCTGCTTAAATTCGTGCATTTTATCCAGACATTTTTGCGCAAAGGCTTTGTCCCCTACAGATAAAGCTTCATCTACAATAAAAATATCCGGATTTACAGTGATCGATATGGCAAAGCCAAGCCTTGACTTCATACCGCTCGAATACGACTTTACCGGCTGGTCAATGAACTGCTCAAGCTCGGAAAACTCGATAATATCCGGCTCCATTTCCCGGATTTTCCGTTTGGAAAACCCGAGCATCAAGCATTTCAGCTCGATATTTTCCCGTCCGGAGAGCTTTCCGTTCAGCCCCGTGGAAACAGAGATCATCGCAGCTTCCCCATTCGTCTTTACCGAGCCCTTCGTTGGCGGAATGGTGCCGGAAATAATATTGGAAAGAGTTGATTTCCCGGAACCATTGACTCCTACGAGTCCAATGATATCCCCTTTGTCTGCTTTAAACGAAACATTGTGCAGAGCGTAAAACTCTTCCCCGTAGCTTTTTGGCAGAAGCAGATCCTTCAGCCGTTCAGCATGCGTATCATACAGCTTATATTTTTTTGAAACATTTTTGACTACGACGGATTTTTTCATTTGTTCTCCCCCGTCTCTATCCTCATTGTGTGATTTATAAAACTATCCGCACTGCCGGTTTACAGAAAATCCACAAAGTGCCGGCGGAAGCGCACATGCAATACAGCTCCAATACTGAAAAGCACAAAAACCAACGCCCAGAAATAAAGGGTGTAGCTGGCATTTGTAATGAAGTACCATTCCCCGTAAAAAAAGCTTGCCCGGTACCCTTCCACCAGGTAGTACATCGGATTGATTTTCATTACAGGAATCAGCCAGTCAGGCAGCCGGTTGTCCATCGGCCACAGTATCGGAGTTAAATACAAAAACACCCGGATGGAAGATTGAATAAATACTTGAAAATCCCGGACAATTACCGTAAGCGTAGAGGTGATCATGACCACGCTGAGCACAAGCAGAATAGCTGCCAGCAGAAAATACGGAATTTGAAGATAATACACGCTGATCGGATGTCCGGCAAACTGCATGTAAACAATCGTAATCGCAAGCAGCGCCAAATGTGGAAAGAGCCTTGAGATCACCACGTAGGCTGGAATAATGCTCGTCGGAAAATTCATTTTGGAAATCATTTTTATCTTTGAAAAAATAGCTTTTGACCCGTTGGTTACCCCGGGCTGGATAAAAAACCACAGGATAATGCCCGCAAGCATCCAGGTCAGAAAAGAAATGCCATCTACGTCGCTCCGCTGGCGGATCCCATAACCAAAAGCAAACCAATAAATGGCAATAAACAGAAGCGGACTGATGATTTCCCAGAAGGAGCCAAGGTAATTGCTTTTGTTTTTAATTTTTGTTTCATATACCGCCAGCCGGTTGATCAGCGGAATGCTCGTCCATAATTCTTTCGCTACGGTTCGTACTGCATTCATATTGTTTCCCTCTTTTATCCTCTGCCCAACTAATTAATTTGCGTTGAACACTTTTTCCACCACACGCTTGGCCGCATAGCCGTCTTCCCACTGATTGAACTGTTCTTCGAAATCGGCAACCTCTTTATGGTAACGTTCCCGAATCGTGTCGCTGTTTTTCACTTCTTCGATGATTTCTTCAGTGTTCATCACAAGCGGCCCCGGGGCTTCCTGCTCAAAGTCAAAATAGAACCCGCGCAGCTTATCCCGGTAGCTGTCGATGTCATACGTATAAAATATCATCGGGCGCTTTAAAATGCCATAATCAAACATCACAGAAGAATAATCTGTAATCAGCACATCGCTGACCACGTAAAGATCCCGGATGTCCTCATACGCAGAAGCATCAATCGCAAAATCCTCGTACCCGGTAACATCCAGATGATCAGACACCAGGTAGTGCAGACGCAGAAGCAGTACGTATTCATCTCCGAGTTGCCTGCGCATTTCATCCAGATCCATCGAAAGGGTAAATTTGTATTTCCCAATAAAATAGTATTCATTGTCCCGCCACGTTGGAGCATAAAGGATAACCTTTTTGTCTTCCGGAATACCAAGATTTTCTTTGACCTGCTCGACGTCTGAATGTGAATAATGATGAAGGTAGTCGTTTCTGGGATAACCAGTTTCAAGCAGATTATGTCTGAATTCAAACGCCCTCCGGAAAATCTGGGCGGAATAAGGATTCGGGGCTACAAGATAGTCCCAGCGCCCGGCTTCATACAGGAAATTCCTTTTGTATTTTTCCGTCGTCGTGCCCGGCATCGTCACTTCATTCATATCTTTGGCGAGTTTTTTGAGAGGTGTGCCGTGCCACGTTTGAATGTACACCGTTTTGTCCGGCTTCGGAATCCATTTTGGCAGCCGGCTGTTAAATACCCAGTACCTGGCGCGCATTAAAACAATAAACCAGCGGAAAGAGAAGCGTTTGATTGTCTTCAGGCCCCGTTCATCAAAAAGCTCCTTATACCGGTGGTCAATGCTCCAGTAAAACCTCAGCTTGGGGTAATCCTGCTGCATTTGTTCATAAATCGCACGCGGGTTACAGCTGTACTGTTTGCCGAAAAAGCTTTCAAAAACAATAATGTTTTCATTTTTTGGAAGCTTCCCGAGCACCGATAGGACCGCTTTGTAGAAGTTTTTGCCGTTACGCAGCCTTTTAATTTTTTTCCATCGTTTCGTTACCCGTTTTTTCACATTTTTCCATGAGCGTTTAAATTTCTTTTTGTATTTTTTCGTCCATTTCTTTTTTGCCATTATCGTCCCTCAATTTTTTTAAAAGTTCGTATTTTGGATGCTTTGCAGCGCATCTTGTTCCATTCTATCAAAAAAGAGCTTAACAAAAACGACAAACTTACAAAACAGGTTTAAGTTTTTGTAAATCATTGTTAATTTTGATGGCAACAAAAAAAGGGAGAGAACATCTCTCCCTCCCCGGCTGCTCAGGTTCTCCGCTTAGGCAGGCGAAGCCTCTTTGAGTGAAGATTAATAATTTACGAGCAGTAATTCTTTTTTGATTTTCGTCGTCGAGATGTCAGCAGTGCGCGGCAGATAAACTACTTCACAGTATGGGCGGAGGAAATCGAATTTTCCGTGCCAGTCATCACCCATCACAAAGGTCGTAATATCGTGATCGAGTACGTCGTCGATTTTCTGCTCCCAGTTTTCTTCCGGGATGACTTCATCTACATAGCGAACCGCTTCCAAAATCAGCTTACGCTGCTCATACGTGTAATATGCTTTTTTGGATTTCAAGTCATTGAATTCGTCTGTCGATATTGCTACCACCAAATAATCTCCAAGCTCTTTAGCTCTGCGAAGAAGATTAATGTGCCCCCAATGCAGCAAGTCGAACGTGCCGTAAGTCAATACTTTTTTCATAGTAATGCCCCCCTATATTCCGTTAATTTTACTCTGTATTTTATTCTTCTACACAAATAATTTTCTCAACAAATTCTTCATTAAAAATTTACATTTATCAACTTGACGCGTTAATTGTAACACATATACCCTGTCAAATATGTCGTCTAATCGTGGGAAGTGGGATGAACTTTCTATAAAACTATGTGACAACCGTGACAACCTTCACATCTTTTCACATATTTAAAGATATTTTAATATAGTTTATGGGCTGCTGCACGCCACAAAAAACGGAGCAGAATGGTTCTGCCCCGTCATCTGTTTTCTTCTTCAAGCTCTGCTGCAGCCTGGAAAATGCGCGCAGCATTCTGCTTATCTGAATGACTGAAAATCATTTCCCTGTTCTCGCTTACTGCTTTCTTTTCGATCCAGCCGCGCTTCAAATGACGCCGCAGGCTTTTCAGCAGTTCTTCCTCCGAATGCACAACATCCCCTAGAAAAGTCTCTTCAAGCGGCCGGAGACTGCCTCCCTGGAAAAACCGTTTCGTATCGAAATGATAATAGATAACCGGCTTCTGCATATACGTAAAATCAAATGAGACGCTTGAGTAGTCTGTGATCATCAGCATACTTTCCTTTAACAGCTGCTGGACCGTTTTTTTACCCAGTTTGACTACTTCGATTTTATCACTGTTAATTTTATCGAAAGCGTCTGTGTACTGCTGCATCCGGTAGTGCGGATAAAACTGCAACACCACGTCATTTTTCTCTAAAAACCGGTGCAGCCTCGGATTTTCCAGAAAGCTTTTGTACCGGCGGTAATATTCCGATTCCAAAAAGGTTTCCTTGGAATGCAGCCACTCCCGCCAGGTCGGGATAAAAATAATTTTCCGCTCCGCCGCCGGGCCCTCCAGGAGATTATCAAACCGTGAAAGTCCCGTCACCTGAACGGTCTCTTCATCATAGTGCATCTTTTTCATAACCATTTTCTTTTCACTTTTCGAGCTGACGCAAAACAAATGAAACGGATATTTATAGTATTCCCGGTTATATTCCACACGCTTTCGCCCAAGCACGCCGTGCTGCAGAAAGACCCGCAGGCCGTTCCGGTAGGATTCCATTAACGAGCCTTTAAACGGAAGAAAATATTCAATGTCATGCGAACCGAAAAAGGCTGTCGCCCGCAGACAAATGTCCACGTGCTCATCGCTTCCGATAATCAGAACGTTCCCAAGCTTTTCGACAGCTTCACGGTCCATGGAGTCTTTCTCAATCGCATAGTACACGTCCATTTCCGGGTGTACGGTCCGGCAGTACTTGAAAAAATGATACCCTGTATCCTGCGCCGTATCCGGACGTTCCCCGACAACCCACACTGCAGGCTTTTTCCCAGCCCTCTGCATTCTGGCATTTTCTTCCCGGAGCTTCAGGAAATGCTTACGTGGATACGTTGTCGTCTCTATTTTCACATTCCCGCGCGGCGTATAGGTTACATACCAGGAAACCGCCTGATCCCCCTCTTCAAGCACCCAGGAATGCAGGATTTCATCTTTATAATAGATAAAATCCTTTTTCCCAAGCTTTCGTTCGTGCATGAATTCTCCGGCATGCAGACGGATATGCATATCCAGCACAGCCCTATCACCGTGAAGCGAGCGGAAATCCTCGAAGGCCGCTTCTGCTTCAAATTGCACCCAGTTATCTTTCAGGTACTGGTTTTTGATGGCAAAGTGATGCTCGTCTTCCGTTTCCCGGTTTTTTATCACTACAGTAACCCGCTGCCTGGGCCGAAGGTTGCGTGTCAGTGTTGTAAAACGGGCCTGCCCTTCAATAATAAATTTCCCGTTTTTCACCTTCATTGATGTAATATCCTTGGCAATGTCGATTTCATCTATGGAGAAGGCTACACGTTTACTTGTCGTCCGGTAAAACTGGTGGCGGTAAATTTTGTCCTGGTGGTACCATTCAAGCTTTGTATTTTTCACGAGGTTGCCGCTGTTGGAACGCAGCCGGTAATCAATCTCCTCTTCGTTTCTGGTAACACGCAGATAAAGATCCGACCGCCCGAGCCGGTAGGGATGCTTTCCTCTCCCGGCTTCATTTTTAAATAAATCCGTTACTTCTCCGTGAAAAACGTATTGCGCCTGTTTGGAATGCAGCTTATACACATGCACCGGCACAGATGCTTCTTCATTAGTGTCTCTGTTTTTCCATACGAGCTTCCAGGCGTCCGGAGTGTAGCGGTTCCAGTAAATCGTGCCCCGGAAATGAATAGTTCCCTGTTCATAGCTTGCCCGGACCGTATACAGTTTGACGTTTTCTGTCTGAATCATAACCGAAGCCGAATAATTCTGGGTGCGGTACAGCCGGAAGCTGACCGCCCCTTTTTCATAATGAGGAGCATACCACTTGGATGCTTTCACCATATCCTTGGCCGGCATATGAAGACGATGCCGCCATAACGGCTTCTCACTGGCATCTGCGATATAAAAATCCCATACTCCTGTAAAATGACTTGAAGCCTCAAGCTTTACAGTCGACGACCACCATTTATCATTCTTCCATTCCACAGGATAATAATATTTTTTCGGTTCTCCGCGCTTTTTCAGAATCAGTTGAAGCTTTGACGGCCAGCCGTTTGCTTCAAGCAGATGCTTTGAAGCTGTGCCGAGCAATACCCATCCTTGATCTAATGCTTCTACATCCATCAAATATGCAGGGAAGAGCTTCACTTTTTTTCCCGACGGCCTAGTAACTTTTAGTTCCAGGTTGTTAAATTTATTGATTACCGGTCTGAATAAACATCCTTTTTCGTTTACACTAATTGTCCCCTTCTGCAGCCAGGTCGTCCCGCTCCTTCCAGTTTTCAAACGATAACGAATTCCTTCCCGCCGGTTCGAAAGCACCGCATAGCCGACCGCTTTAAAAGGAATATCAGCCGCCAGTTTTTCAAGCAGTACGTAGGGCACATAGCCTTCAAACGTTGAAAAGCTTCGTCCGTTTCTCGTGTCAGACGCAAAAAAACGGAGCGGCACCCTGATCCGGTTTTCCCATTCCGCTCCTCCTGCCCATTCGATAAAAGAATATTCCTCTTCAATTCGCTTTGGCAGCCGGTCATCTCCAATTTCAATGCGGATTGTTATACCATGGTCGTCTCCAAGCCATTCCTTCGTCCGGCAGCTGTACTGTTTTTCCTTCCACGGGGACTCTCTTTTCTTCAGCTGCTGCACCGGTGTCCGGTAATGCGTTTTTATTGCTGGTGCCTTCATCTCGACGCTCTCCTCTGTTGTCAAACTCTTTTCACTATGTAAAATGCGGACGCTCTGAAGGGTCCGCATTACGTTTCATATTAGTATAGCATATGCGTATTAGTAGCTTCTATACGCGAATGGGCGCGTGTACGTTTCGGTCAGACGGGCTCTCCAGGCAAAATCATCCTCCGCATGATCATGGCGCCTTGGGATCCATTTTTTCCCGATAATCATCGTTTCCGGCCGGTCCTTTGTATACTGCTTCCATTCCGGTATATCTTCATGCCCGGGATCTCCTTCCCTGGCGAACCGAACCCAGGCGTCCTGCATCCTGCGGGTGAGCCCCGGGCTTTCATTTATGCCCAAAAGCATCCGGTTCCGGAGAGAAAACGCTGTTTTAACCGTATTAAACAAATACCCGAGCTCGAGTCCATGGCAGGCTTTCAGCCAGCGTGCTTCCATATTGAATCGGTATTGATACACTTTCCCTCCTGCCCGGGAATAAAGCTCGCTGAGTTCTGTGTGATATAAACGAAACGCCCGGTCTGTAAACATTTGCATAAAAATCTGCGAGCGGCTCCATTTAGGATATCTTTTCTTATAGTCATGATAAACAGCCATCGTTGTCTCTTCCGACATATGTTCGTATTTCCGAAGATAAAATAATACATACGTATCCACTGATTTTTTCTGGCGCAGCTCTGGAATCAGCAGCTTGAAAAAATGCATCTCATTGGCAGTGGAGCCGTGAAGGAGCTGCACCTTTCCTGCATTTTCCTGAATTGCCCGTTCTACATCAAATGGAATAATTTCTCCATCTGGTGTGGGGGCAAATATTCTGGAGCCATTATACGGTCCGTTGGAGGTGAAGTTTTTGTTCACGAACGACACCGTAGTTTTTACAAGGCTTTCTGCCGGGATCGTGCAGATGTCATTCATGGAATGCAGGCCGAGCTTGTAAATAAGCTGATCCGAAATGTTCACCGCATCCTCCACCGAACGCGCAAGTCCGGTAATCACTCCGCTCTGGGCGATGACCTTCTGAAAAAGCCCACGGGCAGCAGGAGCAGCTAGCAGGGCCGTTACACTGATGCTGCCGGCTGACTCTCCAAAGATGGTGACGTTCTTCGGGTCTCCGCCAAAGCTTTCAATATTTTCCCGGACCCAGCGGAGTGCTTCCATTTGGTCGAGCAGGCCGAGGTTTTTCATATAGGCCTGTTCCGGTCCGCAAATGTTCTCTGCATCCAAAAAACCAAACATCCCCAGCCGGTAATTAATACTCACCACCACCACTTCTCCCCGGGAAGCCAACGATTTCCCGTCATATAACGCCTCCCGGTTCGATCCGCTGTTAAAGCCGCCGCCGTGAATAAACACCATCACCGGCCGGTGGTGCATCGGTTCTTCGTCCGGTCTCCAGATGTTTACATTCAGGCAGTCCTCCGATTCGGTACCCTTTCGGAGGCCTTCCACAGTCTGCGGGCAGGAGGGGCCATAATCCAGAGCACTGTACACTTCTGTGGATTCGCCCAAACGCTGCGGCTTTTTAAACCGCTCCGCCTCTGCGTATTTTATTCCGAGATACTCCTGAACACATTTGTATAAACGGCCTTCGTATATTCCTCCGGGTGCATGCAGCCGGACAGTGCCTTTTGATTTTTTCATTTTATCCTCCATATATACAAAGCGTTATATTTATTTTTTAGTAAGAAAATATGTATATTTTAATTCTTCGTGATATTAGTCGACGGAACAATGGCCAGGTTACGTATAAGCAGCTACATATTTTTACAAATTTTTACTTATCGTTATGATATTCGTATTTGCAGCTGCTCTTTTTACTATACAAATAATAAAAAAAACTGCAATACCCCAAAGTCGGGGGCTGCAGTTTTCATTTATCAGTTTTTAACATCGGGATTGCTAACTTTTGTATCACGTTTATTCATTACGTAAAGAACGCCCAAGACGATGAGGACCACAACACTGAATAACGCAAGCACACCGTAGCCTTCCCCTAAAAATCCGGCCCTGTATACAAGAGAGCCAAAAACGCCGCCGAGCGCCGGTGCCGCTACCGGGATCCAGGCATACGGCCAGTTCGAATCCCTTTTACCTGCAATAGGCAGCAGGGCGTGGGCAATACGCGGTCCCAGGTCCCTGGCCGGGTTGATGGCGTAGCCTGTGGTACCGCCGAGCGACAGCCCGATCGCCCCAACAAGAAAACCGACAATAAGCGGGTTCAAACCTTCCGTGAACTCATTTGCGCCTATACTGTTTAATACGAGTAAAAATACAGCGGTCGCGATAAACTCACTCAAAAAGTTCGCAAACCGGTTCGGAATCGCCGGATCAGTTGAAAACGCCGCCAGCTTTACATCAGCATTCTCCGTTTCCTTCCAGTGCCCAAGAAAGTGCCAGTATACAACAGCTCCGCCGAGCCCTGCTCCTATAATTTGAGAAACAATATAGCCTGGCACCTGCGCCCATTCGAACGCCCCAATAGAAGCGAAGCCGAGAGTAACGGCTGGGTTTAAATGCGCACCGGAAAACTGCCCGACGGCGTAGACCCCCATCGCCACGGCAAACGCCCACCCGAGCGCTATAACAATCCATCCTCCTCCCTCTGCTTTCGATTTGTTTAAGTTGACGTTTGCGACCACACCGCCGCCAAAAATAATAAGTATCATCGTGCCAATGATTTCCGCTAAATATATCGACATTTTTCCAGCTCCCTTGTAAGCGTTTGTAATTGCAGACATAAGTATCGACAGCCGTTTCGTTTCCTTAAAACGACTAAAAAACCGCACACTCCGCTCCCTCTTGAGCATTTAGTGTGCGGCTTTCATTCGACTCAGCCCGATATATTAACTTGGAAAAACTGTAGCATGAAAAGAAAACGCTGTCAATTTGATTTGGAATACAGAGTTTCATTTAGCCTCTTTTTACTGGCTGGTTTCTTCCATAAACAAAGCGGCCAACCGAGCAATTAACGGTCAGCCGAATACGCCTTATTTATTTTTTATCCTTCGAATTATTTTTTCCGCCATTTGCCTGTTCGGCAGAATTTCTGCTTCCCCGCCATTGTTCCTTCTGATCGGCTGTATTTCCGGTATCTTCACCTTCCATATCAGCGACGGAGGCGTCTTCTACTTTTTCCACCCGTCCTTCCTCTTCTTCCTCTTCTTCCTGATCACTTGTGTAGCCGGTCATTTCCGGATCATCGGATGGCGTCTGGGAAGTACTGTGTTCACTTACCGCTTCCCACGTATCCTCTTTATCAAAAGCGACATTTTCTTCCGTTTTTTCCTGCTCCGGTCCGGGGTTAACCACGTCTTCTTCCACGGGATGGTCCTGGGAAGGCTTATCGCTGCCGGCATGGTCTACACAGCGTGTCGTTTCCGGCACAATTTCAAGGCGTTCATATGGAATTTCTCTGCCGCAGACTTCGCACTTACCGTAATTTCCGTTTTCCATTGCCTCAAGGGCATGATCGATGTTTTCAAGCTGTTCCCGGGCCTGATTATTTAATGCTGCGTCTTTTTCCATTTCATGCAGCTCCGTACCCTGGTCGCCCGGGTGATTGCTGTATTCGGAAAGTTCACCGATGGTTTCTGTATTGTTATTAGCATTTCCTGTTTCTTCTGCTTCAATTTTTTCTTTATTTTCTTCTTTCATTTCCAAAAGCTGATTTTTTAATGTTTTTTCCTGTTCTGCCGTAATCATTTGTATCCCTCCAGTTTTGTCTACTACCTCTTTACCCATTTATCCTCTATATTGAAAATGCTTTTTTTCAAAAACGTTCATAATAAAATAAACCGTGATTGCTTAGCTTCTTTTCCCACGGTTCACTGATATATAAACACGGGGCCCCAGAAAATATGTCAGCTGCTCCCATCTTCTGTTTTGACCATTCCGTAGACTGCCTGATTGACATAACCACCGGCAAGGCGCTCTGACTCCTTTAATGTCCCTTCCAGTTGAAATCCCAGCTTCTCCGGCACCGCCCTGCTTTTTATATTTCCTTCAGCGCAGCGGATTTCCACCCGGTGCAAATCCATTTCATCGAAGGCATAGTTCGTAAAAGCTTCTACTGCCTGAGTCATGATGCCTTTTCCTTCGTATTCCTTCCCAAGCCAGTACCCGAGGCTCGTTTTTTTATTTCCCCAGTCCACTTCGTGGTAGTTAATAACGCCGGCAAGGCTCCCCTCAACCCTTATACCTGCGCGAAAACCGCCTCCGGCTGCCGCCTGCTGGAGCATCCTGTCAATGTTTTCAGCAGTATCCTGAACCGATTCGACATTGTCCACCCAGTTCATCCATTCTTTTAAGTGTTCACGATTTTTATCAATGAGGGCAAACAGTTCCCCTGCGTGCTCTTTTTGAAGCAGCAGCAGCTCCAGGCGCTCGTTAATTTTATACGCAAACATAGAATGTCTCCTTTTATTTCATTATCAGCATGTCCTGCTCGTCGAATTCCCAAAATTCTGCGTATGCCGCTTCCCAGAGGTGACCATCCGGATCTTTAAAATACCCGCTGTAGCCTCCCCAAAAAACCCATTCCGGTGCTTTTACGATCCTGCCCCCGGCACCGGCTGCCTGTTTCATGACGCTATCCACTTCTTCGGCAGACTTCGCATTGTACGCAAGTGTGATCCCCGAAAAACCCTGGGCCGCTCCCTCCATTTCTTCTCCGGTTTCTTTTGCCAGTTCCTTTAATGAATACAGAGCGAGTTTAGTGCCTTTGTTATTAAAAAATACAATACCCGGGCCGTCTTCAGTCGAAGCAGCCTCAAAACCGAGTCCCTCCCGGTAAAATTTCCTGGAAACAGCAATGTCCCTGACACCAAGTGTAATAAGGTTAATTCTATTCATAGCTTCGTCCTCCCTTATTGAGGTTCCACATTCAAAACTTCTTTAATTGTTATTTCGCCGGGGCTCCTCATTTTCCTTTTTCATTTCCCTCGAACCGCTGGGCAGGTCATTCCGGCGATGCGGCGCGTTTCGCCCTTCATTCAAAGGGGAACGGTCCATTACAACCAGACCTACTATAAGGAGGAAGAAAAATTATGAGTAAGACAATATTTATTACCGGTGCTGGCACCGGCCTTGGAAAAGGAACAGCGATTGGCCTGGCGAAAAAAGGCCACCGCGTGATTGCTGCAGTTGAGATAATGGCGCAGATTACAAGTCTCCGGGAGGAAGCAGAGGCAGCGGGTGCGGACCTCGAAGTGATTAAGCTCGACATTACCAATAAACGGGATCAGCAGCTGATTGCGGACTATGACTATGATATTTTCGTCGCAAACGCAGCCATCGGTGAAGGCGGCCCAATAGCTGAAATACCGGTCGACCGCGTTCGCGAAATTTATGAAACCAATGTGTTCAGCACGCTTGAGAATGCTCAGATTGCTGCTAAAAAATTCGTAGAGAAAGGCGGCGGCAAAATAATCTTTCTCAGCTCTATCGTCGGTGTGGTGGCTATGCCATATTTGTCCCCATACGGCTCCACTAAACACGCCATCGAGTCCATCGCTAAATCTATGAAGGCAGAGCTTGAAGAATTCAATGTCCAGGTGGCCACCATTAACCCCGGCCCGTACGAAACTGGCTTTAATGACCGGATGTTTGAAGAAAAGTGGAAATGGTATGATCCGGAAAAAAACTTCACACCGGAAAAATCAATCAGCAGCATGGAGCAGATGCTCGACAGCCAGTTTAACCCTGACGATATGATTAACAAAATGGTAGAAGTCATCGAAGCAGACCATCACGCCTTCCGTACGGCTCATCCGCAGGATACGGAGGATCAGATGAAGCAGGAGGAAAAGCAGAACTGGGATGCACGTATATAAAAAATAAACCGGCCGCGTGCCGGTTTATTTTACGTTCTGATCCATATGAAGAAATTTCATATCGGTGTCTATCTGCCCATACAAATACTGTTCGGAAAGGTCTTCCCCTTTCAGCCAGCAGGAGAAGTCAATTTCGTAGGGATCGCGGCTGCCTCCAAGCGCGAACCACGCTTTTTGCTCCTGCAGGAGGTAGCCGGCGGTATGAATCGTGCCAGCCCAGCTGTGATAATTATCCGAAAACACTCCGCCGCCGGTATTATTTAACAGCCGGTACGCCTCTTCTGCCGAAGGGCGTACCTGTTTTTTCTTTTCCATAACCTCCTGACGGGCTTTCGAATCCACTAAATAATGACGGTTTTCTTCCGGCATTTTTTCAAAGTGATTCGTACACGTCTGATCCTCCCTGGCGATAACTCCGCGCGGTGACGCCTCCACTACTTTGGAAACACCTTTCGTGTCCTGAATCACGTAGCTGAACGAGTGGCGGTGCGGAATTTCTTTCAGCATATCGACCGCCTCCTCTACCGATGCACACACCTCCAGGATTAAGCGGCCAATCATGGAGCAGATAAATCCGTCTCCCGGCTTTTTCCGGTGCATAAAATTATAGCCCATCGCAAGCTGTTTTTCGTTCATTCCGTCCATCCGGCCGGTCACCCGCTGCGAGGGGCCAATCATCGCATAGCCCTGATCCGCCGGCTGAAACAATGTGTACCTGCCCTCGTAGGTTTTTGGGTGATAGTCGTAATTGCGCACCAGGTAATCGTCTCCGGTCATAATAGAGCAGCCCGATTTAGGTATCTCAAGACGATAGCCGGAAAAATGCATAATGATTTTTCCCATGCTCCATTTCAAACCGTCCTGCAGCCCTTCAAGCTCCTCCCAGATACCCGGGGCCACTTTCATAAGAGCCTCTTTCGTTTCCGCTATATCCACCTGAAACCGCGGCTTTCGTATTTTCCATTGCTTATCCCGGTTTTCAACGGATAATGACCCGGCAAGAAGTTTTCCCTGGTATTTGCCAAATTCGTAATGAGTGCCGCGAAACTGCACCACGCTGCTGTATATCTCTTTCACATTGTCACCTTCATTAAAAGAAGCAGATTTATTCTTACAGTTGAAAACTTACATTTAAATATTCTTTAGTCAATAAAGATCTTCGCGTTTATTTTGCAAATAATTCAGTTCTCCCCGGGCTGTTTTCGTTTCATTTAAATTAATTTCTATAATCCCTAACTCTTCATTATGACCTGCCTTATACAATGATATTCCTTCCGGGCTTACGACCTGACTTTCGCCGAAAAAAATATTATCCACGTGCAGGCCTACTTTATTAGCTGCTGCCATAAATACATGGTTTTCCATCGCCCGAGCATGCAGATATGTATGCTGATACCGCTGATAAGGTGACATATTTGCTGCCAGTACAAATATGACCTCTGCGCCTTGTGAAGCTAAGAGCCTCGGCATTTCAGGGAACTCCATATCAAAGGTAATCAGCACTCCCGCTTTCCCTTCCGGCAATTTTATGATATCTGCTTTACTTCCTGGAGAAAAATAGACAGCTTCGTTCCGAAATAGATGTGTTTTTCTATAAACGTCCTCTATGGAACCTTCTTTATTTATAAAAACTGCCGAATTATACAATTTGTCATTCTTTTTTTCTGGAAAACCAGCCAATATTCCTATGGATGAGGAAAAAGCAGCTTCTCGTAGTTTCTTTATGCTTTCACCATCGGTCGTCTCAGCGAGGTCAAAAAGCTGGTCATCCATTACATAACCACTGAGAAATAATTCAGGAAAAATGAGATAGTCTACTGCCTTTTCTTCTGCTTCTTTAACCGTACTTAACATTCTTTTAAGGTTTATTTCTTTATTTAATAATTCGCATTTCAGTTGAGCCAGCCCTATGGTAATTGAACTTTTTTCCAACACCACACCTCCACCATCGCTTTTATTCTTTTTTGTATTTTTTGATTTTCTTCGAGACAGTAGACTGGTCTACTCCCAGAACTTCTGCTGTCTGGTATGTATTTTGAAATGTTTCATATACTTCCATAATTAATTTCTTTTCCGCCTTCTCTCTCACTTCTTTCAACGTCGGATACTTCTTTTTGGTCCTGTCTTCTGTTTTTGTTTCAAATTCATTACTGGAGGGCTTCCCCCATTCTCCCGTATACATATCATTTGTAACAACAATACGTTCTATATAATTAGAAAGTTCTCTAATATTCCCCTGCCACTTATTTGAATATAAATCAGCCTGCATTTCTTCTGAAAAAATTACTTCGCGACCGTATTTATGGTTAAACTTTGCTAAAAGCTGCACGGCTAAATCAAATATGTCTTCCTGCCTTTCCCTTAAAGGAGGAATGGTTATAGGCACCACATTAAGCCTGTAATATAAATCCTCACGAAACTCTTTACGCTCTACTAATTCTGCCAAAAGCTTATTCGTTGCTGCCATTACTCTCACATTAATTTTCTGTTCGCTTCTTCCGCCTAATCTTCTTATTTTATTTTCTTGAATAACTTCCAGTAATTTAGACTGCATACTATATGGAAGTTCAGCAATTTCATCCAAGAAAATAGTTCCATTATGAGCAGCTTCAAACAAACCTATTTTTCCATTTTTATCTCCACCTGTAAAAGCTCCTGCTTCATATCCAAATAATTCCGCTTCAATTAAACTCTCCGGAAGCGCTCCACAGTTAATTGTAACGAAGGGCTGGTCTTCCCTTTTGCTTTTCTCATGTATCAATTTAGCGACCGCACTTTTTCCAACACCTGACTCTCCCAGCAAAAGCACCGTAGAATCCACTTCCGATATATTATTAATAATGGTTAATATCCTTTTCATTGGCAGTGAATTAAAAATTAAAGATGAATCTTCTTCTCCTGCCGGAGAGGAGAAATTAGTGAAAATATATATATAATTTTTTTCAAATAACGTGCATTTGCGCACATATATTATTTCATTATTCACAGATTCCATCGTTTGATAAAGCTTTTTTCTCTGTAAGGATTGTCTGAAAAAGCTCCGCCACTCCAGAGAAAATAAATCACTGCCTTCTTTAAAATGGATAGGCAGTGAAGAATAAAGCATCGTTTCTTTTCCATGTATTTCAATAATGTTTTCATTTTCATCTGTCACTATAACTAACTGCTGGGGAAAGTTCACCGCCGGCCTCCTTTTGATGATTTTTTTCATCAAGATGATACAAATCATCGATTTTACAGTTCGTTGATGATTTTTAGCATCAATGAACTTATATTTTATTTTAAATTATCTGAATTATCAACCCTTTTAATGTTGGCATGGTTTTTGCATTGATATTTAAGTAGAAAGGATGGTGACTTATGCATATAGCATTAGCTCAAATAAAGCCTGTATTAACCAAAACAGAAAAAAATTTAAATTTATTAATATCTTCGCTGGAGGAAGCTAAACAAAAAGGGGCGGAGGTAGTTCTCTTTCCAGAAATGTCTCTAACCGGCTATTTACAAAATAAGAAAGACATCGAAAGCCTCTCTCTCTCTATGGATTCCCCTGCGATCCAAAAGCTTTGTCAGGCTTGTCGGAGGTTAGCCGTGGATGCAGTGTTTTCTTTTCCTGAAAAGGATTCAGAAAAGTATTTTATTACGGCAATATACGTTGATGGATCCGGTCAAATTCTTTCCAAGTACCGGAAAACTCATTTATTCGATGAAGAGAAAACTGCTTTCTCCCATGGTTCCGACTACCACGTTTTCCTTACAACTTACGGCAAAGTCGGAATGATGATATGCTACGATCTCGAATTCCCTGAAACGGCCAGATTATTGCGTGCTAAAGGTGCTGAAATCATCTTAATACCAACAGCTAATATGAGTCCCTATGAAAAGCACCAGGATGTGTATTTGATGAGTCGGGCGATGGAAAACGAAATTCCTTTAGCAATATGCAATCAAATAGGAACAGATGATGATTTACACTTTTTCGGTCACAGCAAAGCCGTGGACCTAAATGGCGAAACTCTTGTGGAAGGCGGGGAAACAAGTGGAATATCAATTGGCAATATACCAATTAAAGCTGAACGGGACCCCAAACTTAACTACCTTAATAATATTAATAAAAATATCTATCAAAGCCTTGAAAAATATTTAAAATAAGGAAGGTGAACGTTAATGGCGGCAGGAGAATTAAAAAGAACACTTACTCTTTATCAAGTTGTTTTATTCGGCCTCGCATACATGACCCCAATGATAGTGTTCGGCACGTACGGGGTTTTAGCAGATACGACCAACGGTTTTGTACCTTCCGCCTACCTGTTTGCTATGATCGCTATGCTCTTCACTGCTTACAGCTATGGTCGGATGGTAAAAGCTTTTCCTATTTCTGGTTCAGCTTACACTTATACAAGAAAGTCGATCAGCGCCCCCGTAGGTTTTATGGTCGGTTGGTCGGTTTTATTGGATTATTTATTTCTTCCTATGGTCATATGGCTGATTGGCGGCGTTTATTTAAATACTGCTTTCCCCTTCATTCCTGCCTGGGTATGGATTGTAGCTTTCATCGTAATTACAACTATTATTAATATAATTGGAATAACTACCACTACGAAGGTCAACTTACTTATGATGATCTTTCAGCTCTCAGTGGTTACCTTATTCGTTGTTCTTTGTATTGTGAATTTAGTCCAGGGTATGGGGACGGGCACAATATTTGCTTTAGAACCGTTATTTAACAGCGACGCTGAATTTCCTTTAATATTAGCAGGGGCCTCAATAGCCTGTTATTCATTTTTGGGATTTGATGCTGTTACTACACTTTCTGAAGAAACCATTAAACCTGAAAAAACTCTTCCTAAAGCTATCATATTAATTACATTAATTGGCGGCGGCATTTTTATCGCAGCTTCCTATTTCTTATATCTCGTGTATCCTGATTTCAGCCAAATCAACAATGCAGATTCAGCTGCTTTAGAAATTGCCTATCAAATTGGAGGTAACCTTTTCAGCGCTATTTTCTTGGCAGGGTTAATTTTAGCCCAATTTGCATCCGGGCTTTCCGCTCAGGCCAGTGGTTCCCGGCTGCTTTATGCGATGGGAAGAGACGGAGTACTGCCTAAAAAAATATTTGGCTTTATTAACCAACGCTCCCGCACACCAGTTTTAAACATAGTCATTGTGGGGATTGTAGGTCTCCTGGCGTTAGTGCTTGATATTACCACCTCTACTTCCTTTATAAATTTTGGAGCTTTCATTACGTTTACTTTTGTAAACGTATCGGTCATCGCTCATTACTTTATAAAAGAACAACGTCGAAGAGGCAAAGATCTTCTGTTGTTTCTTGTTATTCCACTAATCGGTGCTGCTTTTGATATTGCGTTATTTATAAACTTAGATCAAAATGCACTATTGTTAGGTACAATCTGGGCCACTGCAGGATTTATCTATTTAGTTTATTTAACTAGATTTTTCTCCAGGAAAACTCCTGACTTAACGATCGAATAGTATTTCACTTTTCAAAAAATCAGCAGCAGCCGATCGGCTGCTGCTGATTTTTTAGCTTAGCGATGCTTTTCCCGGTATTCCTGTTCGAGTATGCTCATCATTACAGCATGATAATACTGGTGGTCGTAGTAACGACACTCGCGCTTCATTCCTTCGTGCACGAATCCAAGCTTTTCATATACGTGAATCGCCCGGGTGTTAAACGAAAAAACTTCCAGTTCAATCCTGTGGAAATTCAGCTTCCCGAACCCGTATTCAAGCATCAGCTTTGTTGCTTCAGTGCCGAAGCGCTGCCCGATATAGTCGTCAAATATAATCATTTGAAACCTCGCCTGCCGGCTCGCCGGTGTGTCGATATCAATAAACGAAGTATCCCCGATTAATTGATCATTTCCCTGCATGAAAATGCCGAGCCGGACGTCTGCATGGGCATCGGTACCTTCGATATAGCGCTCCACATCTTCCAGCGTGTAAATATGGCTGGCGCCGGTAAACTGGCGGGCAATGTGATTATTATTAAACGCTTCGTACAACGCCGGTATTTCTTCCTTCGTGTAAGGACGCAGGTACAGCTGCTCTCCTTCAATTGCTTTAACTAATGGCTGCATATCTATCCCCCATTTATTCTCTATTATCCTGGTATACGATCATCGCGCTGAAATAAAAGAAGTTCATTGCAAACTGAATATCTGTTACTTCGATGTCTGCATCGTCCAGAAAGGCATTCACTTTCTTGTCGAGTCCTTTATCGCTTATGGCGTAAAACGTTTTTATCCTCACGTCTCTCCTCCTCAGCATTTCCTATTATCTATTGTACCAAAAGCAGGTATGATAAAAGGAGAACAGGAGGGAAAAATATGGAACGAATTTATTACGGTGAGCACTCTGAACAGTTCGGAGAACTTCGCCTGCCTGAAGGAGAAGGTCCTTTTCCTTTAGCAATAGTTATTCACGGAGGATTTTGGCGAACACCTTTTGGTCTCGATATTATTCAGGATGTGGCTGAGGATTTGACCCGGGAAGGCATTGCCACATGGAACATTGAATACCGGCGCGTTGGTCACGCGGGCGGTGGTTGGCCCGGAACGTTCAATGACGTCGGCAGGGCCGCTGATTACGTGCGTGAGCTCGCAGCCACCCGCCCCATTGACGTTCGACGAGTGTTTACCATTGGACATTCCGCAGGGGGACAGCTCGCCTTATGGCTCGCTGCCAGGCCATCCCTGCCCGCTACCAGCGAATTGTCCCACTTCGCTGACCCGCTATCCATATATGGAGCGGTAAGTCTCGCCGGGGTGCTTGATTTACATCTAATGCACGAGATACATGACTACCGCAACAAAATCACAAACGCCCAGGAACCATCGGACCCTGTCGCCGATCTGCTTGGCGGCTCCCCGGACGAATTTCCTGAACGCTATACTGAAACCTCGCCGTTTGACCTGATCCCTATCGATGTCCCACAGATACTCGTGCACGGAGCGCTCGACGTGAACGTGCCGGTAGGCATCAGCGCGCAGTACCATCAGGCAGCCAAAATCGGCTACCGGTCCATCCGGTATCTCGAACTCCCGGATGCAGAGCATTTTATGCTTACCGATATCCAGACCGATGCCTGGAGCCTGATCAAAGAAGAAATCCATGAGATGCTTTAAAATTTAAATAAAAACTAAAACTAGCCCAAAGTAATACTATTTTGGGTTATTTCTTTCATCTAATCATACTTTAGTTTAGGATAATAGTTACATTTAAAAAAATTATTGTCATTCTTAATGCTTATTGTAAATTTAAATCGAGGTGAGAAAAGTGCAATTAGAAGACGTACTACCTAAAATGTCTAAACTTTATCTTTCGAGAACTGTAGATAGTTTCTTAAAAGATATTCGTTTAAAAAATGAAGAAGAGATGCGCGATATTATTCTAAGAAATATTGAGGAGTTCCAGGACAGTGAAAGAGTGAAAAGAAACTTGAACTTTCTAGAAGTGGACAGAGACATTGCATTAGTTAATGAAATGATTTTAATGTCTTTGATGGAACAAGAGGGTTATTTATTACCTGAAAGTGAAATTTTTTCTTCCGTAGAATCAATCGAAAAACAAATTATAGAAGAAAGCAAAGAAGATGAATTTATCAAAAATTCTATTTCTGAAGAAACACTAAGAATTTATAATGCCGTGCTGGCAGCTGCATGGAAGAAGGACGAATCACTCAATTCACACGAAATTAATATGCTTAATGTGCTTCGGGATGAGCTTGGATTGACTACTAAAGATCATTATCTGATCGAAAGCCGTACTGGAAGGTTCCCTCAAAAAGGAAACAAGTTACATTCTACAAAGCAAATAGAAAAATCGTTAAAGCATCTTCAAACGAGAGGACTTATTTTGCGATTCAAAAGCGATGAAGGTTATTATGTTATTCCTTATGAAATAGCCAGGGTCGTAAGATACGAAATGGGAAGTGAACTTCGCAAAGATACATATTTGAAACTCCTGAATGACTTAAATATGAATCAACTTAAGACTATCCTTTCTGCATTGAACTTAAATTTAAGCGGTAACAAGGACATTCTGATTGAACGAATTATAAAGCATAACGCTAGACCTACCAGTGTATTGAACACTTTAAGTTTATCTGAATTGAAAGAAGTGCTTCAATCTTTAGACGGAGCCAGGTTAAGCGGTACTAAAGTACAAAAAATAAAAAACATTATTGATTACTATGAAAATCTAACTTCAGTGGTTGATTCCGATCCTACAGATCATAGATCCAGGTATTACGATTTTTTTGAAGATTTGGCTTCGAGAAATTATAAGCTGTTAAGAACAAATAAAGTAATCGATAAAGATTTAGATATTGAAAATAATTTTGAACAAGCTACTCAGTTTCTTTTTGAAAAACAGTTGAAATTGGATCTCGTAAAAATGAATGGTTCAAAACATGCAGATGGTAAACTTCATTATTCATCAAAAGAAGTAATCCTTTGGGATAATAAAAGTGTTGAAGAAATATATAATTTCCCTGAAGCTCATTATGAGCAATTTTTGGGGTATATTCGTTCAGACACCATGAGGGTGACTCTGTTTTTGATTATTACTGCTGATTACAGTACCGAAGCCATTTCTAAAGCCCAAAAGCTCAAAGCATTTTCAGAGCAGGACACTGACGTAGCTTTAATCAGTGCTTCCGATTTAAAATATGTCGCCGAACATTGGCAGGAATATTCCAACTCAAAAGATCCAAAGTTTAATTTGCAGGTTTTTAACTTAACTGGAGAACTAAATCGAAATACATTAAAAAGTAGAATGGAATGGGCTATACAATAAAAAGGAAGGCAGCTTCACTATAATAAGTGGCTGCCTTCTTTTTTATTAAGATAATAAGATTTATAATGCTTCACTGCATCTTTTAAGTCCTTTCAGTATATCCTTAGCAAGCTTATTCGTCAGCGGACGTACGAGCGCCCCAAGCACCCGGCCAAAACGGTGGTTTTGACGGGATTCGTACGTCTGGACGACTTCGGTCCATGCCGATCGCTCTTTTAATTCATAGGTAATGACTATATGCATTTGCTGGAGAGTCAATTCATAGCTGAATAACTCCGGCTCCTTCACACTTAGATTTCTCCCTTCAGATACGTAGACGGAGCGTCCAGCTTTCTGGGTCTGAGTGAATAACGCACCTTCCTTTTCAGGTGAATGCTCATATGTAATGTCGATAATTTCCGGACTCCACTCTGCCCGCTTCTCTGGATCCGTTAAACAATCATATACTGTCTTCCTGGATGCTTTTATCATGATTTCATGCTTCATCTTATCCCTCCCTGTGCTTTGGCTACTAAAAAAAACCGGCAGAAGGGCCGGTTTTATTGAGACTGCAGATGAAAACCAATATGTTCAAGCGCAGATTCCAGATTTCTTGAGATGTGGATGTTCATTTTTAAAATTTCATTGTTGCTTAATTCATGCTGGGCGATCGCCGGAGATATTCCGGTCAGTAAAATGTTAACTCCCATTAGCTTCAGGGCATGAATGACATTAATAAACACGTGCGGAAACTCACCATCCACGATCACAAGCCCTGACAAATCAATCACAAGGTGCTCAATTTTTTGGTCTGCCGCGTACTCCAGAACGGTACTGGTAATAATTTCAGCCCGTTTTTCATCAATAATTCCCTGAACCGGAAGAATCGAAATACCTTTTCTGACCGGAATAATCGGCACGTTTAAAAATCCGAGGTTGTACTGGGTGTGGTCGAGCTCGATAATATGTGCAAGCACCTCTCCCATGGCTTTTAAGTAGTCCACATCCTCCTGGCTGAATATTTTTTCCTCGGGATCCATAACACACAGCGTGCCGAATACATTGCCGTTCAGATCGGTCAGCGTGACACCGAGGAATCCTTTCATCTGCAGCTGGGAGGTCACCTCCAATTCTCTTGTCATCACATCTTTTGTCAGGTCTTCTGTACAGAGTGCGTCTTCCTCGTTCATAATAATTTTCCTGCAGTACGTATCACTATATTCTACCGAATAGCCTTCGGGAATAATTTCTTCTTTTTTATTAAACGTGCTGATGACAGTCATTTCATTGTTGCCGCGCTTTGTAATATACGCTGTATTCACATCAAGCTGGTCGGCTATTAAATCAAACATTTTCTGCGAAACAGATTTGAGTGACGGGAATTCAGTCGAATCCAGACTATATTCTTTTTGCAATTTATGTTCCTCCACATTTAGATTGATTGAGGGGATGATTTGTACATTAGAATTATTATAATACGTTTCCCCTTTCTAAACAATACATGTGTCTTTAGTACGATATATTTATGTACTAATTATGTAATTCATCACAAAGATAAATTATCAAACAAAAAAGCCAGGGAAGATCCCTGACTTATTCATTATACGCACGAACCATATAGAGGGCGTTGCCCACATACCCATGCTCTGAAGCGTGCGGGCGGTCATCACCGTCACCGTAGCCGTAATCAAGCATCCGGTTCCGATTCAGGCACAGCTTCACCATGGTCGGCTGAAAAAGATTAAAAAGCTCAAAGCGTCCATTCAGCTCCGGAAAGCATTTTTCGTACGCTTCCATTGTTTCCACAGCCATTTTCCAGAATATACTTTCTGTAAGTAAGTTCTTCCGGTCGAGCAGATCCGCCAGATAGCGGAAGTGGCAGATGAACAACCCGGTGAAAATGAACTGCACTAGTCCTTCCGGCGGCTCGCACCGAAGAACCTGCTTTAACTCCTCTGGAAGCTCCTCGAGCTCCGGCAGCTGCTGATCGCTCACATTCACATCATCCACAAAGTCTTTCATGATCAGCCGCTGCGGGGCATAGTTCTTTAATACAACAATTGTATTCTGCCCGTGAGGAGAAAAAACGGTGCCGTATTTATACATGTAGTGCAACAGCGGAGGGAGCAGGGAATCAAACAGCTGCTTTATCCACGCTTTCGTACTTAACCCTGAACGTTCCACATACTCCTGAACCAACAGCTTTCCATTCGCATCTTCGTGCAAAAGAGCCGCCAGCGTTACTGGCTTTTCTTCATCCTCCACTGCCGTATAAATACTTTCTCTCCAGACAGCACCCAGCATCTCTGTATACTGGTACGGCACTCCCTGCAGATGATGAAACCCGGGATGCGGCACATCGATTGTTTCTGTTTCCCCGAGCAGCCCCACCTCACACGTCTCCCGCAGAAAAGGGTCTTCGTCCTTGATGGCTTGAATCCATTTGGTCACCTCTGGTGCCACTTTTGTCCGCTCGCTTGGCAGCCCCCGGTAAACGAGTGTATTTAAAATACTTAGCGGAAGCTTCACATGTTTTTTTGTTTTATGCTCTGTGTTGACGAACGTACGAATCGATTGCTGCGGAAGGTACGCATCTCCTGAATACGCCAGAGGAATAATCCACCCTCTGGCAATATACTCAGCGTAGAGCGTTACGATGTAATTGTCCCACTGCCAGTCATGCACCGGCATGTAATAATAGTCATTCGGGTCTTCCCCGGCACGGCTTATTAGACTGCTAAAATAATTGCGCTCGGTTTCATTCAGCTCCTGCTCTATTAACTGGCGGTAACCATCAGCATGCAGGGTCTGAAACGAAGCAGCTTCCCTGTGGACCGCTATCCAGAATAAATAGACTTTCTGCTTATGTTCAGGGGCATAAGAAAGATAATCCTGAAAGCTGAATCCAATTCGGCCTTTATTATATGTGATCCACGGATGGCCGTTCATTTCTCCTTCAAGCAGCAGATAATCCATGTCTGCAAGCTCGGCAGCCGTCGTCCTTTTGTCCAGCAAATAGCAGTCTGCTGTCAGGGTATGATAATATTCTTTCAGCAAATGCCCCGCTGTTTCACTCGAAATTGGAGCTGTTTGCTGTAGTTCAAGCAGAAAAGCGTCCGCCCGGACCGGCGCTTCTGATTTCCCTTCTTTTTTCACTATGCTTTCCGGATACACGTGGACACTGTCAAAAAACCGCTTGCGCGCCGAAAATGCATAAACTGCCTGAGCTGTTTTCACTTGAAGCTTCTGCAGCTCTCCCTCTTCGGTAACCTCTGCTTCAATAATACCCTCGTACAGGAATTCCTGAAGCATTTTAGCCGTTAACCGCCGGTTCGCCTCCTCCCAGTGCAGCTGTTGGACAGATTCCGCGGACTCCGCCGTATATGAATTCATCTGCTTTCTTCCTTTCTTTTTAATATTATGGCGCTCAGCTTCACACGATAGCCCCGGCCGTTTTTCTCTTAAACTCCTGAAAGACATTTTCAGACCGGACGGGGTAAACTTCCCGGTTTGCGATTTGATTAATAATAACCGCGTTCCGGTGCGCTCCAAGCCCGAGGTCCGGCGCTCCAACACCATGCGTGTGCATCTCGCCGTTTTGAATAAAAACATAGCGGTTCTGCTCAGCCTGCACTGCACGGTACTTTTCATCAATTTGCATCCGCCCGTATTCATCACGCTGCAAATAAGCTTCGATTCCTCTTAGAAATGGCTGAGGGGATGGCTGGTAGCCTGTCGCAGCGATCAGTGCTTCTGTTTCTTCTGTATGCTCTGTGCCGTAGTTAATCTCCTTCAAAAACAGCTTTATATCGCCAGCCGGCGTACTATCCATACTCGTAAGTTCCGTATTTGCCTGAAGCACTATGCCCTGGCTTTCCCCTCCGATTGTCTGCTCATACAGCTCGTCGTATACGGCCGCAATCGTATCAGCGCTGATCCCTTTATACAGCAGATCCTGCTTCTTGAGCAGCTGCTCCTTTGTGTAAGGGTCAAGGTGGTAAAAATAACCAGTATAATCCGGCGAAAAATGTTCAAGTCCGAGCTTGGAATATTCCATCGGGAAAAATCCCGATGACCTCGTATACCAGCGGAGGCTGTATCCATATTCCGGCCGTTTCTTTAACAGATCGAGAAAAACTTCAGCGGCGCTCTGACCGGAGCCTGCCACTGTGATGCTCTGCTTTTGGAGCAGTTCCTTCCGGCGGTAACGGTAGTCTGCAGAGTGGCAAACATCTCTTCCGCTTTCCATCCATGAGGGAAGCGCCGGCTTCGTACCGGTACCCATTACCACATGCCGGGAATAGAAGCACCTACTTTTCCCTGTGCCAGTATTTTCTGTTTCTACTTTATACAGCCCGTTCTCCTTCAAAAATTCCATCTGGACAACCCGCTGCCCAAACCGGCAGGAGGAAAGCTTTTCAGCTGCCCACCGGCAGTAGTCATTGTATTCGCGGCGCGGAATATGAAATTTCTCATAGAAATAAAAATGATATAATCTTTCCTTTTCCTGCAAGTAATTTAAAAAGGAATAAGGACTCTTTGGATCAGCCAGCGTGACCAAATCCGCAAGAAATGGAACCTGAAGGCTGGTGCCTTCGAGCAGCATACCGCCGTGCCATTCAAATCTATCGTTTTCATCCAAAAATAGACCCTTCACTTCCGGTACATTTTCCACAAGTGCCGCCATCCCCAGGTTAAACGGTCCAATTCCTACCCCTAATACATCGTATATTTCCTCAGCCATCGCGGTCTCCTCCTTCATATGTCCCGCGGGTGCAGACCATTAAAAGTCCACGTTTGTCAGGCAGATCCACCGGCTTTACAGGCTCAAATCCCGCTTTTTTAAACACATGAATCATTTTGCCGTTGGTAATATCGGGCTCAGCGATCACCCGATTTGTTCCAGGATGGTTAAACTGCATCGAAAGCATAGCTTTTAAAAGCGGCAAGGCAAGTCCCCTGCCTGTTTCTTCAGGGGGCCCAATCAAAAGGTGAACGCCCTGATCCTCCGGCTCCGCTTTGTAATAGGAACCAATTATGTCGTCTGCTGCCCAATACACCTCCCAGTAGCTGATCGGGCGGCCATCAAGCTCCCCGACATATAGCGATTGATGATTATCCGCCAGTGCCTTTCGAAGATGCGCTTGATAGCTGCTTTTACTTATATTCAGCTGCCAGAATGGTACGACATGCGCCTCGTGCATCCACCCGTGCAGAAGATCCAGATCAGATTGTTCATCCACATCACGAAACTGAAGACGTTCATCCATCTCTTCTACCGGATCCCGGCTAAAAATATGGTAATTAGATTGCCTCGTTTTCATGCTGCATGCACTCCTTTGCAGTCAGTGGATTTGAAATATGAATATAGACAGACTGTTCGGCCAGGGAGCCGACCAATTCGTCCATGTCGAAAAAGCGGGTCAGCAGATTGCCCTTGGACAGGATGCTTTTGTATTCAAGAAGACTTTGGGTCAGGCGGGAACGGCCGAATGCTTTTTCCGCATCTTCAAGCTCCTCTCGGAGTATTTGCAGCAGTTCCGCTTCTTCAATCAGGCCTGAAGCTCCGAAGCCGTTAATCAGCCCAAATAAATGGTTGATGAAAAAGTAATAGCGGAAGCGTTCATCTGCAATATCATCTGCGCATACAGTGTCGCTTGAAGCATTCAGCTCCGGCACATACTTTTTCAAGTGCGCTTCCTTTGAGTGGGCAAAATAGTAGCCCTGATTGTCCCGGTAATAAAACACTTTCGGATAGCCGCCGGTAAAACGAACGACAGAATTCTGCTGGTGGGCTTCAAGCGCAATGCCGTGAGTCATATACAGCCAGAGCATAGGATGCAGGGATATTGATAAGTACCGCCGGAACCAGTCCCTGCTTACTTCGGCAGTGCTCCGGTTTTCCGCCCGGGCGAGACCTCGAATCATGTTGCTGAGCATACTGCCTTCCCCGTACGCGTCGTGGACAAGCCCTGCGGCCAGTGACACCTGGTCATCCATATTTTCCTGAAAAGGATTGCGCCGGATAATCGTTTCCAGGCCTGTTTCTTCTTCACCTTTAAGGGTGATATATGCTGGATCACGTATAATTTCAAACCCCGGGAAAAACTGTGCTGCATCTTTTCCAATCCGGCTCTGCATCAGCTTTTCCACTTCTATGCCGCGAGCCAGTTCTTTTTTTTGATTGGCACGCAGTGAATTAGTAACCTTCACCGGAATTGAAACTTTAAACATATACGGTGACTGCTCGTGATAAAGGGTCCGGATCGAGGAAGTCGCTGTGAAGCTTCGGCCTGCCGGGCCAAGATAATCTAATTCTCCGTGTTCCATTTTCCGTTGAATCGACTCCTCGCAGAGCATAGCTTCTGCCTGAAGCGGATGTACCGGCAGCAGGGCATATCCATCATCCAGACGGCAGTAGTGTTTTTTAAATAATTCCTCTGTCTCCGGGGCATTTTGAAGATCTTTTTTTACGATATCTGCCGCTTTTTCTTCTTCCATCGAGGCTTCCTCTACCTGGGCTGACGGAGCCCGGAAAAAATGCAGCTGAAAACGTCCTTTTGTTTCCGGGGAATACAGTTCAGTTTCCTCCTTACGTTCCATACCCTGCCGGCTTTTAGGGGTCGGGTGCAGCAGGTGCCCGAGCAAAAGGCTCTGCTCTGAATCAATGTAGCGGGAGATAACTTCTCCTTTATCCTCCCTGCGTGCTTCTAAAAACAGCTCTATGAGTTCAAAGCTTTGGAGTACACGCTGCATCATTTCTTCCTGCCCTCCCTTATTAGCGTATGCAAGCGAAAGTTCCTTCAAAAGCAAAGCCCCGGTGGTCAGCACATCCAGTTCAACTAGAGAACTGCTTTCGCTGGTTCTATAATAAAGTGGAAAACGGAAAAGATGACGATGTGTCAGGGACCGGTATTTAACCGGGAGTATCAGCTCTATCTCTTGATGAGAAAGCTCCACACGGCATTCCTTCTCTCCCCAGGCACCGCTTCCGGTCTCGCGCAAGTAACAATTAAGAAGGCTCTGCATCGAAGCCTCTGCTGCTGTTTGTTTAGTATTCACTTCTTCTGCCCCTTTCGTATGGTTTCAATTTCCCGGCCCATTTCAATCACGGCCTGAATCACGTGATCAATATCCTCCTCTTCCGCTAAAGGATTGATCAGCGTGCACTTTAAAAACTGCCTGCCGTCTACTTTCGTTTTGGCAATGACTGCTTCACCTGAAGCATACAACCGCTGCTGAATTTCTTTATTGACCTCGTCTTCTTCCCTTTCTTCAAAGGAGCTTTCTGTGCAGTATTTAAACACTACTGCATTCATTTCTGGTTTCATTACTAGATACAGGTTCGGCTCATCGTTAATTTTTTCCGCGAGACGCCCCGCCTGTCTTAAGCCCTTCCCGATCATTTCCGCCCATTTTTCCGTGCCCAGGGTCCGGAGCGTCATCAATATTTTAAGTGCATCAAAGCGCCGGGTCGTCTGCATCGAATAGTCCACGAGGTTAGTAAAGCCCTCCTCGCTGTCGTCTTCTGGGTTCAAATAGTCCGCCCTGTGTCTGATAAAACGAAAAGTGTCCTGGCTCTTAACCAAAAAAGCCCCGCAGCTGACTGGCTGATAGAATAATTTGTGAAAATCCACCGCCAGGGAATCTGCTTTATGCACCCCGTCGAGCTTTACAGCCTGATTGCTGCTGAGCGCCAAAGCTCCGCCGAAGGCGGCGTCCACATGCATCCATAGATTTTCTTTGTCTGCTGTACGTCGAATCTCCTGGAGTGGGTCAATGCTTCCAAAATCAGTAGTGCCGGCTGTAGCCACTACGGCAATGGGATGGTTACCGGACTCCCTTGCCTCCTGAATGAAGGCTTCAAGCTTACCGGCGTTCATTTTTTTGTGCTCATCTGTCGGCACCCCTACTACTGACCGCTCTCCGAGGCCAAGCTGAACAGCCGATTTTTTGATGGTAAAGTGCGCCTCCTCTGAACAAAAAATCTTGAATCTGGATGCTTCCGGAGGAAGGCCATCGGCTTTCACATCATGTGACAACTCCCGGGCGCAGTATTGGTCTCTTGCAAGCAGCAGCCCCATAAAATTCGACTGAGTCCCTCCAGTCGTAAATGTTCCTGCAGCGGTTTGAGGCAGCTGATACAATTCACACAGCCAGTTCACCACCTCTGTCTCTACTGTTGTCGCTGCCGGGCTTTGATCCCAGGAATCCATCGATTGATTTAGAGCGCTCACGATCAAATCTGCACACACCCCGGATAAAAGCGGCGGGCAGTGCAGATGTGCCATCGCATGAGGATGGCTGATGTTTAAGGAGCGTTTCATAATATGCTCCATTACTTCGTCAAGCACACTATCAAAAGTATGTTCATGCTCTATGCCGTGAAAGAATTGTTTTACCTGCGGTTCTTCTTCTGCGGCCACAGGGCTTTCATTTTCATTAAAAAAATCCGCTATATAGGCAGAAGTCTGGGTTAACATTTCGAGCGTTCTTTGCTTATCACCGATGTTTGTTAGAAATTCATTATCAAATGCGGTGTGCGACCCTTCCTTTACAACCGGCATATCGTCTCCTCCATGATCTGTTATTTATAGATAATGAAAATCATTATCAATTAATCTGAAAAAATAAAAGCTCTGTTTCAAGCTGTTAATTACAATGTACACACTAATTGAAAATGATTATCAAAGTCAACAACTGCTGTGGAATTGATACAAAGGTTGGTATCGGCCCGTTGAACGGTTTAGGTCTATTACCCTTTCTCCCATCCAAATTGTGACTTAATATTCACCCGCTTTTAAGAGCTAACGTCGTTAGTTTAAAAACACCCCTATGAGGTAATAAGCCGTATATCAACAACTATCATCAGGAGGTGCAGCAATTGCTCGTACGCACAAAAGATTTTCAGGCATTTTGGATCTCAGCCACCGATGAAGAAGCAATCGGCTCCATTTCCGACGTCTATTTCGATTCCAGAGGCGAATGGAAGGTACGGTTTCTCGTCGCTGATACCCGCACGTGGTTTGTGGGAGGAAAGGTTCTGCTCAGCCCCCAGCTGATCAGCCGTCTCGACCTTGCCGGCCAGGCCATTCAGATGAATGCCTCGAAAGACCAGATTAAAGACAGTCCGAAGCCGGATGAACACGAACCTATTTCCCGTTCCTACGAAGCTTCTGTTTTAAATTATTACAACTTAGAGCCTTACTGGATTCCAACAGCCGGAAGTACCGGAACCGGGCCGGTTATGCCTGTAGGCGGCCCGTTCGCCCCTAACGATGATGACGATAATAACGCACGTCCCGCCCATGACACTGCCGTTACCGGTGCGGAAGAAAACGAAATGGAAGCTGCCCGGAACAAAGAAGACTACTACCTGCAGAGTACGAAGGATCTTCGCGGCTATGATGTCGATGCAGGAGGTGAAAGTATCGGCACGATCTCTGACGTGGTTTTTGACACAAACGACTGGAGCGTTCAGTTCATCGAGGTTGATACTGCCGGTGCACTGTCAAGTGACCACTCTCTCGTTCCAGTGGAATGGTTTAATCAGTTCAGTGCCATGGACGAAAGTGCCACCACCAGTGTGAGCCGCGAAGCGGTGGAAAATTCACCTGATTACGAAGCATCCATGACATTAACCGATGATTACGGTGAAGAAATCCGCCGTCACTTCGGCAGCCCCTCGAATAGATAAATGAAAGTTGTCCGCTGTTTAAAAGCAGCGGGCTTTTTTATATCTGCCGAATCCGGAACCGCTGTAATATGTTAAAATAAATAAGCTAATAACCCTTCAAACAGCTCAAGAGTGGACTACCTATGGATAAAAAAGATATTGCCGACCTTCGAAGGCAGTTAAAAACAGACAATGATCTGCTCACGATCTCCGACATCTTTAACGTTTACATAATGAAAGAAACGACCGATATTTATCACCATCAGAGTCAGCCGTTCGAAATGCTCGACAGCGACCAGCAGGAGCTGTTTATGGCCAATTTTAAAAAAGTTCTCACCGGGCAGCTGGATGAAAAATTATTCGAGCTGAAATTTCAGCAGGACGTTGAAGATTCCAGCCAGCTCATTCTCCACAAAGGTCTTTTAAGCCGTAATGTTGAAGACTGGAAGGAACAGATGCTTCGCATGACCGAAAAAATGATTGAAGACCACCCGTATGAAAAAGACACCGTAATCACCTTTATCCGTGCCGATTATTTAAAACCGGCCAAACAGCGGAATGAGGAAGCAGAAACGAGCGACCGCGATGCAGTATATTCCAATTCCTTTATTCTCTGCAGCATCAATAAGACAGAAGAGCCGAAAAAAGAAATGCAGTTTGATTACATTGAGAAGGAATTCAAATACAAGGTCGAGGCCGATCCGGTCATTGATCTTAAACATCCATTGGCCGGCTTTTTGTTTCCCGCGATGACGGAAGGGGCCGCTGACGTCAATCATGTGCTCTATGCAGCTTCAAAGCCCAACGAACCCGACTACCGGTTTATCGAAGATGTGCTGAACGGCGAAGAGATCGTCACCGCCAAAGAAAACAAAACAGTATTTGAGGATATAGTAAGAGACGTGGTCGGCGACCAGATGAACCCCACCACACTTGCGAACGTCTACGGCGAAATTCACCGGGTCGTCGAAGAAAATGAAGAGGATACCCCGCCGACGCTCGACTATAAAGATGTCGAACGGGTGCTTCAGCAGAGCGGCGAGCAGGTGGAGACCGACAAAGTAAAAACAGCGTTTCAGCGGGTGACCGATAACGAAACCTATGAGCTGAAAGCAAACAGCATCGTGCCGAAATACAATTCCAAATCCATTAAAATCAACACGAAAATCGCCAATATTGCGATCAGCCCGCAGGACCTCGAATACGTAAGACAGGTCAACTATCAGGGAAAACGCTGTATTATGATTGAGATTGAAGAGGACGCAGAGATCGAAGGCTTTAAAATGCTGCCGGAGGCTTTTGGCGAAGATACTCAGTAATAACACAAGGAAGGCCCCGGGCGGGACCTTCCTTGTTTTTAATATACAGCTGGGCCGGAGGCTTTTTTTTGCATACTCCCTCTTACTTTCGCACTAATTTTGTGGCCACTTCCACATGCGTTGTCTGCGGGAACATATCCACCGGCTGGGCTTCTACGACCTCGTATCCGCCCTCCACGAGGTGCTTTAAATCGCGGGCGAGTGTCGCCGGGTTACAGGAAACATATACGATACGTTCGGGAGCAACCTCAAGCATCGTATCAAGTAACTGTTCGTCGCAGCCCTTCCGCGGCGGATCCACAACAACAACGTCCGGTCGCAGCCCGTTTGCTTTTACCCACCACGGCATCACTTCCTCTGCTTTTCCTGTCGCAAAGGTTACGTTATCAAAATGATTCAGCTGGGCGTTTCGCTTAGCGTCACTCACGGCCTGAGGAACTACCTCCACGCCGTACACTTCACGCGCTTTTTCTGCGAGAAACAGCGAGATGGTTCCGATGCCGCAGTAGGCATCAATAACCGTTTCATGACCGCGCAGGTCCGCGTACTCCAGTGCTTTGTCATACAGCGTTTTTGTCTGGACCGGGTTCACCTGGTAAAAGGAACGCGCGGAGATCGCAAACTTCACATCGCCAATGTGGTCGTAAATGTAGTCTTCGCCCCACAGCGTCTTCGTGCGGTCACCGAAGATGACATTCGTTCGTTTCGTATTCACGTTTTGAACGATGCTTGCCGTATCCTTAACTTCACTGCGCACAGCCTCGATAAAAGCCTGCTCGTCCGGTATTTTCTTGCCGTTTGTAATAAGGACAATCATCAGCTGGCCGGTAGTCGGGGCGTACCGCGTCACGACGTGGCGGAGAAAGCCGCGTCCGCTTTCTTCATCATAGGCGCTCATGCCAAATCGGTCGGCAATGTCTTTTACCTGCTGAACGGCAGCGTCGTTTTCCTTCTGCTGAATGATACACTCATCCATATCAATAATGTTATGTGTCCGTTTTTGGTAAAAGCCCGCTTTTAACCGGCCGTCCTCTTTTACACCAAGCGGCACCTGGGCCTTGTTGCGGTAGCGCCACGGTTCCTCCATCCCGATCGTATCGTGGACCACTGTTTCGTCGAGGCCGCCGATCCGTTCAAACGCATCCTTCACCTGTTTATGCTTATAGCGGAGCTGGGCATCGTAGGTCATATGCTGCAGCTGGCAGCCTCCGCATTTCACATAAATCGGGCACGGCGCTTCCGTTCGTTCGCTGCTTTCTTCAAGAACAGTAATAAGCTTGCCAAAGCCGTAGCCTTTTTTTGTTTTAATAATCTTTGCCTGAATACGCTCACCGGGCAGGGCATACGGGATAAACAGCGCATACCCGTCGATTCTTCCGACCCCGTGACCTTCGTGAGTTAAATCCTCGATCGTCGTCTCTATTAATTCATTTTTTTCTACCGGGGCTTCCGGCTTATTTTGCTTGCTCATTATTTCGTTCCTTCCGTTCATTCTAGTCTGTCAAAAAAATTGTAACACAGGAGTGGTTTGGCGTCCGTCTGTTCGCACGCTATAATATAGGAATACTATAAGCAAATGAAAAAGAACGGAGAGATACATATGGACATCCGTCTGATTGAACCATCGGATGCGAAGGTTCACCTGGCGTTCAGTCAGCAGCTCGATAATGAAACATCTTATATGCTGATGGAGCCAGGAGAGCGAAAGCCAACAGCCGAGCAGCATCAGCATATGGTGAACGAGTTTATTATGAAGGATCATCTTGTGCTTTTTATTGTGGAAGATGCGGGTGTGGTGATTGGCCACGCGATGGGCGTCGGCGGCAGCACCATCCGCAACTGCCTGACCGCCTCTGTCGTTATAGGGATCCTGCCCGCTTATCACCGCCTGGGTCTTGGAAGACGGCTCCTTGAGCATATCGAAGCATGGGCCGGAAAGCGCGGGCTTCACCGTCTGGAGCTGACCGTAATAGAAGAAAATACCGGGGCGCGTGTACTCTATGAACGCTTCGGCTTTCAGATTGAAGGCGTTAAACAGGAGTCGCTTTTCGCCCACGGGACATACGTCAATGAAATTATGATGGCTAAGCTGCTGTAGAAAGGAGCACCAACCTTGCGCATTTCATTTGAAGCAATTTATGAGCTGATTCTTGCCGCTCTCTTAATATTTTCCTTAACGGTAGATCTGCCGCCTGACCAATCCAGGGCGCTTGATATATTTATTTATGTTTTATTTGTAATTGATTTCAGCGTCCGCTTTTTTGCGAGCGACAGCAAGTGGCAGTACATCAAAAGCAATCCGCTCGAGCTGATCGCCATTTTGCCGCTAGGGGAAATCTTCCGGGCTGCCCGTCTCATCCGTCTGTTGAAAATTCTGCGTCTGATCGTGCTGTTCAGCCGTCGGCATTCCCTGCTTGATGTCTTTTTCTCTAAATATCAGGTGGACCGGGCAGTGATCATTGTCGGCGTGCTGCTGTTTGCGGCCAGTCTCTCAATGCGCTGGATTGAACCTGACTTTCATACATACGAAGAAGCGCTCTGGTGGGCCGTCGTGACAACGACTACGGTCGGGTACGGCGACTTTTATCCGGTAACGACTGCCGGCCGGATTATTGCAAGCATCCTGATGATCGTCGGCATCGGACTAATCGGCATTGTTACCGGTACTGTAGCTGCCTTTTTCTCTCATGATCACCGTACGCTTCCGCCGGAAGCCCGGCACGTACAGGAAACGCTGAACCGCTATCCGGAGCTTACAGCAAAAGAGATGGATGATATGATCGCTTCGCTTGAAAAGTGGAAGGAACGCTACAAAAAAGAGGAAGATCAATCATCGTAATTGTCTTCCTCTTCCACGCCCACCACCTGGCTGCGGCGTTCAAGCAGCACCACGTCGCGCCAGCGTCCCTGCATCTTGCCGATACGCTCCCGTACACCTACCTCTCGGAACCCTTTGCGTCGATGAATACGCAGGCTATAGTCATTTTCAGGAAAAATGCCGGCCTGCAGCATCCAGTAGCCTTCTGCTTCCGCTTTTTCAATTAATGCTTCCAGAAGCGTTCCACCCACACCGCGGCCGCGTTCATCCTGGTGAATATAGACACTCGTTTCGCCTACGCCTTCATATACTTCCCGGCCGGAAACCGGGGCGAGCGCTGCCCAGCCGATTACTTTTTCAGTTGTAGTGTCGATAGCAACGAGACGGCAGGCCAGATCGTGCGTCGCTGACCAAAGCTCCCATGACGGCGCCTCCGTTTCAAATGTCGCATGCTCACTCATAATTCCCATTTCGTATATGTCCCGGACTTCAGGCCAATGCTCCTTTTGCATTCTCGCTATGTAATAGTCCACGTGCATCTACCCCTTATCCTGCTTTTTTTCCTAGAATAACATACCTGTTTTTCTTTTGTTTATTTCAGCGTCCGCCTGCAAATTGTTTACAATTTAATGAACAAAGGAATACCTTTCACGTAACCTATCTCTCTGCCGCAGGGAATTATACTTATGAAAAGGACGTGTTCGCATGAAGTACCGTCGATTAGGGAACTCCGGCGTAAAAGTAAGTGAAATAGGCCTTGGCAGCTGGCTTACCTACGGCTCCTCCGTGGAGGACCAGACTGCTGGTAACATTATTCACCATGCGTATGAAAATGGCATTAATTTCTTTGACACGGCGAACGTCTACAATAAAGGAGAAGCGGAAAAGGTCGTAGGCAAAGCTTTAAGCTCCTACAACCGGGACAGCTACGTGCTGGCTTCGAAGGTGTATTTTCCAATGGGAGACGGTCCGAACGACCGCGGACTCTCCCGCAAGCACATCATGGAGCAGTGCGATGCCAGCCTGCAGCGGCTCGGTACGGATTACATGGATCTGTATCAATGCCACCGCTATGATCCCGATACTCCGCTGGAGGAAACGCTGATGGCGCTTGATGACCTTGTGCGCCAGGGCAAAATTTTGTACTATGGCTTCAGCGAATGGTCAGGTGCCCAGATCAGCGATGCGGCACATATTGCTGATAAACGAAATCTTCACCGGCCGGTATCGAACCAGCCCATCTACAATATGCTCGTACGCTATATTGAAAAAGAGGTCCTTCCGATCAGCGAACGTGAAGGGCTCGGACAGGTCGTCTTTTCCCCGCTTGCCCAGGGCATTTTAACCGGCAAATACCGTCCGGGCGAGCAGCCTCCGTCCGACAGCCGTGCTGCCAATTCAGATATTAATTTCGCTATGGAACGCTTTATGGATGACCGGATTCTCGAAAACGTCATAAAACTGGAGAATTTAGCCCGTAACGAGCTCGGCGTTAAGCTTTCCCAGCTCGCCCTCGCCTGGATTCTCCGAAAGCCTGGCGTAAGCTCTACCATTGTTGGAGCGAGCCGTCCCGAACAGCTCGAAGAAAATTTAAAAGCTGCAGAGCTTGAACTTCCGGACAATCTGCTCGATGAAATCGACAGCACCCTTCAGGAAATCGAAGATGTGACCTCCAGGCTTCATTAAACACTATCCCGCCGCAGCCGGCGGGATTATTTTTATATTCAGAACTTCTATATTTTCATTATTTTTAAATGGTGCTATAATGAACTTGTGTAAGCGTTTCCAATTTTTCTCTAAAACGAAGGAGGATTTTGCATGAGATACGATGCACCAAACACCCCCGAAAGCCTCGTACATTTTAAAAACAAATACGATAACTTTATTGGAGGCGAATACAGAGCGCCGGCCCAGGGCGAATATTTTGATAACGTCAGTCCGGTTACCGGTACCGTTTTCTGTCAGATTGCCCGTTCAACGAAAGAGGACGTTGATGCGGCAGTGGAAGCAGCCAATAAAGCAAAAGAAGCGTGGGGCAAAACGTCCACGACCGAACGCTCCAATATTTTAAATAAAATGGCGAACCGGATGGAAGAAAACCTTGAAATGCTGGCCGTTGCCGAAACATGGGAAAACGGCAAAGCTGTCAGGGAAACACTGAATGCTGATATCCCTCTTGCCATCGATCATCTTCGCTACTTCGCAGGCGTTATTCGTGCCCAGGAAGGAACAATCGGCCAGATCGACGATGACACTGTAGCATATCATTTCCATGAGCCGCTCGGCGTTGTCGGCCAGATTATTCCGTGGAATTTCCCGATTCTTATGGGGATCTGGAAGATCGCTCCTGCACTTGCTGCCGGCAACTGCATCGTTCTCAAACCGGCCGAACAGACACCAGCGTCGATTTACAAGGTGCTTGAGCTCGTTGAAGACCTTCTGCCGCCAGGCGTTCTGAACGTAGTGAGCGGCTTTGGGGTTGAAGCCGGCAAACCGCTTGCCCAGCACGAAGGCATTGATAAAGTGGCATTCACCGGGGAAACGACGACCGGACGACTGATTATGCAGTACGCTTCGGAAAATATAATTCCGGTAACGCTCGAGCTTGGCGGCAAATCACCGAATATTTTCTTTGAAGACGTAATGGCCGAGGACGATTCGTATCTCGACAAAGCAATCGAAGGCTTCGTCATGTTCGCCTTGAACCAGGGGGAAGTGTGCACGTGTCCATCCCGTGCTCTCATTCAGGAATCCATTTACGATAAATTTATTGAACGGGCTATTGAACGCGTTAAAGCCATCAACGTCGGTCATCCGCTCGACACCGACACGATGATGGGCGCCCAGGCTTCCAAGGAACAGCTCGATAAAATCCTTTCCTACCTGGACATTGGGAAACAGGAGGGTGCAGAGGTTCTGGTCGGAGGCGAAGCAGCCCAGGTCGACGATGAAGACCGTTCACAGGGATATTATGTGCAGCCGACCGTATTTAAAGGCCATAACAAAATGCGCGTGTTCCAGGAAGAAATCTTCGGACCTGTGCTGAGTGTGACTACCTTTAAAACGAAGGAAGAAGCGATGGAAATCGCCAACGATACGCTGTACGGACTTGGGGCCGGCGTCTGGTCGCGTGATATGAACACCGCATACCGGTTCGGACGCGCGATCCAGGCCGGCCGTGTATGGACGAACTGCTTCCATGACTATCCGGCGCATGCTGCGTTCGGCGGCTATAAAAAATCAGGTATTGGCCGGGAGAACCACAAAATGATGCTCGACCATTACCAGCAGACGAAAAACCTTCTGGTCAGCTACAGCGAACAGCCGAAAGGATTCTTTTAAGCGGCCGGAAGCATTAAAAAGGAGGATGTCTCATGGCAGTAGAGCGTGTAACCGCTACTGACGCTGCCCTTGAACTAATCAACAGATTGACAAAACGGCACGGTCCGTTAATGTTTCACCAGTCCGGCGGCTGCTGCGACGGCAGCGCCCCGATGTGCTACCCGGAAGGTGACTTTAAAACGGGCAACAGTGATATGTATATGGGAGATATCGGCGGAGCACCGTTTTATATGTCGAAGGATCAATTTGAATACTGGAAGCACACACAGCTGATTATTGATGTTGTCGACGGCCGGGGTGGGATGTTTTCTCTAGAAGGACCGGAGGGTAAACGGTTTTTAACCCGCTCCCGGGTATTTTCCGAAGAAGAACGCACAGAGCTCGAACACAATTCTACTGTTTAAACATTCAGGCATTCTGCATTTGCGCAGAATGCCTGTTTTCTGTTCAGTGTGCCTATTGTCATTTTAGGTATTTCTTATTATTCTATAATTAACAAAGAAATAAGCACCGTTTGAGGGCGCGCTACAGTAAAGGATGAAGGCCTATGCATCATTCATCAACATCACCGTTCAGACCCTTCCCCACCCTGGAAACGTCAAGGCTCCGGCTACGGGCCTTGCGTTATTCAGATCTTGAAGATATTTACGAATACGCCTCCAATCCGCTGGTCTCACGCAACGTTTTGTGGGACACCCACAGAAGCCGCGGAGAAACAAAAGATTTTCTGGATATCACGATGAACTCCTATAAATACGGCGACCGGGCGCCATTTGGCATCGAACGAAAGGACTCCGGCAAAGTAATCGGCACCATCGATTTTGTGCATTGGGACCGGGGCCATGCCGCCGGGGAAATTGGCTACACGCTCGCTCCGGATCATTGGAATCAGGGGTTCGGGTCGGAAGCGGCACGGGAAATTATCCGCTTCGGCTTTGAAGATATGGGCCTGCATCGGATTGAAGCCCGGTGTTTCACCGAAAATACAGCCTCTGCCAAGGTGATGGAAAAGGTTGGCATGGTGCATGAAGGCACACTGCGCCGCTCACTGTTGATTCAGGGGGTACGGCGGGATGTGATGATTTACGCTATTTTAAAAACAGAATGGAAAAGCTATTAAAAAAACAGCCGGCAATTCGGCTGTTTTTTTATGGGCAGAACAGTTCAATATGCTGGTACAAATTTTCAAACGTCGCCGGCAGATGGCCGCCGTATTCCCCGTCAAGATTCAGCTGCATGTCTTCTTTTGCCTCAATACGAAGCTGTTTTGCTTTAAAATATTTAATTTTGGGATTTTCCAGATGCCTCCCGCGCAGAGCCTGGCGCAGCAGCTGGCTGAATTCAAACATCGTCATTTTCTGTACGATCAGCACATCAAAATAACCGTCGTTGTATTCTGCCTGTGGTAGAAGTTTTTCAAAACCACCGACGGAGTTAGTGTTGGATACGAGAAACATTGTAATTTCTTCCTCGAGAAGCTTTCCATCGTATTCAACAGTCGTCATCTGCGGGTGCAGAGACCAGAATTTCTCAAATCCTTTAATGAAATAGGCGGCCTGCCCCAGCGCCGTTTTCAGCCCCTTCGGAGTGTCATAGGTGAGCTCCGTCAGCTTTCCCCCTGCAGCAATATTAATAAAGTACGAGCCGTTCGCCTTTCCTACATCAATGCCCTGGGTGCGCCCGCGCGCAAATACGTCGCAGACCTCCTTGATTTCTTTCCCCTGCAGTCCAAGGGCTCGGGCAAAATCATTCGTCGTTCCGGCCGGAATAAGGCCTACTTTGGGGCGCCACTCCTGTTCAGCGATCCCATTAATGACCTCAAAAATCGTTCCGTCCCCGCCTGCGGCAATTACAGCTTCGAACCCATCCTGTGAAGCGCGCCGTGCCTCATCCCGGGCGTCACCCTCTCCCCGGGTCATAAAGGCTGATGTTTCGTAACCTGCCTGCTCCATCCGGTCTAATATATAAGGCACCTGCCGCTCCATCTGCTCTCTTCCAGACGTTGGATTGTAGATTACTCTCGCTCGTTTTCGCATATTATAACCCCTATTACATCGAAGATTTCAATTCATTTGGCTAATATATAAAAGAACTATCTTTGTCCGTCATTGTTACATGCATTACTAATTAATTGTATACTATTGTTAATTCATTAAACAGTAGCGGCTGTGGGGTCGATACTGCCCGGTTGAAAATATGGCCGCTGTGCCAGGGCTGCACGCTGAAAACGTAAATAATTTTGAAGAATAAAATCATAGAAAATTGTCTGGCCTTTTTCTTCTAAATAAAATAAGGATTTCTCCATACAACGCAACGCTTCTTTTATATTACCTAAATAGTACAAACATATTCCTTTTTGATAATATAATTCTCCTAATAAG
Source organism: Marinococcus sp. LNHM5E3-2.1 (assembly GCF_056034365.1). Lineage (NCBI taxonomy): Bacteria > Bacillati > Bacillota > Bacilli > Caryophanales > Bacillaceae > Marinococcus > Marinococcus sp. LNHM5E3-2.1. The sequence continues at coordinate 73,920 of NZ_JBQLIB010000006.1, forward strand.
TATAAGGATTCCTGCTCATATACGTTTTTGATTCCTTCATCAACAACTTTTAACCCTTTTTTAAATTTATTAGAGTTTGCATAAACTACACATGTATTGAAATATATTTTTGTTTGCATCGGCCCCCATTGATCTATCGGTAGCTTTTTATATAAAGTTCGCGCTTCATCAAAATATTTAACTGCTTTATTAAATTCCTTTGTGTCCATAAAAATAGTACCAAAATTTATAATAATGCCTACGTCTTCTTCTGTAATACTCAAGGTTTCTGTCTTAAGATCTCGGGCTAATTGCAATAATTCTAAAGCTTCTTCTTTTTCATTTGTTAATTTAAAATGTAAAATAGCTCTTTTCCACAATAAAAACTTTTTATGCACTGGCTTCCTAAAAAGAGGATTTTTTAACTCTTCTCTTATGATATTCATCGCCTCAATAAAGTCATAGTCGCGGATTAACTTATCAATTTTATCTTTAGTGTCTCGAATGTAATTAAATCGTGGAGCTTCATGATCGTCAAAAAAATAACTTATCTTAACCCCTAATTTTATAGCTATTAAATTTAAAATTTCTGCAGTCGGTTGCATTTCATCTCTTTCAATTTTGGAAATAGCTTTTTGTGAGCATATACTTTTAGCTAGTTCACTTTGGCTAATTTCATAGTATTGTCTTAAATCTTTAAGTTTTGTACCTAAAGTTAATATTTCCATAGCAACCTCCTGTTTAGTACTATAGTTCTTAACATTTCTATTGTAGCATGAATACCGGACCTTAAGACAGTTAATCTCTTCTAAAGCCCGAATTCTCGGAATACACTTTTTTATTAATTGTGTAATAATATGGATAGAGCTTGATTAACTAGTCTTTAGGAGGTATGCAGTAATGTCCAAAGCTTATTTATTTAGAATAGCAACTTTTGCCGTAATGGCATCATTTGCAGCTGCTGCTGGGGATTTCCAAACTCTAGTCAACCTGCCTGGAGTAGCTTAATATCTAAGTTCTAAGTGTAAACCGTCACCCTCGACACACGTTTCACACCATTAACCAAGCTTACCCCTGTTATATTTTTTGTATCCCTTGCAGTTTAGCTGGCAGGGGATTCTTTTTTTTACTTATTAACTGACCATTTATCGGCATTGGAGGAGCAGCCATGCATCCGGATCAACATATTGCTTACTTTGTAGATCAATTTTTGTACCAGCTGGATCATGCAGATGATCCAGCCGAGCTCTGCCAGCTCCGCGATCAGGTGTTTGAACAAGTCGCCTTTATTGGTGTTCGTCTCCCTTATATTGAAATGATGGGTACACTCTGGCACAAACACCCTGCCATCCTTAAGGAAGCACTAGAGGAAGAGCCTGTTTGTTATGGTCTTTTAATTGATACGTTTCAGCACGTTTCTCCGAATCAGTTTGTGTACATGCGCTGGCGGCTGCACGAATGGGCCAGGCTTTCTGCGTGAACAGAAAATGGGTTATATTCGGCAAAATATCGGGAAAATACTCTCCACCTATAGTTTACGGAGGGGATAAAAAATGGCTGAGTTTACCGTGGATTCCCAAATATACCTTCGTCCGTTTAAAGATAAGGACGCTGCCGATTATCTGCAGCTAGTGGATGATAATCGTTCATACCTGCGTCATTGGCTGCCCTGGGTGGATAAGACACGCGAGCTGCGCGATGTACTCCGTTTTTTTGAACACCGGGCTAAACTTGCCCGCCGGGGCACCTCCTACACGTTTGGTATCTGGTACGAAGGCAGGCTCGCCGGGGCGATCAGCTTCAACCACGTGTACCGACTCACCCGGCGCACTGTCATTGGCTACTGGCTCGCCGCCCCCTTTCAGGGAAGAGGCATTATGACCCGGGCGGTACAGACATTGACTGATTATGCCTTTCGGGATATTCATCTCCGGCGTGTGGATATTTGTGTCGCTCCAAACAACCGTCCCAGTCGTTCAATTCCGGAGCGGCTCGGCTTTGAAAAATATAAATATGTGCGCAATGCTGAATGGCTTTACGACCATTATGTCGATCACGTTGTCTATACGATGCGTTCGCGCTTCTGGCTTCCAGCTATTCTCGGTCCCGGAATGGAGCATACAAAAACCCCGCAGGTTTAAATCTGCGGGGTTTTCTGTTTAGCGCTGTTCCATGCCTTCAAGAATTAAAGAGTTTACCATCTGCGGATTGGCTTTCCCTTTCGTTTCCTTCATCACCTGGCCGACTAAGAAGCCGAGCGCTTTGTCTTTTCCATTTTTGTAGTCTTCAATCGACTGCGGATTGTTATCCAATATGCCGTCAACTACCTGCTTCAGCTCTCCTTCATCAGAGATCTGCATAAGTCCTTTATCTTTTACGATCTGTTCCGGATCGCCGCCCTGCTCCATTACATCTGCAAAAACCTGCTTGGCAATTTTGCTTGAAATGGTGCCTTTTTCAATGAGTTCAATCAGCTTGGCAAGCGACTCCGGCGTGAGAGCCGTCTCATCGATATCCATATCGTTGTTGTTTAAATAGCCGCTTATCTCGCCCATCAGCCAGTTGGCTGTAAGCTTGCTGTCCGCTCCGGCATCAACAGTTTCCTGGAAAAAGTCTGCGATGGCCTTGGACTGCACCAATACTGATGCATCGTATTCGGAAAGACCGAAGTCCTCGATATAACGCTTCTTCCGTGCGTCGGGAAGTTCAGGAATTGATGACATGATTCGTGATTTCCAGTCTTCGTCGATATAGTACGTGACCAGATCCGGTTCCGGGAAGTAACGGTAATCATCCGAGCCTTCTTTGATACGCATCAGAATTGTTTCTTTTTTCGCGTCATCCCACCGGCGCGTTTCCTGCAGTACTTCCCCGCCAGAAAGCAGTTCTTTTTCCTGACGTTCTTCTTCAAATGCCAGTCCTTTTTGCACATTCGTAAATGAGTTCAGGTTCTTCAGCTCAGTTTTCGTGCCAAATTCCTCCTGGCCTGCCGGACGGATGGAAATGTTCGCATCACAACGGAGCGATCCTTCTTCCATTTTGCAGTCGGAAACGTCGGTATACTGCAGAATCGCTTTTAATTTTTCCAAATAAGCGTAGCCTTCCTCCGGCGTCGTAATATCCGGCTCTGACACAATTTCAATCAGAGGTGTGCCAACACGGTTAAAGTCAACCAGAGAGTGGCCGCCGTCTTCGTCGTGCGTGAGTTTTCCGGCATCTTCTTCCATGTGAATACGGGTAATACCGATACGCTTCGGTCCGTTTTCTTCTGTTTCAATGTCAATCCACCCGTTTTCTCCGATTGGCTGGTCAAACTGGGAAATTTGATAAGCTTTCGGATTGTCGGGATAAAAGTAGTTTTTACGGTCGAATTTCGTTTCTGCGGCGATATCGCAGTTTAATGCAAGCGCTGCTTTCATGGCATAGTTGACCGCCTGCTCATTCAAAACCGGCAGCACTCCTGGATGGCCCAGGCAGACCGGGCACGTATGCGTATTCGGAGGAGCACCAAATTCGGTTGAGCAGTTGCAGAAAATCTTTGTATTTGTTTTTAACTCTGCATGGACTTCGAGTCCAATGATTGTTTCAAAGTTCATGGTCCTGGTTCCTCCCCTATAATTCCGGTCTGGCTTTATGGTGTTCAGTTGCCTGTTCAAAGGCGTGGGCAACTGTATAGATCGTTTCTTCAGCAAACGGCTTGGCTATAATCTGCAGGCCAACCGGCATATTGTCCGAGAAGCCGCACGGCACAGAAATCGCCGGAATACCAGCCAAGTTTACAGGAATGGTTAGAATGTCGTTGGCGTACATCGTGAGCGGATCATCAAGCTGCTCCCCGAGTTTAAACGCAGTTGTCGGCGCTGTCGGCCCGACAATAACATCATAGTCGGCAAACACTTTTTCAAAGTCCCGTCGGATGAGTGTACGTACCTGCTGGGCCTTCTTGTAGTACGCATCATAATAACCGGCGCTCAAAGCAAAGGTTCCAAGCATAATCCGGCGCTTCACTTCTTCGCCGAAGCCTTTGCTGCGGGTTTCTTTGTACATTTCCACCAGGTCCTTCGCGTTTTCATCGCGAACGCCGTAGCGGACACCGTCAAAGCGGGCCAGGTTGGCTGAAGCCTCTGAAGAAGCAATTAAATAGTACGCAGCGACTGCGTATTTTGAATGCGGAAGGGAGACTTCCTCCCATACTGCTCCCTGTTCTTCGAGGACTTTCAAAGCTTCAAGCACACGCTCTTTAACGCCTTCATCCACGCCTTCCCCGATGTATTCGGACGGCACGCCAATTTTCAGGCCTTTGACGTCCCTGCCGAGTGCCTCCAGATAATTTGGCACCTGCACATCTGCGGAGGTCGAATCATTTTCCGAATGACCGGCAATCTGCTGCAGTACGTAAGCATTATCTTCAACCGAACGGGTAAGCGGTCCGATCTGATCCAGGGAAGAAGCAAAAGCAACAAGACCGTAACGAGATACGCGTCCGTAGGTAGGCTTCAAGCCGACAACTCCGCAATAGGAAGCGGGCTGGCGGATGGATCCTCCTGTATCAGAGCCTAACGAAAACAGCACTTCGCCGGCTGCCACAGAGGCTGCTGAGCCGCCGCTCGAACCGCCCGGAACGTAATCGGTGTTCCACGGGTTTCTCGTTTCCTGCACGCCGGAGTTTTCCGTCGAGGACCCCATGGCGAATTCGTCCATGTTCAGTTTCCCGACGGTGACCGTTTCTGCTTCTCCGAGTTTATCCATCACGGTCGCATTATGAACCGGATCAAAGTTTGCAAGCAGCTGACTTGCGCAGGTGGTCCGAAGGTCCTCGGTGATAATATTGTCTTTAATACCTGCCGGCATGCCAAACAAAAACGGCACCTCGCCACCGTTTTGAATAAGCTTGTCGAGCTTTTCAGCCTGCTCGAGTGCCCGTTCTTCATTTAACGTTAAAAACGCTTTTACGTCTGTATCTACTTCACGGATACGGGCAAATGAAGCTTCCACCAGTTCGGTGACAGTTACTTCCTGGTTTTTTATCTTCGTATGTAACGACGCTACACTTTCTTCCAAAATGGACATACGTTATCTCCCTTCTTTTACTCCAGCACGGATGGTACTTTCACCTGGCCGTCTTTTTGGTCCGGCGCATTTTTTAATGCTTCCTCCCGGTCAAGCGATGGTTGAATGGTATCTTCACGCAGTACGTTGTGAATATCCAATACGTGGGATGTCGGCTCCACGTCAGTCGTGTCGAGTTCATCAAGCTGTTCAGCAAATCCAATGATCGCATCAAGCTCTTCGGTCAGTTTTTCCAAATCCTCATCAGAAACGGAAAGTCGTGCGAGATGGGCCACGTGCTCCACATCTTCTTTTGAAATATGAGCCATCAGTTTTTCCTCCTTTAAATGCTTCTATCGGTCTTCTGTTGGGACAATACTTTGATCATATCAAAGAAAAAGGAAAGCGGGCAACTGTGCCCACTTCCCGCGCTCACAAATTACTCATTGTATACGTGAACGTACATATCTTCTCCCGGTTCATTCGTAATTAACGCTTCCTGACCGGAGGAGGAATTAATATTCACTTCCACTTCAAGACCATTTGGAAAAATGTCTTCTGTCTTATCCGCCACGTGCTGGGTGAAGGCAATAATTTCTGTTTTACTGTAAAATTGAATTGGAATATCAATCGTCAGGCTGTCGAGTTCACCATTAACGTAATGACCTTCTCCAACTACACCGACTGTATTGTCAAAAAAGCTGTTCACTTCATTACTAAACTCATCGAACATTTCGGAATCAGAACGGTTATTTTCTTCTGCTTCCGAAGACGGGAACAAATAGTTTGATTCATTTAATTCATTCCAGTTTCCGGGCTCCTGTCCCGGATCAGCCATACCGGTTGCAATAAACGTTCCCGGCACGCTCGAGTCTCTCGGTGCCTCCTGGAAGACGGTAAACATGATCGGCACTTCTTCAATCTGGTCTGCATTATCGCGTTCGTCGTTTCGCAGGCGCTGGGTAATTTCCTCTGCAATACGCTGCGCGTCCTCAAGAGCGTTTTCTTCACTGATGGACTCTTCAAGCCACGGGCCGTATGTACCGTCTTCATATTCCTCGCGGAAGTAATATGTTTCATTCATCGACAGCCCAATGACAATACCGCCAAGTTCAAGGCCGTCGCTTCCCTCTTCCATGTAGTTATGTTCAAGCAGGTTGGACATTGTTCTCGGTTCACCGCGTTCGCGCTCCTCAAACTCGTCTCCTTCACTCCCGGCAAGCGGCGGATTCAGCCCTCTCGGTCTCGTCGTTGGTTCCCCGTCGCCTTCTTCGCCTTCCCGCAGCAGCCAGTTATTTAACTCACTGCGTTCAATGACCTGGCCTTCCCGGAAATAGTAGTTATCCTGACTGAACTCTTCCGAAGCAAGCTCCTGCATGCCTATTTCCATCCGCTCCAGATCAAAGCGGTTATAAACAATGGAATTACTGAGCCCCCGGGATTCCCCTGTGACGTACTGGCCATCGTCAGTGAGCACCGCCCGGTAGTACTCATCCAGACTTGGAATGCCGGCGCTCAGCGACAGTTCTTCCTCTGATTCCGGCTGAGAATTCTCTGATTCTGATTCACCCCCGCCAAACAACCCGCATCCTGATAATGCAAACACGGAAGCAGCTATAACAAGGCCGGCTCTTTTCCGCATAATATCATTTCCTCCATTCCCGGCGTTTCCTTCCAGATATTTTTCCTCTTTTGTGCGTCCAGAGGCTTACATTTTTTTCTTTCCCATCTCTATCTTAGAAGGTATGCCCGAGTGAAACAAGCTACTTTTATCTTCTTTTTATTCACTTGTCTGCTCAATTAACTGCTGTTCGTTCCAGACGGTCACGTCCAGTTCTCTCGCTTTTTCCAATTTAGAGCCGGCTTCTTCTCCTGCCACCACGATATCCGTATTGCTGCTGACGCTGCCGGTAACCTTTCCACCCAGCGCCTCAATACGTTCCTTGGCGTCCTTGCGGGTTAATTCCTGCAGCTTGCCGGTAAGAACGACCGTTTTACCGCTGAACACTGTATCTGTTGCCTGTTCAGATTTCCGCGGGCCTTTATATTCCATATTCAGCCCGAGCCGGCGCAGCTCGCCGAGCAATACCGAAACGTTTTCCTGTTCAAAATAACTGACAATGGAATCTGCTACCTTCTCACCAATATCATAAATGGCAAGAAGCTGGTCTTTATCTGCCTGTTCAAGTGCCTCCATCGTACCGAATTCTTCCGCCAGCGTCCGGGCCGCTTTGGAGCCGACAAATCGGATGCCAAGGCCGAACAGCAAGCGTTCCAGTGAATTTTCCTTGGACGCTTCAATCGCTCTCAAAAGATTATCAACGGATTTTTCTCCCATGCGTTCAAGCTCAAGCAGTTCATTCCGGTCGAGCTTATAAATGTCTTCAATCCCAGAGACTAATTGATGCGAAAACAGCTGTTGAATCACCTTTTCTCCGAGGCCATCGATATTCATCGCCCCCCGGGAGACAAAATGAATCAACGCTTCCTGCAGCTGTGCCGGGCAGTTTGGATTCATGCAGCGAAGAGCCACTTCCTCTTCGAGACGTACAAGCTCTGTCCCGCAGGAGGGGCATTCTGTGGGCATTTCAAATTCCCGTTCATTTCCTTCGCGGAGCTCGGTTAGCACCCGCACGACCTCCGGAATAATATCTCCGGCTTTTTTAACGACAATCTGGTCTCCGAGTTTGATTCCCTTTTCCCGTATCAGATCTTCATTATGAAGCGAAGCCCGCTGCACTGTCGTTCCTGCCACCTGAACCGGCGTCAGCTTCGCCGTTGGGGTCACTACTCCGGTACGTCCAACGCTTAAAATAATATCCTCGAGCGTCGTCACCTTTTCTTCTGCCGGAAATTTATAGGCCGTCGCCCAGCGTGGACTTTTTGCTGTAAAGCCCAGGTCCTCCCGTTGGCCTAGATCGTCCACCTTGATAACGATGCCATCGATTTCATAGGAGAGCCCGTTGCGGTTTTCCGTCCAGTAGTCTACAAATTCCAGTACTTCTTCAATGGTTCGGCATTTTTTCGTTTCCGGGTTCACTTTGAATCCGAGCTGATCCATAAAATCAAGCGATTCGGCGTGCGTATTCACGTCCAGCTCATCATCGTTGCCGGCACCATACAGAAAAATATCCAGGTTTCGCTTGGCCGCAATTTTCGGGTCAAGCTGCCTGAGGGAACCCGCAGCTGCGTTGCGCGGGTTGGCAAACGGCTCTTCTCCATTCTTTTCCTTGTCTTCATTCAGACTGAGAAACGAGCGCTCCGGCATAAACACTTCTCCGCGCACTTCAATATCCACTGCTTCTTCAAGACGCAGAGGGATCGCCCGGACCGTTTTCAGGTTATGGGTAATATCCTCTCCGGTTGTGCCGTCGCCCCGGGTCGCCCCGAGCACAAAGCGTCCATCCTCATAGGAAAGCGATACGGCCAGGCCGTCTATTTTCAGCTCGCACACGTATTCCACATTGTCACCGGTCACCTGGCGCACCCGCCTGTCAAAGTCACGCACATCCTGTTCGTTGAAGGCATTTCCGAGGCTCAGCATCGGAATCCGGTGCTGCACCTTGCGAAAGCCTTCCAGGGGCGCTCCTCCAACCCGGACCGTCGGAGAATCGGGAGCCTGCAGATCCGGAAAATCATTTTCAAGCTGGATCAGCTCCTGCAGCCGTTCATCGTATTCAGCATCCGGCACGATTGGATTATCTTTGACATAGTAATAATAGCCGTATTTATCCAACAGCTCACGGAGTTGTTCTACACGTTCTTCTGCTTGCTTTCTCTCCATCGGCTTCGTCCTTTCTACGCTTTTTCAATTGGGGCAAACGTGGCCATCAGCCGCTTGACACCTTCGCTCGGAAAAGCAATATCGAGTTCCATGTCGTTGCCTTCACCTCGTACGCTGACAACGGTGCCGGTTCCCCATTTTTTGTGCTTAGCCTTGTCGCCAATATTCCAGGAAAGGTCACTGCCGCCGCTTGGCGTCGGTGCTTTGCTTTCCCGGGGTGCAGCCGTCGCGGCCTGGCGCTTCCGTTCAAACGGGGAAGCCGTTTTCCCGCCGGCGGAATTCTGCTGCTTTTCTTCACGCCCGGAAATCAGCTCCTGTGGGAGCTCCTGAATGAACCGCGACATTGGGTTTGCCTGCGTTCGTCCGTACTGCATCCGCATGGAAGCGTGGGTCAGGTGAAGCTCCTGCTCGGCCCGGGTCATTCCAACGTAGGCGAGCCTGCGCTCCTCTTCCATCTCTTCGGGCTCAAACAGTGAGCGATTGTGCGGGAAGATTCCTTCTTCCATCCCAATAAGAAATACGGTCGGGAATTCCAGTCCCTTGGCGGAGTGCAGGGTCATCATAGCTACCTTGTCCCGCACGTCGGTGTCATCATTTTCATTTAGGTCAGCCACAAGTGCCAGATCCGTTAAAAAGGAAATTAACGATTTGTCCTCGCTCCGTTTTTCAAATTCCTGGGCGACTGTCATAAATTCTTCGAGGTTCTCGAGGCGGCTCTGCGACTCCAGCGAGCGTTCATTTTTCAATGCTTCCCGGTAGCCGGTTTTCTCCAGCAGTTCTTCGACCAGTTCGGTGACCGAAAGGTAGTCCTGCATCTGCATCCAATGCTTCATCTGCTCGGCAAAGGACTGCAGCTTTTTGACCGGCCCGGCGCCGAGACCAATCTGATCGGCCTCCTGCAGCGCATCAATAAGGGAAATATCCTGACTCGCAGCATACTTTGTCACCTTTTCCATCGTGGAAGCTCCGATGCCTCTTTTAGGCACATTTACAATCCGCCCGAGGCTGATGTCGTCATCCGGATTTGCCACCGTCCGCAGATAGCCGAGCAGGTCTTTGATTTCTTTTCGGTCATAGAACTTGGTGCCGCCAATCATGTTGTACTCCACGCCTGATTTTACAAACATTTCCTCAATCACGCGGGACTGCGCGTTTGTCCGGTATAAAACGGCAATATCACCGTGGCGTATATCCTTCTTTCTCGTAATTTCTTTGATTTTATCCACTACGTAATACGCTTCGTCGCGTTCGTTGGAGGCCTGAAAATAGTAGATATTTTCCCCGTCCGGATTCGACGTCCAAAGCGTTTTTTCTTTACGCCCGGCATTATTTTTAATCACTTCATTTGCCGCGCGCAGAATCGTTTTCGTCGACCGGTAGTTCTGTTCGAGGAAAATAGTGACTGCTTCCGAATAGTCCCGCTCAAAGGAAAGGATATTTTGTATATCCGCCCCGCGCCATTTGTAGATGGACTGGTCTGAATCCCCTACAACGCAGAGGTTGTGACGCTTTGCTGCGAGCATATTCACGAGCATGTACTGCGCCCGGTTGGTATCCTGGTATTCGTCCACATGAATGTACTGGAATTTCCGCTGATAAAACTCCAGCACCTCCGGCACGTCTTCAAACAGCTGGATCGTTTTCATGATCAGATCGTCAAAGTCAAGGGCGTGGTTGTTCCGGAGCCGCCGCTGGTACTCTTTATACACATCCGCTGCAATTTCTTCGAACGGCCCTTCTGCTCTTTCTGCAAACTGATTCGGTGTTTCAAGCACATTTTTATTGGACGAAATCATGCCAAGGATCGCCCGTGGTTCAAATTTTTTCGAGTCGATATTCTGATCCTTTAAGATTTGCTTGATAACAGACAGCTGGTCGCTTGAATCCAGTATCGAAAAGTTCCGGTTATAGCCGATCCGGTCGATATCCCGGCGGAGAATGCGGACGCACATCGAGTGAAAGGTCGACATCCAAATATCCTCGGCCACCGGTCCGACGAGTTTGCCGACACGCTCCTTCATTTCTTTGGCAGCTTTATTTGTAAAAGTAATCGCAAGAATTGCGTAGGGCGGGATCATTTTTTCTCTAATTAAGTAAGCAATCCGGTGGGTCAACACCCGGGTTTTTCCGCTTCCTGCCCCGGCCATAACCAGAAGCGGACCTTCTGTGTGCTGCACCGCTTGTTTCTGCGGCTCGTTCATTCCGGATAACATGCGCTCAATGATTTGTCGCTGCATGATGCCACCGCCTTTCATAAGTATTCAGGAACATATGTTCCTGTTTTAGTATACCGAATATTTTTGATTCACGCTACGGCCTGACCGCTTTGACGGTCTGCACTGCTCTCTTTACATCCTCATACACAATATCTCCGACTACGATGGTATCTGCGTAAGCAGCCATTTCCGCTGCCTGCTCTTTCGAACGGATACCACCGCCGTAAAAGAGCCTTGCTTCGTGTAACGCTTCCCGTGCTTTCTGAACCATTCGCACGTCGCCATATGTGCCGCTGTATTCTATATAAAAAATTGGAAGATGAAACAGCCGGTCAGCCATCGCGGCATATGCTTCAATATCTTCGTCCGTCTGTTCCGTCCTAGCCTCTGTTAATGCTGCTGCCTTGGCATCCGGATTTAAAATACAGTATCCTTCCGCGAGTACTTCCTCCTGCTCGAGCGCGGGGCCCATTTCCTTAAGTGCCTGCTGATGCAGCCCAGTAATCCAGCGGGCATCTCCTGCGTTTAACACCGTCGGCACGAGGTAGCAGTCAAAGCCGGGGGTCACCGCTTCTATATTTGAGATTTCAAGCGCACAGGCAACTGGAAACCGACGCACCCGGGCCAGAAGATTCAATGTATTATCAAGGGTAACCCCGTCGCTTCCTCCCACAATGACCGCATCTGTTCCCGACTCACATATTTTTTCTAAATTCTCGTCGCTGATCGCTTTCGCCGGATCCAGCTTAAAGACATGTTTCCATTCTGAATATGATAGCATCCTGACGTACTCCCTTTATGCAAATAGATAAGCCCAGAGAGGCTCCGATTTGAAGCTGCTAAGATTTGAAACGGCCAAACCTTCCGGGCCTTTCCGCTTTTCGTTCCTCAGTCTTTCATTATACCAAATCCACCGCTGTTCCTAAATAAACTTATTCCGTTTCCCCCGCAAAAAAACTCCCATCCGGCAGTCCGGCGGGAGTTTTATACGCGTCTGTCTGTACGCTCTATTGTGAGTCCTGTTCCTGTTTTTCATCATGCACACGGTCGAGAGTCATTTGATAACTGTCGTTTCCATAATTCAGGCACCGTTTCACCCTTGATATGGTTGCGGTGCTTGCACCGGTTTCCAGTTCAATTTTGTGATACGTATATCCGTGCTGAAGCATTCTTGCTACTTCAAGCCGCTGGGCAAGTGATTGAATTTCATTAATCGTGCATAGATCGTCAAAAAATTCATAGCACTCATCGATATTTTTTAACGAAAGGATCGCCTGAAAGAGCTGATCGAGCTCTTTCCCCCTTAATTTGTCAATCTGCAACACACTACACTCCTTTTTGGCTACGTGACAGACGAAGGTATTTATTCATAAAGCGACGCGCAAAACAGTTTCATCCAGGCTGAAACTAGCTGATATCAGTACCTACTTTTACAGTTTAACGCATAATGGCAGGAAAGAGTACCATTTTTTTATGAACGTCATATATACCTTTTTGCGTAACCCTGATATACGGGAGATGAGTCGCTGCAAAAAATAAGAGAGAATAAACCGGATCCTCATGCGGATAGCCCCGGGTTTTCAGCGCGGCTACCATTTTTTCATGCTCAACAATAACCTCTTCCATCGGCTTCGAGGACATCAGGCCGAAAATATCCAGGGAAATATGCTCCACTACTTCCCCCTTCTCGACGAGAAAAATCCCGCCTTTATTTTTGATGAGTTCTTCGGCTGCTTTTTGCATATCTTCCTTATGCTTGCCGATCATAATAATATCACCATTGTTATTAAAGGAGGACGCGAATCCGTCCACCTTGGTTGCAAACCCTTTTAAGATCGTATTAACGCGCCATTTTCCGTACCGGTCAACGACCATGAAAAAGGACTCGTCGTGGGTTTTCCACAGCTCATCATTGTTTGCTTCAATACCGATATGGTAAGGCTTTAAAATAACGGAATTCATCAGCTCGATTCCCATCGGCATCGAAAAGTGAAAGTCGCTGTCCTTTAATTCCCAGTCAATTTCAAGCGGGGTCACCCCGTACTTTTCCCATTCGAAGGGCTTTTTCGGATACAGGTTCGTTTCATTCCTGTATACCCACTGGCCTTTAGCAAGCACAGCTTCAGGCTTAGGCTCGCGTTTATCCGATAAAATATTCAGATGGGCAAGCCGCCCCGGGGCAATCATGCCGATCAAATTATCGAGACCCAGGTGAACCGCCGCATTATACGAGCCCATTTCATACGCATCGATTTCGGGCACGCCCTTGTCCAGGCAGATTTGAATGGTCCGGTCAATAACACCTTCTTTATAAAAGGCCGGGGTGGACCCGTCAGTATTCAGCGTAAAACGGCGAAAGTCCGTGATTCCGGCCTCAAGCAGCCCTTCGATCATGTCCGGAAGGTCCGGCCGGATCGAAGAGTAGCGCAGCGATGTGACGAGACCTGCGTCCAGCCGGCGAAGCGCTTCCTCTGCTGTCATCGCTTCATGCTCGCCGTCCACGCCGAGCAGTGCCATCTGCGTAATCGTCGATACCGAGGAGCCCGGAAGGTGTCCTTCAATCGGCTTATTCAGTTCCTTCGTGTATTGCATCCAGTGCAGGATCGTATCGTTACCCGTCATCACTTTAGGCCACGAGGTCAGTTCTCCCCCCTGGACGACGAGCGGATGCTCCAGCCAGTCCTTCATGTTCGACGGCGAAAACCACCGGTCTTCTTCCTCCAGCTCTGTCTGGGAATCGTACCGGGCCCACCAGAACATGGACGTAGGAAGCTCCCCAAGATCTTCAATGGCAGAAAGCGCCTGGTATTTCTCCATATTTAAAAACAAAAACAAATTATCGTTCACAAGTGTAGTCGTTCCACGCACGGACGCATACTCCGCCAGTGTCTGCGGGCTGTACAGCTGGAATGGGTGGGCATGTGGTTCAATATAACCCGGCACCACCCATTTTTCGCTGCAGTCGACGATTTCCGATCCGTCTGTTTTCTCCGGCCATTCAGGCCCGGCGTACATAATACGGTCGTCATATATCCATATGTGACCGCGGCTCCAGCTTTTGCGGGCACTATTTAAGTATGTTGCATCTTTTAAAATAATAGAGGGAGCTGTTTCGCCCCTCATCACGGAAAGATGGTCTCTCAATGTTGATTTGCTCCAATGATACAGCTTATTTGCCATCCAAACATCTCTCCTCCTGCACACAGTTCGTTGCTCGATTTCATTTTCCCTATCATATCACAAATGTAAACGCTTTTTTATATTTTCAGGTGACAATTTTGAAACGTTTTCCTTTTTTACAACTGTTTTCATGATTTCACAAAAATAGTGAAACAGTTTCAGTTAATTGTCAGAATTCACTTAAAATATTAGGAAATTTTATTAAAAGACCGATAAAACTGTACTAATATTTTTATCCTGCTCATTGTAACAGAATCCTTTGCCCGGGAGAAAGAAAATGACAGGAAATATAACATAAATTTCATATTCGCTTTGCAAAGCTCATAAAAAAACTGTTTCTGCTGACGGCAGAAACAGTTTTGCTTTTCAATATTGCAGAGCCCGGAAACCAATATCGGTGCGGTAAAATAAATTACTCGTATCAAGTTCCTTCATTTTTTCATATACCTGCGCCTTCGCTTCCCCGAGGGTCGCAGCTTTCTCTGAAAGCAGCAGCACCCGGCCGCCGCTGTTTACATATACGCCGTTCTTTTTTTCCACTCCAGCGAAAAAAAGAAGAGGGCTTTCCGGCACATGATGGATGGGACGGTTCTTTTCATAGGTGCCCGGATAGCCTTTAGAAGCAGCCACTACTCCGAGTACCGCTTTTTCCGACCAGACTGGCTCCGGCCTGCCTCCATCGAGGAGGGTTACCAAAAGCTCCGCCAGATCCGATTCGAGTCGCGGAAGCACGACCTGCGCCTCCGGGTCACCAAACCTCGCATTAAACTCAATCACTTTCGGTCCTGCAGACGTCATCATTAATCCGGCATACAGGACACCGGTGAACGGCGCGCCTTCCTCCATCAGGCCGGAGGCTGCCGGCTGGAGTACTTTTTCCACCGCTTCATCGATGTCTTTTTGAGTAAATTGAGGAACGGGACTGTAAGCACCCATTCCTCCGGTATTGGGCCCTTCGTCGTTATCATATGCACGTTTATGGTCCTGCGCAGCTACCATTGGCACGACCGTTTCACCGTGTACAAAAGCCATTAAAGACAGTTCTTCGCCCTCTAAAAATTCTTCAATGACTACTTCGGCTCCCGCTTCGCCGAACTTGTGGTCTTTCAGTACTTCTTCGAGCGCCTGCAGCGCTTCGGCTTCGGTCATCGCCACGGTGACCCCTTTCCCGGCAGCCAGACCGTCTGCTTTAATAACAATCGGCGCTCCCTGGCGGCGTACATAAGCCTCTGCTTCTTCATATTTTGAAAATGAAGCATAGGCGCCGGTCGGAATATGATAGCGTTCCATGACTTCTTTCGCGTAGGATTTACTTCCTTCAATCATAGCTGCTTTCTCACCCGGACCAAACACACGCAGCCCTTCCTGCTCAAAACGGTCGGCAAGCCCGGCCAAAAGCGGGGATTCCGGCCCGATCACAGTCAGCTCCACCTTCTTTTCCTTTGCGAAGGCAACCAGGCTTTCCTGATCACTTTCCGCTATGTTCACGCATTCCGCATAATTCTCCATACCGTCATTACCCGGTGCTGCATACACGCGGGTCACACTCGCACTTTTTGCAAAGGCATAAGCGAGGGCATGCTCCCGGCCGCCTGCTCCTACTACTAAGACATTCATCGCCATCCTCCTGTTCGAAAACCGTTATATTCATGCTTCACTGGTTTCAAATAAAAGCCCGGGAAGCCATTTCCCGGACCTTTCTGCCGATTTTAATGCTTAAAATGGCGCATACCGGTAAACACCATAGTGATTCCCAACTCGTTGGCCCGGTCGATGGACTCCTGGTCCCGGATCGAGCCGCCCGGCTGAATAATCGCTGAAATCCCCGCTTCCCCGGCTGTTTCCACCGTATCCTGCATCGGGAAAAAGGCGTCGGAGCCAAGTGCGCTTTGCACCGCTTCTTCCCCAGCCTGGTCAATGGCAATCCCCGCCGAGCCGACCCGGTTCATCTGACCGGCCCCAATGCCTATCGTCTGGACATTTTTCGTCAATACAATCGCGTTGGATTTAACATGCTTTACTACCTTCCAGGCGAGCTTCAGGTCTTCCCATTCGGCCTCTGTCGGTTCCCGCTCCGTTACCACCCGCACGTCTGCGTCCAGAAATCCTCCGGTATCCTCATCCTGCACAAGCAGACCGCCGTGAATGGATGTTAGCTGCGAACGCGGCTCTGCAAATCCCTCGAGCGTTACCGTCAGCAGACGGATATTTTTCTTCTGCGTCAGCAGATCAAGAGCTTCCTGGGAAAAACTCGGGGCGATGACAATTTCAAGGAATATTTCCTTGAGCTTCTCTGCGATGGCCTCAGTCACTTCACCGTTAAACGCAACAATGCCGCCGAATATCGAGACTGGATCTGCGGCATACGTTTTGTCGTAAGCTTCTTCGAGTGTTTCCCCAATCGCGACCCCACACGGATTCATATGCTTCACGGCTACCGAAGCCGGGTGCGTAAACTCACGGATCATGCTGAGCGCTGCTTCAGCATCATTAATATTGTTGTAGGAGAGCTCTTTGCCGTGCAGCTGGAAAGCATTTGCAATCGAGCTGAGCGGCCCGATCGGCTCCCGGTAAAAGGCTGCCTCCTGGTGAGGATTTTCGCCGTAGCGCAGATCCTGCTTTTTCTCATACGTCACGGTATACATTTCGGGATGCTTTTCTCCGGCTTCCCGGGTTAAATAATCCGCAATTAACGCGTCATAGGAGGCAGTGTGCCGGAAAACCTTAGCCGCAAGTTTTTTGTTCGTCTCAGCTGACACCGCTCCGCTGTCGTTTAATTCTGTAAGCACAAGCTCATAATCATCCGGATCCACGACGACCGTAACGTCTTCGAAGTTTTTCGCCGCGGCCCTGAGCATCGTCGGGCCGCCGATGTCGATGTTTTCAATGGCGTCCTCAAACGACTTGTCCGGGTTTTCGATCGTTTTTTTGAACGGGTACAGATTTACTACCACCAGGTCAATCGGTTCGATGCTGTGCTCCTTCAGCTGGGCTGTATGAGCATCATCGCTGCGGCGGGCAAGCAGTCCGCTATGTATGTTCGGATGCAGCGTCTTCACCCGGCCGTCAAGTATTTCCGGAAAGCCGGTAACGTCTGAAATACCCGTGATCTGCACACCACTTTCCTCAAGTACGCGGCTCGTTCCTCCTGTGGAGATAATTTCAATTCCCTGCTTTTCAAGGCTTTTGGCCAGGGGAACAATGCCCTCTTTATCTGACACACTAATTAATGCTCGTTTCATGAATGGTTGGCTCCCTCCGTGTTGGTTTGCACTGTTTTAAGGGGACGGGCAATCCACTGCTGGACAATTTCCGGATAGAGCCGGTGTTCGACAGCCTGGATACCGGCTGTGAGTGTCCCCAGCGAATCCGTCTCTTTTACATGCAACGGTTCCTGCGCAATGATGCTTCCAGTATCCATGCCTTCATCGACATAATGAACCGTGACCCCGGTCACTTTTACTCCGGCATCCCACGCCTGCCTGATGGCATCTTTTCCAGGAAAAGCCGGAAGCAGTGACGGATGAACATTAATCATACGCCCGCCGTATTCCGTAAGCAGCGTATCGCCGATTAACCGCATGTAGCCTGCAAGCACGATCCGCTCCGCCCCTTTAGCATATAATTCCTTTACGATTTCAGTTTCAAACGCCGCCTTGTTTTCGTATTCCTTCGGCGAAAAAGCGAACACCGGAATGTCTTCTTCTTCGGCAAAGGCAACGACCGGGGCTTGAGGCTTGTCACAGACAATCAGCACAAATTCCGCTTCGAGCCTCTGCTCCCGGGCTGCACGAACCAATGAACGGGCATTTGAGCCGGTGCCAGAGGCAAATAAAGCGAGCTTCATCAGCAAGTCGCCCCCTTCACCTGCACACCACCGCCATCAGTCACTTCCCCGATGGCCCACGCCTCTTCCCCGGCCTGCTTCAGCGCCTCGAGCATGCTTTCTTTTTCCGCAGCTGGTACAACCGTCATTAAACCGATGCCCATATTAAAGGTGCCAAACATGTCTTCCGGAGACAAATGACCCTCGTTTTGAATGAAGAGAAAAATCTCCGGCTGTCGCCAGCTGTTAACGTCAAACATCGCGCCGCAGCCGTCTGGAAGCATTCTCGGAACATTTTCAAAAAAACCGCCGCCGGTAATATGAGCCATACCTCTGGCTGTTCCTGCCTGCTTAATTACCTTCGCAGCATTCACGTAAATCTTTGTTGGCTCGAGAAGCTCTTCTCCGAGCGGACGCTGAAACGGCGGTACCGTGTCGTTCATCGTAAACAATCCCTCTTCAAACAAAACCTTTCGCACAAGGGAAAACCCGTTACTGTGCACGCCTGAGGAAGCCACCCCGATAATTGCGTCTCCGGGTTCCGCTTTTGATTCAGCCAGAATATCCGCTTTCTCCGCCGCACCTACGGCAAACCCGGCCAGATCATATTCTTCTTCGCTGTACATTCCCGGCATCTCGGCGGTTTCTCCGCCGATAATGGCACAGCCTGCCTGCGCACAGCCATCTGCTACACCTTTCACGATCTGCTCAATTTTTTCCGGGTCTGCTTTTCCCAGTGCCAGATAGTCCAGGAAATAGAGGGGATCGGCCCCCTGGACGGCGATATCATTTACACACATCGCCACTACATCCTGGCCGATCGTGTCGTGCTTATCCATTTGAAAAGCAAGCATTAATTTCGTACCGACACCGTCTGTGCCCGATATGAGCACGGGCTCTTTGTAAGGAAGTCCGGAAATATCAAACATACCGCCAAAACCACCGAGAGCCCCCATCACTTCCGGGCGGCCAGTACGGGCAATGTGTTTTTTCATCCGCTCTACCGCCTGGTATCCTGCTTCAACGTCTACACCGGCCCGCTTGTAAGCTTCAGACATCCGTAGGCCCTCCTTTGTTAACCATTCATAATTTTATCGTGCGGGTGGAGCGTATCGTCATAAATTTCTGTAGGGTATTTGCCGGTAAAGCAAGCGAGACACTGACCGCAGTTCGGCTCGCTCTTGTCCCGGCCGATGCCGTTCTGCAGGCCTTCAATGCTGATAAAGGAGAGGGAATCCGCCTCCATCAGATCGCGCATTTCATCGACGGTGTAATTCGAAGCAATCAATTCCGCTTTCGTTGACGTATCTATTCCGTAAAAGCATGGGTGCGTAATCGGAGGTGACGTAATGCGTACGTGCACTTCGGTGGCTCCCGCATCTTTCAGCATGCGGACGATCCGTTTGCTTGTCGTTCCGCGGACAATTGAATCATCCACCATGACAACCCTTTTGCCTTCCACGACCCCACGGACGGCCGAAAGCTTCATTTTCACACCCTGCTCCCGCAACGCCTGCGAAGGCTGGATGAACGTCCGGCCGACATACCGGTTTTTAATCAGCCCAAGTTCATATGGCGTGCCGGTAGCTTCGGCATATCCGATAGCGGCGGAAATCGAAGAGTCCGGCACTCCGGTCACTACGTCCGCTTCCACCGGTGCTTCTTTAGCCATTTCTTTACCAAGATTTTTTCTGGCCGTATGCACATTAATATTGTCCACATTGGAATCCGGACGGGCAAAATAGACATATTCCAGGCTGCAGATCGCCCGCGACGTAGAGGCTGAAAACAGCTCTGACCGCATGCCCGAGTCGTCAATGCTGACAATTTCTCCCGGCTGCATGTCCCGGACGTACTCAGCACCGATCACGTCAAACGCACACGTTTCCGAAGCGACCACGTACGTGTCTCCAATTTTCCCAATCGTAAGCGGACGGAGGCCGTTCGGATCCATGGCGCAAAGCAGCTTGTCCTCGGTCATCACCGCAAAAGCATATGCTCCTTCAATATAGGAGAGGGCATCCTTCAGCTGATCCTCAAAGCGGGTTTCATCGCTTCTCTTGATCAAATGGGCAAGCACCTCGGTGTCTGAGGTGGATTGAAAAATGCTTCCTTTTCTCTCGAGTTCCTCTTTCACGTGGTTGGCATTCACAAGGTTTCCGTTATGCGCAATCGCAAGTCCCGTCGTCTGTGACTGAAAAAGCAGCGGCTGGCAGTTCACAAGACCGCCTCCGCCTGCCGTAGCGTAGCGTACGTGTCCGACAGCTGAGCTTCCCTGCAGCTGTTCAAGGTCTCCTTCTTTAAAGGCTTCCGTAATAAGACCGAGTCCTTTGTGGCTCGACAGTTTATCGCCGTCGCTGACGACGATGCCTGCCCCCTCCTGGCCGCGGTGCTGCAGACTATGCAGCCCGTAATAGGTCAGCTGTGCCGCCTCCTCGTGATTCCAGACAGCAAACACACCACATTCTTCGTTTAAGCCTTTGATTTCACCAAGCATGGAATAGCTCCTTTCCAGGCGTTCTCCAACTCCTTGGCAGAAGCTTGAAGAATCGTCTCTCCCGATTCTTTGAGTAAGTGTAATGTCGCTTCTTCTGTCACTCTGCCGGCGTATCTTGCGTCTGGCACTGTCTGTTCAAAGGCTTTCCGGTTTTCCGGTGTTACCGAAATCACATAGCGTGACTGCGTTTCAGCAAACAATTCATTGACAACATCCCCGGCAATTACTGCTTCCGCTCCGAGTCCTGTGCCAAATGTGCTTTCCGCAAGGGCAACGCCGAGACCGCCTTCGGATACGTCATGCGCCGACTGAACCAGTCCTTCCTGAATAGCCTTTAACACGTCGCGCTGTCGCCTGTCTTCGGTGTCAAGATCAAGCTCCGGAGCCCGGCCGTCAATAGACCCGGTCTGCATTTCCTGAATCTCGCTGCCGCCAAAGTCTTCCCCTGCTTCCCCGATAATATATACAGCATCTCCCGGTTGCTTAAACTCCTGGGTTGTAATATGGGCAAGCTCTTTAATCAGCCCTACCATGCCAACGACCGGCGTCGGATAGATCGCGCCGTTCTGCGTTTCGTTGTAGAGGGATACATTGCCACCGATAACCGGTGTTTCAAGGGTTTTGCACGCTTCAGTCATTCCATCAATCGACTTCTCAAACTGCCAGTAGATTTCCGGTTTTTCCGGATTGCCGTAGTTCAGGCAGTCAGTTAGACCGAGCGGAAGCCCGCCTGAGCAGATGATGTTGCGGGATGCTTCTGCAATAACGATTTTCCCGCCCTGCTCCGGATCAAGTCCGAGGTAGCGTGCATTGCAGTCAGTCGTCATCGCAAGCGCTTTGTCTTTACCACGCACGCGGAGTACCGCTGCGTCAGATCCCGGCAATACGGCTGTGTTGGTGCGGACCATGTAATCATACTGGTCGTAAACCCATTCCTTGCTGGCGACCGTCGGCTGCTTTAACAGGTTCGTGAGCGTTTCCTTCGCATCATTCACGTCCGGTCTCCACGCTTCCTGCTGCTGGCGTTTGCGGAATGCTTCGGGTTCCCGCGACTCAGGATAATACACCGGCGCGTCTTCAGCCAGCGCATCCACGGGTACGTCCGCCACCTTCTCCCCGCCGTGCCAGAGCACAAGGCGCTGATCATCAATCACACTTCCGATTTCCGCTGAATGAAGCCCCCAGTGGCTGCAGATATCATGAATTTCTTTCTCTTCTCCCTGCTTGACGACCAGAAGCATCCGCTCCTGGGATTCGGAGAGCATCATTTCATATGGGCTCATGTCGAGCTCCCGCTGCGGTACCGTATCAAGGTTCATTTCGATCCCTGACCCCGCCTTGCTGGCCATTTCTGCTGAAGAAGAAGTCAGCCCTGCCGCTCCCATGTCCTGAATCCCGACAAGCGATTCACACTTCACGAGTTCGAGGCATGCCTCAAGCAGCAGCTTTTCCATAAATGGATCACCGACCTGCACGGAAGGACGCTTGCTTTCCGATTCGTCGCTGATTTCTTCCGAAGCAAAAGTAGCTCCGTGGATACCGTCTTTCCCGGTGCTTGCACCGACATAAATAACTGTATTTCCGGCGCCGCTTGCAATACCTTTCTGAATATCCTTATGATCAATGAGCCCGACGCACATTGCGTTGACGAGCGGGTTGCCCTCATAGCTCGGGTCAAACTGCACTTCGCCTCCGACTGTCGGCACGCCGATGCAGTTCCCGTATCCGGCAATCCCGGCGACAACCTCTTCAAATAAATATTTTACCCGCGGCTTGACGAGTTCTCCAAAACGAAGCGAATTCATAATGGCGACCGGGCGCGCCCCCATTGAAAATACGTCCCGGAGAATACCGCCTACTCCGGTGGCTGCACCCTGGTAAGGCTCAATCGCTGACGGATGGTTGTGGCTTTCCATTTTAAACACAACCGCCTGCTCGTCGCCGATGTCGATGATGCCGGCGCCTTCCCCGGGCCCCTGCAGCACGCGCTCTCCCTCTGTCGGAAATTTTTTCAGCTGGGCTTTGGAATGCTTATAGCTGCAGTGCTCCGACCACATGACTGAAAACAGGCCAATTTCTGTATAGTTTGGCAGGCGCCCGAGAATTTTTTTAATCATTTCGAATTCTTCGTCTTTAACGCCCATTTCCTGATAGATTTTTTCCTGTTCAATCTGCTCTGCGGAAGGCTCAAGTAGTAAGGACATGGGATTTCCTCCATTGCTTCAATATTGACTGAAAGATTTTCAATCCGTCGTCACTGCCGAGAATCTGATCGGTTGCTCGTTCCGGGTGCGGCATCATGCCCATCACGTTGCCCTGTTTGTTTACAATGCCGGCAATTGCCTCTTTAGAACCGTTAAAATTATCTTCATAGGTGAATACAATCTGGTTGTTAGCCTGCAGATCCTTTAGGGTCTCGTCGTCGCAATAGTAGTTTCCTTCACCGTGAGCGACCGGGATCGTAATTCGCTCGTCCCTCGCGTATTCGGAGGTAAAGCCGGTTTCATGATTCGCCACCGCTAGGCGGGCCGGGCGGCAGATAAACTTCAGCGACCGGTTCCTCTGCATAGCTCCCGGAAGCAGTCCTGCTTCAAGCAGCACTTGAAATCCGTTGCATACGCCGAGAACCGGCTTGCCTTTTTCCGCCTGCTCCACGACGCTCGCCATAACCGGAGCAAAACGGGCTATAGCCCCGGAACGAAGGTAGTCTCCGTAGGAAAATCCACCAGGCAGAAGAATACCGTCATAATCCGCGACGCTTTCTTCGGTGTACCAGACTTTATCCACCGGCTCCCCGAGACCTTCCTGGATTGCATAATACATATCGTCATCACAGTTGGACCCTGGAAACACGATCACTGCGAACCTCATCAGGACACGCCCTTTCCGATCGTATACGTGTAATCTTCAATCACCGGATTGGACAGGAGCTTTTCACACATTTCTTCGATCCGGGCTTCAAGGTTGCTTCCTTCCTCTACTTCGAGCTCAATATACTTGCCGGTCTGAACAGATGCCACTTCATGGTACCCCATTGTCTGCAGGGCATTTTCAATCGTACTTCCCTGCGGGTCAAGTACTCCCTCTTTTAATGTCACATACACTTGAACGTTAACCATGTGCAGCTCCTCCTAATCGCTGTAATATTTCGGTATAGCCTTCCTGAAGAGAACCAATCCCGTAACGGAACAAATCTTTATCAAACTTCTGGCGGGTTTCTTTATCCCACAGCCGGCACGTATCCGGAGAGATTTCGTCGGACAAAAGCAGCTTTCCGTCCTCTGTCATGCCAAACTCAATTTTAAAATCAACAAGCAGCAGGCCGTGGTCGGAGAAATGCTTCCAGAGCGTTTTATTCACATGTTCGGCCCTCTGCTTCATGTCCTTAACCTGCGACGGAGAAGCGGCCTGCAGCAGCCGGATATGATCATCGTTAATCAACGGGTCCCCAAGCTCGTCATCCTTGTAGTAGAATTCCACTACCGGCTGATCGGTTTCAGTACCTTCTCCGATACCAGTGCGGCGGTGGAGACTACCGGCGACAATATTACGTACTACAACCTCAAGAGGGATAATCGTCGTCTTCCTGACCGCCTGTTCGGTTTCAGAGAGCCGGTCCACGAAGTGGTTATTTATGCCTTCTTCATGAAGCTTTTGAAACAGCAGGGAAGAAATTTCATTATTCAGCTTGCCCTTCCCAACCAGCACTTCTTTTTTCTCCCCGTTAAACGCGGTGGCATCGTCTTTGTATTCTACCCAGAGCGTATTTTCCACGTCTGTTTCATACAGTTTTTTGGCTTTTCCTTCATACAATAGAGCGCGTTTTTCCATCGCAGGCTCCTCCTTTGGACTATCCCTTATTATTCGATGCCGGCACGGGCGAAGATCGTATCGACTTCCTTCATGTGATGACGGTGGTCAAAGCAGTCCTCGATTTCTTCACTGCTTAAAACATTCGTGATGGCGGGTTCATTTTCTACAAGCTCCCGGAATGGGATGCCTTTTTCCCAGGCCTCCATCGCTTTTGGCTGAACCGTGTCATACGCTTCCTCGCGCACCATGCCTTTGTTGATCAGTGTAAGCAGCACGCGCTGCGAGAAGACAAGGCCGAGCGTTTTATCCATGTTTGCTTTCATATTGTCTTCAAATACTGTCAGGTTTTTCACGATATTGCCGAAGCGGTTCAGCATATAATTAAGCGCCGTGGTTGCGTCCGGAATAATAATTCGTTCGGCCGAGGAATGGGAAATATCTCGTTCATGCCAGAGCGGCACATTCTCATAAGCGGTCAGCATATGGCCGCGGATGACCCTGGCCAGGCCGGTCATGTTTTCCGAACCGATCGGATTGCGTTTATGCGGCATCGCTGATGAACCCTTCTGTCCTTTGGCGAAGAACTCTTCTACTTCCCGGGTTTCACTTTTTTGCAGGCTGCGGATTTCGACAGCCATTTTTTCAATCGAGGTGGCAATTAAAGCGAGAGTGCTCATGTAATCTGCGTGACGGTCCCGCTGCAGCGTCTGCGTCGATACCGGCGCTGCCTGCAGGCCGAGCTTTCGGCAGACTGACTCTTCAATAGCCGGCGGGATATTGGCAAACGTTCCAACCGCTCCCGAAAGCTTCCCAACGCGGATGCCTTCGGCCGCTGCATCAAAACGTTCGAGATTGCGCTTCATTTCCTGATACCAGAGCGCAAGCTTGATGCCGAAGGTAGTGGGTTCTGCGTGCACACCGTGGGTGCGTCCCATCATAATCGTATGCTTATGCTCTTTTGCTTTGTTTTTTAAAATTTCGAGAAACTGCTCCAAATCTGAGCGCAAAATATCGTTGGCCTGCTTAATCAGGTAGGAAAGAGCGGTGTCCACAACGTCGGTGGAGGTCAGGCCGTAATGAACCCATTTGCGCTCATCGCCGAGCGTCTCCGACACCGCCCGGGTGAATGCCACAACGTCATGACGTGTTTCCTCTTCAATCTCCTGGATCCGTTCGATGTTAAAGGAAGCATTGTCTCTTATTTTTTTCACGTCTTCCTTTGGAATGTCCCCAAGCTCCGACCAGGCTTCGCAGGCGCAGATTTCGACCTCGAGCCAGGCGTTAAAGCGGTTCTCTTCGGTCCAGATGGCACCCATTTCCGGGCGTGTGTAACGATCGATCATAATCAGGTTCCTCCACTCTTCTCTTTAATAATTAACTCTCTATGTACTGCTTCCAAACGTCCGTGGACCTATCAAGCGCGTCCTGAAGATCCTCGCGGAGCACCGTCCAGTGCCCCATTTTCCGGCCGGGCTTGGCTTCATCCTTGCCGTACAGATGCACATGGTCCTTGCTCCACTCTTCCATATGCGCAGTTACCGCTTCGACGTGTTCACCGAGAATGTTGGTCATAACCACCGGCTGCTTCAGTCCAGCAGGTCCAAGTGGAAGACCGCAGACAGCGCGGATATGCTGTTCAAACTGGGAGGTTTCACATGCCTCAATCGTATAGTGACCGGAGTTGTGCGGCCTCGGCGCCACTTCGTTTACATAAACTGTTTCATCATCTGTAACAAACATTTCCACTGCCAGGGTGCCGACAAGATCCACATGTTCGGCAAGCCGGTGGGCAATACGGATAGCTTCTTCATTCACAAAACGCGATATTCTTGCCGGTACAATGGTCTGGTGCAGAACATTATTAACATGGATATTTTCTCCGACCGGAAACACGCCGGTCTCCCCGTGCACGCTCCGGGTGACAATGCAGGAAATTTCTTTTTGGAACGGAATCCACGCTTCAAGTACGAGCTCTTTGCCTTCGCTTCCCCCAAGGGCTTCAAACGCTGCTTCTGCATCTTCTGCTGCTTTTAACACTACCTGTCCCTTGCCGTCGTAACCGCCGCGGCATGTTTTCAGCACGCTCGGCACACCAATCTCTTTTACCGCTGCCGATAGCTCTTCGCGGGAGGTCACCTGATGGTACGGAGCTACTTTAATATTCGCTGCTTCAATGGTCTGTTTTTCGCGAAGGCGGTGCTGCGCCGTATGAAGCAGCTGGCTGCCCTGCGGAAGATAAAGAGTATTTTCCAGATGTCTGGCTGTCTCTGCGTCAATATTTTCAAATTCATAGGTTAATACATCACACGCTTCTGCCATTTTGTCCGCCCCGGCACGGTCGTCATAAGATGCTTCAATTTCAACATCTGCCACCTGTCCGGCGGGCGAGTCTGTTTTTGGTTCAAGAACGGCCACACGGTAGCCCATTGGCTTGGCCGCAAACGCCATCATCCGTCCGAGCTGTCCTCCTCCAAGTATTCCGATTGTCTGTCCGGGTTTCATTACTTTCCCCATAATTCATCTCCTGACTGCATGACCTGCTCACGCATTTGCTCTCTACGCTGCTGCAGCTTATCTGCCAGCTTTTCATCAAAGGCTGAAATCATCTGAGCGGCCAGAAGTCCGGCATTTGTCGCTCCAGACGTTCCGATGGCCACAGTTGCTACCGGCACACCGCCGGGCATTTGAGCGATGGATAAAAGCGAATCCCATCCGCTTAAAGCCTTGGACTGAACCGGGACCCCGATGACCGGCAGCGTCGTTTTCGCTGCTATCATACCCGGGAGATGAGCTGCTCCCCCGGCACCGGCAATAATCACTTTTATTCCTCGTTCTCTTGCCTCTGCCGCGTACTCAAACATATAATCCGGCGTCCGGTGGGCGGATACGATGTTCTTTTCAAACGGTACTCCGAGCTCATCGAGCACCTCGCATGCCTTCTGCATTGTGTCCCAGTCGGACGTACTGCCCATTACTACTCCTACCTGCGGTTCCACTTGCGCCACCCCTTTGCTTTTTCCTCACGTGCTTTTTGACATAAAGAAGCCCCGGTGCCAGATCCATCCCTAAAAAAGGATAGTCTTCCGCACTCCGGGGAAGGTCTCGTGAACGTATATGCTCTACTATAGAAGAAAAATTCAAGCCGAAGCTTCCACTATTTCAGATAAAGGCTTCGTTTGATCATTCTCCTCATAGTCCAGCAATTTACGGTTGCCGGGTAGAGACGCTCGAGCCTTATTCCCGAAAGTATATGAGGATTGTCATCGTTCTGCTTTTCTTGCTTACGTGTTACAGCTTAACAAGTTGTTATATTATCTGTCAATCAAAATTCGAACGATTAGAATAAACTTAGATTAAATGTTCGTTTATTTCTTTTTTGCTTCAAAACTGATTTCCTGCCTCACCGGCACATACTGTGTTTCTCCGTTAATAGTCTGCTCTTCAAATACAGGCTTTTCCATTCTGCGCACCGGCATAAAACCTTCTGCAGCAATCCGGGAGAGACACTCTTCCACTGTTTCTTCTTCCTGTACGTAAAACGTCTGTTTATTTTTCTTTTTAGCCATTCGTGTCGCTGCTCCTTATTTCTTTACTTCTATGCTTCCAGTATAACAGGTTCTTTCTAAAAAAAACGAACGAAGCAGAATTTCATTTCCCGCTTCATTCGCCTATTTATCGTCCGTTTTCTGTGCCTATCGTTCGTATGGTCTCTTTTAGGACTGCAACACCATTTACACAGTCTTTTAATTCAGTAAACTCTTCCGGTGTGTGGCTTTTGCCTTCAAAGCTCGGCACAAACAGCAGGCCAAATGGCACGTAGGCTCCAAACATCATAGCGTCATGGCCAGCACCCGATACGAGGGATTCTGTAGCTAAGCCGATGCTCCGGGAGGCCTCCTCAATCGAACGCCGGATCCATTCCGGGACCGGCACCGGTTTTACTCTGAAGGCCACTTCATGAGAAACAGTAAGCCCGCGGCGACCGGCTATTTTTTCTGCTTCGCTTCGCGCCAGGCTGATCATTTGATCCCGGACTTCTTCGTCGAGGTCCCGGATATCCGCTGTCAGCCGGGCCTCTCCGGCAATTACGTTTGAACCGTTCGGCTCAAGCGAAAGCCTCCCTACGGTAGCTACTGCGGTGTCACTGTGCATAGCCGGAAGCTGTTCCAGATACAGAATAAATTCTGCTGCTGCAGCAGCTGCGTCTTTCCTGATGTTCATCGGAGTGTTACCGGCGTGATCCGTTTCTCCCCAAAAATGAACGTCAAGCCAGGAAGGGCCGGCGATTCCTTCTACCACCCCGATACCCGCCTCCTGCTGTTCGAGCTGTTTTCCCTGCTCCACATGCAGCTCTAAATATGCCCGCAGCCGTTCACGCGGATAAATATTTTTCTCGGGCTTGTTCGGCGAATAATCCATCAGCTTCATCGCCTCCGCCGCCGTCACTCCCTCATCATCACGCATTTGAAAAAAATCATCCTTTGAGATATCGCCAACGGCCGCCCGGCTTCCGAGCATCCCGCTCCCAAAACGTGCCCCTTCCTCATCGACGAAAACAGCAATTTCTATTGAACAGTCCAATTCGGCTCCTTCGGCCTTCAATGCTTCTACAGCCATCAGACTCGATACACAGCCGAGAGCCCCGTCAAAAGCACCGCCGTTTTTTACAGTGTCGAGATGAGATCCGGTAAGGATAATCGGGGCCCCGGCCCGACCTGACTCCCACAGTCCGTAAATGTTTCCTACACCGTCCTCCCGTACACTCAGGCCCGCTTCCTCCATCCAGGAACGAAAAAGATTTTTTGCCTGCTGCTCCTCTTCTGTATAGACATAACGTGTAATGCCGCCCTCTTCCGTGCGGCCCACAGCCGCCAGTTCCTCCAGGCGGCTGGCCAAAATCTCGGGGTCAATCGACGGAAAACCCCTGCTTTCCTCAATGGTCTGGAGGAGGCGCTCCCTGCTGAATCCCTTGTTACCCAAAGCATCATCACTCCTTCTCTTCTTTCAGACTAACACACCGGCACAGACGTTACACTTCATTAAAGGAAGGAACATACACTTCCCCCTGGCTATCTGCCTGCTCAATGATACGGCGCACCTGTTGGGATAAGCTGTTTGGAGGATACGGCTTAGTCAGGTAATGCCGGACGTCCATACGGGCCATTCGCTCCTTATCCTCGTGCAAAGCCGAGGAAATAATAATTGGCACGTCTTCGGTATGACGGAAGGATTTCAGCTGTTCAATAAAAGCCCATCCATCCATTTCTTCTCCAAGCATCAGATCCACCACAAAAACCTCCGGCCGCAGCCCCCGTTTTAATGCATTCAGCGCTTTGTAAGGATTGAAGTAGTGCACTACTTCGTATTTGGCGTGGCGAAGTTCTTCTGAAAGAAGCATTCCCAGGCTCCGGTCGTCCTCGAGTATAAGCACCGAGTGAAGATCACTTTCTTCCGGCAGTTCTTCAATGTCGAAATCGACTCCTGAGATTGGGAAAAATAAGCAGAAGCTGCTGCCTTCCCCTTCTATCGAATCAACCTCTATTCTGCCTTTATGGTCTTCAACAATTTGCTTCGTTACGGCAAGCCCGAGACCAGTGCCGCGGATTTTCCTCCGCTCTTCATCATTAATACGGTGAAACTTTCCGAAAAGACGGGGAAGCTCTTTTTCCGGAATCCCAAGACCTTCGTCTGTTATTTTTACTCTCACCATATCCTGCTCATTGGCAAGCTCAATTTTTACCTCGCCGCCGTCTGGGGAGAATTTTACTGCATTGCCAATAATATTGGTGACGCCCTGCACGATTTTACTTTTATCTGCATAAATTCGTCCATACTGAAGCCGGTCCTTTACAACAAACGTGTGGTCCGGCTGGTTCGGTTCAAAGGTATCCACGACCTCAAGCATCAGGCTGCTGATATCAACTTCTTCCATGCCATATTCCTGACGGCCGGACTCCATCCGCTGCAGATCGAGAAAATCGTTAATTAACGAAGTTAACCTTTCCCCTTCCCTGTGAATGGTTTCTATATATTTTTTTTGGCGGGCCGGCTTTAAATCTTTGACGAGAAGAAGCTCTGCAAAGCCTAAAATACTCGACAGCGGTGTCCTGAGTTCATGACTTACAGTACTGACAAGATCTGATTTCATCTGATCAAGCTCAAATTCCTTAGTCCGGTTGCGGTGAACAAAGATAGTTCCCTTTTCTTCGGATTCCATCTGCACATTTCGT
This sequence comes from Marinococcus sp. LNHM5E3-2.1, assembly GCF_056034365.1. Classification (NCBI taxonomy): domain Bacteria; kingdom Bacillati; phylum Bacillota; class Bacilli; order Caryophanales; family Bacillaceae; genus Marinococcus; species Marinococcus sp. LNHM5E3-2.1. The sequence goes on from NZ_JBQLIB010000006.1 coordinate 104,494, forward strand.
CCATATAACTCGTAAACGTTCACGCCGCTCTCTGACGTAATTTTATATTCGATACTGTAGTCTGGAGAGTCTCCGCCACCGATAAAAGCTTTAAAATAGTTTTCCACTTTTTCCCGGCAGTCTTCATCAATTTGCTTGATCCACCCTGACGTCCATTCCGAAAACGGGAGGGTTTGTTTCTCATTCTGAACCCCCGTATTAATCATACTCCACGTCCAATGATTCGCATGCTCAAGCTCTCCATTTTCGTTGATATACTGGATTCCTTCATCAACACTGTCGATAATACGCTGATACAAAAATCGCTCCTCCTCCGTTTCCTCAAACAGAAGAATACGGCTGAAGGAAATGGAAGCCTGACGGAGAATGCCGCGCATCGTCTCGCGCTCCTGCACCGAAAAGCTTTGTCCGGTCCTGGTGAATACCGCTGCGCCAATCATTTCTTTTTTACTGCTGAACACCGGCAGATACATTTCGTACACTGCCGTTTCTACGCCGCTCAATCCTTCTTCCCCGGCTCTTGTTTTCCGCTCGGTGACATGAACCTTTTTCGTGTCCGCGATTAAAGCAAGCGGGCTCCCTTCAGAATGATCTTCGAAATGCTGTTTTTCTTCTTCACTTACCCCGTACCAGGCAGCCTGCCAGAAAGGCTCCATCGCTGCCACCATTCCCTTTTCGAAATGAAACAGATCATACATTTTGGCAAGCAGCTGTTCCATTAATGCCTGCTTTCCCATCGAGCCGCTGAACGTTTCATTTAATTCGTTTAATGTCCGCAGGTATTCCTGCTGCTCCTGCAGCTCATTCTGCTGGGTAACAAGCTCTTCGTTCCGGTCCATAATCGCGTTTTGATTCTGTTGAATACTTGCTGCCATTAAATTAAAGGAACGGCTCAGCTCTCCTATTTCATCGCTGCGGTGGCTGTCTGAGACCAATATTTCTTCGCCGCCTCCCACCCTCGCCGCAGCGTCCTTCATTTCGACCAGAGGACCGGTAATTTTCCGAAGAAGCAGCCAAACAACAGCGCCGAGCGCTATCAGTATCGCAATCAGATACAGCAGATAGGCAAAATGCGAATTCTCGTTTACCTCGAAGTACTGCTCATTCACACTCATCCTCTCTGCCTCTGCCTGATCGTGTCCACTCGATAAGCTGTTGACGAGGGCCCCGACCTGGGAACTGACCTCCGCGCGATTTTCAATAGTCGTACGCCCGGATTCTACCGCCTCAGTCAGCTGTGGAAGCCATTCGTTTTCATAGTCATCGAGAAACTGTTCCGTCTGAGCGACCAAATCAGTTTCTGCTTTGTTCAGGCTCCTGTATTCCTCGAGCTGCGTTCTCGCGGCGCTTAAGTTTCTTTCTATATCCTCCCGTTCACTTTCATCCCCAAAAGCGAGGTAGCCGCGACCGGCAATAATAATCTGCTGAGTATAAAACTCCAGATCCGCCAACACATTCTGCGTATCCCGCCACTGCCTGGACTCGTTCTCAAGCTCCTGCTGATTGGAACTCATGTAGGCATGCTGCCAGATACCCCCGGCGGCAGCAAGCGTTAGTACTAATAGAAAAATAATACTAAACCTACGGTGGATACGTTTCTTTATGTAGTTAAGCATCTAATAGATCCTCCACAATTGTGATAAGCAGGGCCGGGCTGAACGGCTTGGATACGAACTCCGTCACGCCTGCTTTTCTCGCTTCTTCTTCGTCTTTTTCCTGAGACTTTGCAGTAATCATTAATGTTTTCATGTTTTCAAGCCTGCCGTCTTTCCGGAGCATAGAAACAACCTCCACTCCGTTATACTCAGGCATCATGTTATCGATAATTAAAAGGTCATAGGAAGCAGCGCTTGCTTTTTCATAAGCTTCCTTTCCATCCTTTGCTTCGTCAATTGTGTATTCTTCTTCGTCCTCCAACGTATCCACCACAAGCATTCGAAGTACTTCCGCATCATCAGCTACCAGTATTTTGTACATTTCTTTCCGCCTTTCTGTTTACAGCACCCGCTGAATTAATCGCTTCGCACGTGCGACCAGCTCTTCCTTTCGAAACGGCTTCATCAAATAATCGTCCGCTCCAAGCTCAAGCGCATGAACAATATCCCCCTCGTTCCGGTTGCCTGTGAGCATTAATACGATCATGTTGCTCGAAGGATACTTTCCCCGAAGTTTTTCAAGCACTTCAAACCCGTCCATGCCGGGCATAGTAACGTCCAGCACAACAAAGTACCGCTGTCCGCGTTCATAGTTTTCTTTTTCAAAAAATGATTCTCCAGAAGGGAAATACTTTGTCCGTATCCGGTACCTCGCTATGTTTAACTGGTGAAACTGGTCAGCGACAAAGGAAGCCATCGCTTCATCATCGTCAATAATAAATACATTTATGTATGGAAGATCGATAGTTGTTTCACCAGAATAGGAAACCACGGCGTTCCGGCCCGAATCCTTTGCTTCAAGCATGGCTGCATCTGCTTCATTGATCAGCTCCTGCAGAGAAGCGTGATTAGTAGTGGCGGTGGACGTTCCCGCCGTAAACCCGAGCCGGTACGGCAGGCGTCGCTCTGAGACGAAGTCGGCAAAAGAGTGCTGCAGGCGCTTCATGATTTTTTCTGTTTCCTCCGAAAATGTCTGCTGGAAAATGAACAAAAATTCGTCCCCGCCCAGGCGGATCAGGTGATCGCTCGGACGTTTCCGGGAGAGCATATGGCTGACAAACCATTTGAGCACCTGATCCCCTTCATCGTGTCCGTAGCTGTCATTAATCTGCTTGAAGTGATCAAGATCCGTCAGCGCTACAGAAAAAGGCTTACCGCTCCGTTTAAACTCCGCCCACAGACGCCCTTCTTCCATTTCGAGCATTTTACGGTTATAGGCTCCCGTCAACTCGTCCACCGTCAGCGCTTCTTTCATCGGAGCCTGCCACTCCAGGTGGCGGTGAATGACCTGCACCATTTCAACCGTGGAATATGGCGGTTTGATCACAAAGGAAGCCCCGTCTTCATAAAGTTTATCTGCTCTCTCTCTATCTATTCCGCCACTGCAGAATACCACGACAGGCAGCAGAGCATCTCTCGCTGCATCTTTGATACGTTCAATAATCGTTTTCTCTCCCCGTACGGCCAAATCTTCCGAGAGAAGAACCATTTCCGGATGGAATTCCTCTATTTTTTCCATAAGCTTTCTTCGATCAGAAGCAAGCAGCACGTGATGGCCAAGCATCTCAAGCTGCTCCTTCACTTCATACAAAACGTAAAGCTCAGTATGCCCGAGAAGCACAAAAGAAGATTCTTCTTCGGAATTGTCATAGGAAATGGAAAGTTTCTCTGGCTCGCCTTCCTCCCCAAGCACGTTCATGATTTTTTCGGCATACATCTTCCGGGCTTCTGCGGGAGCTTCTGTATCGAGCGCCCGCATCGCTTCCTCCGCCATTTCAGCTGCCCGTCCCAGCCCGATGGTGGCTCCGGTGCCTTTGATCGTGTGAAGCCATCTGTACATTTCGTCAAAATCTTTGTACCGCTTATGTTCTAAGTATTCATACTGCTTTTTAATATTTGCAATAAAGGTTTTCTGATACTGTTTTACCATAATAATATCCCTTCTAACCGTTATTATCTATTTTCCATTATATACTATTTTACCGTGTCAAAAGTAGCTTAATATAAGAAAAAATGCCATATTTTTAAAAAGTAGAAAATATTTCATCTTTCTATACAGACGCGGAAAAGATACGCATCTGCAAATCAACATAAAAAACCGCCCCGGCAATTGCCGGGGCAGCTTCTGTATAAAAGCATCTATGAAACGTAATTTGTCGTAATGATGGAGCGTTCCATTTGATACAGCTGCTCCTGGGAGTACAGGGGCGCATTTTGGGAAAACTGCTCATGAAAGAACGCCCGCAGTGCTGCTTCTGTCGTAAAACGATGCGTATAGGCATCCACCGACACGTCCTGGACAAACCGGTCATCCTGCGTGTTCGAATGGCCAAAGAAAATAATTGGCGTCACTTCGCCCGGATTGTGCTTTTCCCTGCGCAGAAAATCTTCTGTAATCGAAGCCGTCGCTTTGGCATGTTCAATCGGACTGTCGTGTACTTCAAATGTTCCGGACCGAATATGCCCCCGGCTTGTGTTTTGAAAAACCATTGTCGTTTCCACGTCTTCTTCAAGATCCGGGTACAGCGTATCAAGCACAAAATCAAGTGTCCCGGCATTGTGTTTACTGACGCCATGAATAATATGGCCTTTCCATTTTTGTGTTTCAAGCACATACAGTCCGCGGCTCGTCAAAACGACGTGGTCCACCTGGCGGGTCGAAAGCTCCGTCCGGTCATCGAGCGGAACGTACACGTGTCCGGAAATTAACATTTCATCCACAGCAATCTGATTTGCTTCGACAAGATCATTTTTAATGCTTCGAAGCAGTTCATGTGTTTTCATTTCTTCCGGTTCCCGTGAGATTTTCTCCAGATGATAAATGTAATCCGTCAGCTTCCCTTTTTCTTCCTCATATTTACCGCGTATTGCCTGGATATCCTCGCGGTACTGCGAGCTCTTTCCCTCAATTTCCTCTTCCATTTTTCTATCGTACTGCCGGACTTTTTTCAAATACTGATCCCGCTGAATTAAAATAACTGCTCCAATGATGATTAAAGCTATAATAACCGTGACTGCTATACCCATATAAGCACCTCTTCCATCTCCTGTCTTAATATTTTTACTATGACCCGGAATTTGGTACACTAAAAAACGCTTCTCATTCGCTATGTAAAACTATATACATTATATTTCTATCATAATCAATATATTCCTTTTCGTATACACCTAAAGAAAGGATTCTTCCCTATGACACTTTATTCTGTTGTTCCAAAGGATTTTTACGAAAAACCGACACTCGAGCTCTCCCGGGCCCTGATCGGCTGTGTACTTGTGCATGAAACGCCGGAAGGTCCTGCAGCCGGCAGAATTGTTGAAACGGAAGCCTATATCGGCCCGGTGGACCGGGCTGCCCACAGCTACAATTACCGCAGAACAAAGCGGACGGATGTAATGTTTTTTCCCCCGGGTTACGTATATATGTACACGATGCATACCCATGCGCTTCTAAATATCGTCAGCGGGGTGGAGGAATCTCCGGAGGCTGTCCTCATCCGTGCTGTCGAGCCAGTAGCGGGCCTTGAGCTTATTCAAAAACGCCGGCACCGTGTCCGCGGCATTCAGCAGACAAACGGTCCCGGCAAGTTAACAAAAGCTCTTGGCATTGATATGAGCTACTACGGCCATGAACTTGACCATCCGCCGCTGTATCTGTCACCAAAAGACTATGAACCTGTAGTTGAAAACGGCCCGCGCGTCGGTATTTCCGGAAGCGGCGAAGCGCGCCATTACCCATGGCGGTTCTTTGAAACCGGAAATCCTTACGTATCCAAATGGAGGGCCTGAGTTTTGTTATTTCAAAGCGACGATCCGGCGGCCCTGGATCCGGCTTTCCAAAATAGCGTCAAGGTCCTCAGCCAAATCATCCAGGGTGGTCTCGCTTGCAATCGTATCAAGCAGTGATTGTACTTTCAGGTCGCTTGCGAGACGGTTCCATACATACTGTCTTTTTTCTGCCGGGCAGTACACCGAATCAATCCCGGCCAGATTTACACCACGTAAAATAAAAGGATGTACTGTCGTAGGCACGTCCGTCCCTCCGGTAAGTCCGCTGACTGCTGCAGTGCCGTGATACTTCATTGTACTCAGCAGGTAAGCGAGCGTCTCTCCCCCAACTGGGTCGACGGCCCCGGCCCACATCGCTTTGCCGAGCGGCTTGCGGTTGTCAGGATTTACATCTTCGCGGGAGAGAATACGGCCTGCCCCAATATTCCGAAGATAATCATGGGCTTCGGCGTTCCCGGTAACAGCTGCCACATCATATCCGAGGGAGTGAAGCATCGCTACAGCCATGCTTCCAACGCCGCCAGTAGCACCGGTTACAACAATCTCGCCCTGATCCGGTCTGACTCCTTCCTCTTCCAGGCGCACGACCGATAATCCTGCTGTAAACCCGGCAGTTCCAAAAATCATGGCTTCTCTCGGAGTCATCCCCTCCGGAAGTTTTACCACCCAGTCAGCAGGCACTCTTGCTTTTTCTGCGTAACCGCCGTGATGGGCAACACCCAGTTCATATCCTGTAACGAGCACCTCGTCGCCCTCCTGGTACCTCGAATCACTGGATGAAGCGACAACGCCAGCGAGATCGATGCCCGGAATCAGTGGATATCCCTGTGCAATCTGGCTTTTAGGTACTGCTGCCAGGCCGTCTTTATAGTTGATGCTTGAATAGTGTACATCAATGGTGACGTCGCCTTCAGGCAGATCCTTTTCCTCCAGTGTACGTACTTCTTTTGTAACTCCTCCCTGATCGTTTTTATCCACGACCAGCGCCTTAAATGTGCTCATACTTTCCACCTCCATAAAATGATCTTCTGCCCTATTCCCATAAAAGTTTTATTTTATGCGGGGGAAACAAAAAGCACGCGCCTCCTTTTGGAAGCACGTGCTGCTTGCTACGGTGTTAAAAACAGGAAAAAGATGATAAATACAAAAAACAGAGCGTACATAATCGGATTCAGCTGTTTCCCTCTTCCCGTCAGCACCATCGTGATCGGATAGAAGATAAAGCCCATGGCAATACCGGTCGCGATACTGTAGGTGAGCGGCATCGAGACGACGGTTAAAAAGGCAGGCACGGCAATTTCGAGACGCTGCCACTCAATTAAGCGAAGCGACGATACCATCAGCGCCCCTACAATAATAAGAGCGGGAGCCGTTACAGCACTTGTTACCACGCCGAGAAGCGGCGAGAAAAACAACGCGGCAAGAAACAGCAGTGCCGTAATAATCGAAGCAAATCCGGTGCGCCCTCCGACAGCTACGCCCGCTGAGGACTCAATATATGCTGTTGTTGTAGACGTTCCAAGAATCGAGCCGATCACGGTAGCAGATGAATCCGCCACCAGGGCTCGCCCGGCACGCGGCAGTTTGTTATCTTTTACGAAGCCGGCCTGGTTGGCTACTGCAAACAAAGTTCCAGCAGTATCAAAAAAGTCGACAAACAAAAATGTAAGAACAACTACGATAAACCCAATAATGAAGCTTGAATCCCACGAAAAGTCTGTAAGAGAGGTGAAAGCAGCCCCGAATGTCGGTGCGATGCTGGGCACCCCGGAGACAATCTGACCCGGAGGCTGAATCTGACCCACCAAAATGCCAGCCAGAGCTGTAATCACCATCCCGTAAAAAATACCTCCACGGATACCAAGGGTCATCAGTATGACGGTAACCACCAGTCCGAAAGCCGCAAGAGCAGCCGGTCCGGAAGTAAGTGTGCCAAGCGTGACAAGAGTAGACTCATCAGCCACCACAATCTGCGCTCCCTGCAGGCCGACAAAAGCAATAAACAGCCCAATACCGGCAGAAACCGCATATTTCAGTTCCTCCGGAATTGCGTTAATAATTTTTTCTCTAATGCCAAATGTCGTTAAACCAATAAAGATCATTCCGGAGCAGAATACCCCAAATAAAGCAAGCTCCCAGGGGATCCCCATTGTCAGCACAACGGAATATGTAAAAAAGGCATTGAGCCCCATCCCCGGTGCCAGAGCAATCGGATACCTGGCAAGCAGCCCCATGATCAGTGTCCCGATGGCTGCTGCCAGGGCTGTCGCTACAAACACGGCGGCCTCATTCATTCCGGCTTCGGCTAAAATACTGGGGTTGACGAATAAAATATACGCCATCGCAAGGAAAGTCGTTAAACCGGCTAACGATTCTTTCTTGTAGTTCGTCTCATTCTTTGTAAATTCAAAAAAACGATCCATCCTCTTATCTCTTCCTCTCTTTGCTCTCCCCAGGCAAAACTCTCTCTGCTTCTATTATATACTTACTAAGTGCTTACCGCACAAGCCCCTACTCCCATTCAATGGTCGAAGGCGGCTTAGACGTAATATCGTACACGACACGGTTGACGTGCTGCACCTCATTGACAATTCTGGTGGAAATTTTTTCAAGAACGTCATATGGAATACGGGCCCAGTCCGAAGTCATACCATCAATTGAAGTGACCGCGCGGATTCCGACAGTGTAATCATATGTCCGGCTGTCTCCCATTACGCCAACGCTCCGCATATCCGGAAGCGCCGTAAAATACTGCCAGATTTCCCGGTCGAGACCGGCATTCTTGATTTCCTCCCGTAAAATATAATCCGATTCCCGGACAATTTCGAGCTTCTGCTCCGTAATTTCCCCGAGTACGCGAATGCCAAGTCCCGGTCCAGGGAATGGCTGGCGCCACACGATTTCATCCGGCACTCCGAGCTCCGTTCCGAGCTTGCGGACTTCGTCTTTAAACAGCGTATTCAGAGGCTCGATCAGATCGAATTTCATATCTTCCGGCAGTCCGCCGACATTATGGTGTGACTTAATCGTCTGAGCTGTGTCCGTACCACTTTCAATGACGTCAGTATAAAGCGTGCCCTGGACAAGAAAATCCACGTTTTCAAGCTTTCCTGCCTCTTCTTCAAACACGTAGATAAATTCATTTCCGATAATCTTCCGTTTTTGCTCCGGATCGCTCACTCCTTCGAGCTGATCGAGAAAACGTTTGGCCGCGTCTATTTTCACGATATTCATCTGGAATCCGCGTCCGAGAGACTCCATGACGCCTGTCGCTTCCTCTTTACGCAGCAGGCCGTGATCAATAAACATGCATGTAAGCTGATCTCCGATCGCTTTGTGTACAAGCGCCGCAGCTACCGAGCTGTCCACACCGCCGCTCAACGCACACAGCACATTACGGCTGCCTACCTGTTCCCGAATAATTTCTACCTGCTCATCGATAAAGTTGGCCATTGTCCATTCATTCGAGCATCCGCAGACCCGGTAGGCAAAGTTTTTCAGGATATCATCGCCAAACTGGGTGTGGCGTACTTCAGGATGGAACTGAACGCCATACATTTTCTTCTCCGGAGCACTCATGGAAGCTACCGGGCATGACGGGCTGGTCGCGTCGACCGTAAAACCTTCTGGTGGCTCAACAATTAAGTCGCCGTGACTCATCCACACGCTCTGAGCTTTCGGCAGTCCTTCAAATAATACTGGATTCGCCTGCACATGAATATCCGCCTTGCCGTATTCCCGATGCTGGGCTTTTTCCACTTTTCCGCCGTAATGCAGCGTCATCAGCTGCATCCCATAGCAGATACCCAGTATAGGAATGTCAAGGTCAAAAATAGCGGGATCACAGGTGAGCGCGCCTTCAACATACGCGCTGTTCGGGCCGCCGGAAAAGATAATTCCCGCTGGATTTAATTCTTTAATTTTTTCTGCACTGACCGTGTTCGGATGAAGTTCACTAAAAACACCGAGATCTCTGATTCTGCGTGTAATCAATTGATTATACTGGCCGCCAAAGTCCAGAACAATAATCGTTTCACTGATATTTCCTACGCTCATCGCTTCTACCCCTAACTGTTTTCAAATATGTACTTGCAAGGTTCACTTTAAAGGAATGCCTGCTTCCGGGCAACTATCTGTTTTCGATTGCCGGGCGTACGTCAAACACTTTAATGAAAGTCTTTTTTTTACAGACTAAAAAAGCTGCTTTCGCATTATACGAAAGCAGCTTTTTAACTGGGGACAAACGGCGGCGCTTCGGCCGCTTTCTGTCCTTCACTGCCCTCGTAGTCCAGCCATTTTCCGGCGGCCGGGTAGAGACATTTGGGCCTGATCCCAAACTATACGAGGTATTCACCTGTAAACATGAAATAAATTTTAACAGCCCGTCATGAGCCGGTCAAGAACGGATTTTCTTTACCAGTCGTTTCCATGCAGCAACTGTTTCCGGTTCGGCTCCGTCTCCGGTTTTACGTCCGTAATACAGACGTTCGTATTTTTCAGTCAGTGGCTCCATATCACTGCTACCGTAGATGTCATTCACCCGCCCGGAAAATTCCCGCAGTGTTTCCCCATTGGTTCGTTTCACGCGCGCTGTCCGCAGCAGCCTTATCAGTGCCTGATAGGCACTTTGAAACTCTGCATCGGAGTGCATATGCCGGTATTTGAAAAGAAGATAGCTGGCCAACAGCTTCCTCCGGAAAAGCCAGCCGGCTCCAAGGAGGAGGACAACCGCTGCAAAAAAGGGCCACAGCGGAAGTCTCCAGTCAATGCCGGCGCCCCCGGATGTATCCTCCTGCTCTTCTTCGTTCTCTTCTTCTGATTCAGGAGTTGTTTCCTCTTCTTCGGGTGCTTCTGCTTCTTCCTCCGTCGGCTCATCTTCAATTTCAGGTGCTTCTTCCGAGGCTTCATTGTTTTCATACGTGTAATTAAACTCTGAAGAAAAACCTTTCGTCGGTTCAAACGGGACCCATCCGACCTCCGGAAAATACACTTCCACCCAGGAATGCGCATTTTCATTGGTGACCTCCACCTGGTTTTCATTTCCCGGAGCCTGGTCACCTTCCGTGAACCCTTTTACCCAGCGTGTCGGTATATCCAGCGTCCGGAGCAGCACTGCCATCGAAGTCGAGTAATTGTCGCAGTACCCGGTCCGTGATTCAAACAAAAACTGGCTGACATAATCCCCGCCTTCCGAGGGAGCCGGGATGTTTGTCGTTTGATAGGAAAAATCCGGACCGCGCAAATACCTTTCCACCGCTCTTGCCTTTGCATAACGGTTATCATCTTCCTCGGTAAGGTCTTCGGCGAGCTCCTGAATTTCTCCCGGGAGATCGTCCGGAAGCTGTGTGAAGTATTCTGTTACTTCCTCCGGGTCTTCTGAGTCATCAGTAACAGCACTCATCTGCTCTACGGGGAAATCCGCCGTTTCATACGCCACCGTATAATTCGTTAACGACGCCGGCTCCCCGCCAGTCTCAAATTCCGCCTGGGTTGTCCAGGTATCTACCGATGCTTCTATGTCTTCTTCAATAGAAAGAAACGAACCCGGATAAAAGGCAAAATCAAATTCCTGGGTTTCTGCCATTTCAACGTTTACTTCCTGTTCTTCCGTCTCGATACCCTCATTATATAAGCCGGCCTCAGAAGACGTCTCATCAGGGGCATCCACTTCCCACCCAAGACCGGTGTAAACATTTTTAGCTTCGCCCCGCCAGTAGCCGTTAATATCACCGGAGGCAGTAAACACCGGCATATCACTCATTTGAAATCCGCCGCCCAGGCGTTGATCGGTATCGTCATAGCCAATCTTCTGTACGCCCTGGCTGCTTCCGGTGCTGCTTTCTCCCCACGTTAAAAACGGAACGGGGTCAGGCCACCTTGGTTCACTTTTGGGAGCAAGCACGCCAACGCCCCCGGCGATAATCAAAAAGACAGCCATAATCAGCATCCACCGGCTAAAGACCTTTCTCTGTGCCTGCCTGTCTTCCGCACGTGATACGATACGATCCCACTGAAGCAGTCCTAAAAGCAAAAATCCTATAACAAACGTACGGATTACCGCAAACATTCCATCGTATTCGAAAAAAGTATCCATCACGCCAATATAAATTATTGTAAACGTCAGAAAAAATAAAATTCGGCGGGATTGAACTACCCAAAAATAAATCAAATAGCTCATAATAGCGAGCAGAAGCATAAACAACACACTGCGGAACATATCAGTTAATGCGTACCACTGGCCGCTGATAATATAACCAATATTTGTCTGTACTTCTGCAGCCAGGGAAACCAGCCAGCCCGGCTGCAGCAGCGACTCCTCATAAAAAACAGTGTTTATGCCCGTCAGTATAACCAAAAGTACGATGCCAATAATCGTCCACCAGGGTGGACGCAGATAAATGACAACAAAAAAGGCGGCAGAAACAACCATAAATACAGTAACTGAACCTGTCCCGGTAGCTTCCGGCAGAGGCAGCAGCCATTCTGCCAGCAGGAAATAACCAAGAATATAAACAATCAACTTTTTCCAGGTATGCTCCGGTTTAACCAAATAATTATGCCTCCTCTATAACAATTCAAAACCAGCCTCGCCCGGCTGAATATAGTAGATATGAATATTGGTATGCCGCAGTGCTTCCACACCTTCGCGGCGCGAGACTCCGCTCTCATCAGAAAGCAGCGCTACAATGATGGAACGCTTCTGGCCGGCCCACTGTTTTAATTCTTTAATTCTAATTTCAGAAAGTACCGGGGTAACATAAATTAATGCTTCAAGCCCCGGGGCCTGGCGTAAAAACGGTGAGGTCCCTGCTTCTGTATTCAATTCTACATACGCCAGACTCTGATAAATACGCTGAAAATGCTCTTTCGAGGTTCCTGGTTGCTGCAGGACCTGTTCGGAAGCCGTGACCCCGCAGCCAATCGGCATTTTCATCTGATAGGCATACTCCGTCAAAGAAGCAGCAAATTCCACCGCGGTTTCAAATAATTCAGACGTTATATCAACGGCGTTTTCAAGCAGCAGAAAATAACCCTCTCCTTTTTCGGATTCAAATTCTTTCGTGACAAGCTTTCCGGCCCGGGCCGTTACCTTCCAGTCAATGTTTGCCATCCGGTCCCCGGGGGTGTAATCGCGAACTCCTGCTACATTCACAGATTCGCTTTGCAGCCGCTGCGACAGCGATACTGCTTCCGAGGAGTTATCTGCCGCTGTATTCCAGTTCGCTAATTTTCTCATTCTTGGAAGCACCACTACCGTGGAAGAAACTGGAATATCATAATCCTTTTCCACAAAGCCAAACAGATCACCGGAGCGGACGCGGAGATAGTCGATGGTGTGCTTTCCCCGCCGTCTGCCCCTAATACTATAAGAATAGGAGGCCTCTCTTTGAAAAAAAGGGAACACCAGAGTTTCAGCGGACGTTTCCCAGTCCCTGATTCCGTACGGCTGGTGATCCCGGATTTTTACATATATCAGTGGAAATGGAATTCTTTTTTTCAGCGTAACCTCGACTTCTGCAGAGCCGTTAAATGAAAGCATCTCAGCTGTCAGCCTGCGCTCTGCCTTTAAAGAACGAAGTGGATAAATTAACAATAATAATTGCATTACCGCAAGAGTTGTCACACTGTAAAATAAAAACCAGCTGACAAAGCCTCCCTGAAACATAGCGTAAATAAATAATACAGCTAATGCAGCCACAACAGCTGCCAGCTGCATTACTTTTCTTCCGATTTTTAAAAACCGAGTCATGGGCGTACCGCCGAATCACTGTCTGATGCCGGCACACGCACACTCGATAAAATGTCCCGCACTACAGTTTCCCCGTCTTTATCCGCCATCTGCTGGTCTGTCTGCAGAATAAGACGGTGACCCATAACAAATGGCGCAAGATACTTCACGTCATCCGGAGTCACATAGTCTCTTCCTCTCACAAAAGCATATGCCTGTGACACCTTCATCAGCGCAATTGACCCTCTTGGACTGACGCCAAGATAAATATCGCGGTGGTTTCTGCTTTCCCGCACGATGGAAACAATATACTGTTTCACTGACTGGTCTACATGCACGTTTTTCACGAGTTCCTGAGCCTTTAAAACGTCTTCAAGACTCATTACAGAGGAAAGCTCGTCAATCGGATGGGTGAATTCCACGCGCTCGAGCACTTCTATCTCCTGCTCTTCTGTCGGATAACCGAGCCGGAGCTTAAACAGGAAACGATCGAGCTGGGCTTCCGGCAGAGGATACGTCCCCCCGTACTCTACCGGATTCTGTGTGGCCATTACAAAAAATAAACGTTCGAGGCTTCTCGTTTCGCCGTCCACTGTTACGCTTTTTTCCTCCAGCGCTTCGAGAAGGGCTGACTGCGTTTTCGGGGAAGTACGGTTAATCTCGTCTGCGAGCAGAACGTTTCCCATTAATGGACCGGGACGGAATTCAAACTCCATCGTCCGCTGGTTATATATAGACACACCTGTAACATCTGATGGGAGGAGGTCCGGGGTGAATTGTATCCGTTTAAAACTCGCGCCAATGGATTTGGCAATTGCCCGCACCATCATCGTCTTTCCCACGCCAGGCACATCTTCAAGCAGGATATGCCCACGGGCCAGGAGCGCTGTCAGGCTTAATTCAATTTCAGCTTTTTTTCCGACCACGACCTGCTGCACGTTTTCGATGACACGCTGCAACGCTTCACGTTCGTTCACCAATATCTTTCTCCCCCTACTTTATATGCTCTCGCTCTCTAAATTATATTAATCTTATCACAATTACCCACCCCCTAGAAAGAAAACCGACTATCCCTGCTCCCGGTTTTCGGGCAGTATTTTTCTTCGCTCCACCGGTGATTTCAACACAATTGACGTATTAATATTTCCGTAGGAAATCAGGGTATCAACAAGCTCTCTCAGGCTGTCCATTCCTTCTACCGCTGCTTTAATAAAATAGCTTACTTCCCCAGTTACCCGGTGGCATTCCAGTACCCGTGTATCCTCTGCAATCATTTTTTCAAAACGGGGGATCGTATCCTTCAGTTCGCTCACCTGGATCATCAGAAGCGTATCCCGGCCCACAGCTTCTGGGGAAACCACTGCACTGAAGTGATCAATAATTCCTCTCTCCTGCAGCCTTATCATTCGTTCAGAAACACTTGGACGGCTTAAGTTTAATTTCTTGGATAAATCACTTACTGATATTCTTCCATCCTCCTGAAGTATCTCGAGCATTTCAACATCAATATGATCCATTCAAACGCACTTCACCTTTCTTTTTGAATGTAAATTATATGATATGTATTCATTTTTAATATTTTTAAGCTTTTTATCCTTCATATAATTATTCAACCTTGGAATCTTTTTCCTTATACTAGAAGTATCCTATTGTTGAAGGGGAGACGACCGTTGATAAACATAACCAACATACTACAAGTCCTGGCCGGATGTTTGTTAGCTGCCTTCGGCATTACTCTGCTCCAGCACGCTGATTTAGTCACCGGAGGCACGGCAGGCCTGGCGCTCGGCTTGACTTACATTCTGCCGCTGTCTTTTTCGGCTGTATTTTTTATCATTAACCTGCCATTTTATGTGTTTTCTGTTGTGCATATGGGATGGAAATTCACGCTGAATACAATCGCCGCAGTGTCTCTGCTTTCCGCGCTGACAAGCCTGAGTTACTTTCTTCCTGCTTTCAGCATCCATCCGGCTGCTGGAGCCATTTTCGGCGGTGTCAGCATAGGCGCGGGCATATCGATACTATTTATGAACAACACCTCGCTCGGCGGCGCTAACATTCTCGCATTATTTCTTCAGCGCCGGCTCCAGTGGAATCCCGGCAAAGTCAATTTATCCTTTGATGTACTCGCTGTAGCCGTTGGGCTTGCTTCTGTCGGTTTAATCGCAGGCGCTTATTCCACACTATCCATTATTGCTACTGCTTTTGTGCTCAGCATAGCTAAAGGAAAGATCGCCGCTTCAAGGCCCGTTCCTAAAGCGAAGCCCCGTTCCTCACGCCAGGGTGCACTGATCGAAAAACAATAAATCAAAAGCAGCTTCCCCGTGGGAGGCTGCTTTTTCAGCTTTCAGTCAGGCCCTCCGCCAGTGCTGCAGCTGCTTTCTTTTCATCATCAGCCACAGAAGCTTCAAACAGCTTTTCCTGCTGAAG
Source organism: Marinococcus sp. LNHM5E3-2.1 (assembly GCF_056034365.1). Classification (NCBI taxonomy): domain Bacteria; kingdom Bacillati; phylum Bacillota; class Bacilli; order Caryophanales; family Bacillaceae; genus Marinococcus; species Marinococcus sp. LNHM5E3-2.1. The sequence continues at coordinate 120,094 of NZ_JBQLIB010000006.1, forward strand.
CGGCGTGTACTTCATGTCAAAGCCATGGTGCCAGGCAATTTGGCGAACGAACTCCCGCTGTGTTCTGCCATTTCCTTCACGGAATGGATGAATGTGATTAAGGTCATTATAAACTGGGGCAAAGGCTTCGGCGAAAGCTTCTCTGTCTCTGTACGTCAGTTTATTTTTTTCCTGGACGGAGTCTCTTAGATGACGCAGACCTCTGTCGATAAATGCTGCAGGCAGAAAGGATGTTCTTCCTTTAGCAAGATCCACCGTCCGAAATTCTCCAGCCCAGGCGTATACATCAGAAAACAGCCGCCGGTGAATACGCCGTATATGCTCTTCGTCAAAGGAGCCAAGCACCTTTTTTGCCGTCATCATCTGCTGCAGACGGTACGTTGTAATAATCTGCTCGATTTTCTCTGCCTTGGCTGCTTCCCGAAAATTCATTTTGTTTATAAGCACTCCGCTGTCTCCATACGTGTAATAGGATTCGCTCATATTATAAACGCCCTTCCGCTACAGAAGCTGTCACTTCTTTAATCGTCATTTGCCCGTCGCGAAGCTTCCGCACGGCTTCGATATCTTTTTCTGAAAAAACAAAACCTTCTACTTCTGCAGAAACAATCGCGTTCTTAAGCTCCTGTTCTTCGGGCGTATCCGGGAAATCGTATTTGTCCACTGCGGACAAGCCGTGTTTTTCATGCATTGTTTGCCCTCCCCTGCCTGTAATGAAACTATTTTGCTTTCTTCTCGTTTCCTCCCGCTCTCTCCTGCCCAGGGTAAAAGAAAATCCTTTTTTTGAGCGGTTTTTCAGGTGCGGCCTTCGTTAGTATCGTTTGGGATACTATACCACTTTAAAGTGGGTACTTCCATGCCTGAGCCTTTTCCTAGTATGATGAACTCTACATACACCTGCATACTATAATAAAAATTAGAGGAGTGTTTACGCATGACTAATGTGATTGATCCCGCTGTTTCTGTCGGGCCTGTGCAGCTCCGCGTGCAGGATATCGGACGGGCCGCTGCTTATTACGAAAACGTGATCGGCCTCCGGATACTCAGACGCTCATCTTCTGCCGCAGTTCTCGGCGTGCCGTCAGACGAACTCCCTCTCGTCATGCTTCGGGAAGTGGAGGGTTCGATCACTCCCCCGCGCACATATGCCGGGCTGTACCACTTTGCTGTTCTTCTTCCGGACCGTGCGTCCCTGGGAGCTTTCATCCGTCATCTGCACAGCATTGGTGAGCGGTTCGGAGCCTCTGATCACAGTGTCAGCGAAGCTCTCTATCTGACTGATCCGGACGGAAACGGTATCGAGGTTTACCGTGACCGCCCCCGAACAGAATGGCTATATGACAGCAACGGATTCGTGCACATGACCGTGGAGCCCCTTCATGAACAACAGCTGCTTCAGGCGGGAAAAAATACGCAGTGGCACGATATTCCTGCCGGAACTGTGATGGGACATGTTCATCTTCATGTGCACGACATGGAGGAGGCTTATCATTTTTATGTAGAAGTGCTTGGACTTGGACTGACCGCCGACCCGCAGAAATTCCCTGCTTTTTTTGTTGCTGCCGGCGGCTATCATCACCATATCGGGCTTAATCCATGGGCAGGAGCACAGGCTCCTAAAGCATCTATACGAAATACCGGCATCGATATGTACACACTTGCGCTTCCCTCTGACCGGGCTCTGAAGTCTGTTGCCGACAGGCTGGAGGCCGCCGGTTATCCTTTTCACCGCGAAAAACATGCTTTTTACGTTACCGATCCTTCGGGCATTGTCGTATGCCTTACCGTAAATTCCCCGAATACCGCCCTGTCTTCTGCTAAGATAGTCCAGCTGACTGAATAACCTTTCGCAGTGCGCACGATAAAAAGCAGCCGCATCTAAAAATACGGCTGCTTTTATTATTCATTTTTTGATAACAGCTGCATATCAAATGCTGCGGCCGATATACTTTTTGAAAGCTCCCATTTCCGGATTTCAACCAGCTCTACTGCCCTGTCACTGAAAAAGCGGATGCCGGTAGAAGCTTCTGCCGGGTAAACGCGGGCACTCATCACCTTTTCCCCGTCCTGCATAAATACTTCTACCGTGGAGTGATCGATAAAAATATGCAGATACAAGAGGCCTTTTTCCAGAACAACGTCTGTCGTTCTTGTTCCTCCGGGCCCCCTGCCGGACTTTTCACGATCAAGCGTTATTTTTTGCTCGTGTGTATTATATACAAGCTTCGTTTTTTCCCCTGTACCTTCATTTGCGAGAATGTCCAAACCACATTCTTCTGCCTTTAGCGGATCTATGACAACCTGAAGCTCCAGACAGTTTCCTTCGACACCTTCCATCTGTCCTTCATCTTCAATGATGACGCCGCGGTGTTTCACTTCTTCTCCGCGCAGGTCTGCCAATTCCGGCAGAGGCCGGCTTTTCCATAGGCCCGCTTCACAGGACAAAACGCGCGGCAGGCTCATCGCGCCAGCCCACAATTCTTCTTTTTCCGGCATATCACTTTCCCACATCGCAAACCATCCGATAACGATTCTGCGCCCAAAGCGGTCCAGCGTTGTCTGCGGGGCGTAAAAATCAAAACCATGATCGAGCGGGTGGAACACGTCAAAATCAAACGTTCCCTCCTCGAGGTCCAGGTCACCTACGGCAAACACCGCCTGGTGCAGATTATGATACCGTTCCCCTTCCGGGAGCACGCCCTGCGGGGAGATCACAAGCACCTCAAAGCCGTCAAGCCGTAAAAGATCCGGACATTCCCACATATAGCCCATATTTCCCCGGCCTGCTGCCAGTATGTTCACGAATTCCCAATCCAGAAGGTCTTCTGACCGGTAAAGAAGCACCTGGCCGACGTTATCTTCTGTCCGGGAGCCAAGCACTGCATAATAATAATCATTTTCTCTCCACACTTTTGGATCCCGGAAATGATTCGGATGTACTCCTCCTGCAGGGGCTTCTGATATAACAGGATTTAGAACGTGCTTTTCAAACCGGAGACCATCTGAACTTGTGGCCAGACACTGAACCTGCTTTAAATCTTCATCCGGGTCCGGGCCCGTCCACACATTACCTGTATACATTAAGACTAACTGTCCGTCCGCCTCCACGGCACTTCCCGAAAAGCAGCCATCCATATCATATGGTTCGCTTGGCGCCAGCGCGGGCGGAAGATGCTCCCAATGGACAAGGTCCGGGCTTTTAACATGGCCCCAGTGCATGTTATCCCATTCCGGTGAGTACGGGTGATACTGATAAAACAAATGATATTCACCCTTAAACATACTGAAGCCGTTAGGATCGTTCATCCAAGATACAGGCGCCGTAATATGAAAGGCGGGACGCCAGTACTCCTTTTTGTTTTTCTTTTGTATGGATGCAATGCCTTTCACTGCTTCGTTTATTTGCTGCTGATGATTCATGTACCGGCACCCCCTAAAGCGTAAACGACAGCTTCAAACGGCCGCAGGGTGATTTCCTTTATCCCCTCTGCCCGGGTATCTCCGTAATTATTTAATATCAGGTCCGGAGCCTGGACTGCAAATTCCCCGGGGAGCTCACAGCTTGTTTTAGTATCGTAAAGATTCACCATAATAAGCATTCTGGTACCCTCAAGAGTTCTTATATACGCCATAACCTGCGGGTGGTCCGGAAGCGCAAGGTCAAATGAGCCGTATACAAGCGTTTTCCATTTCTGACGCAGCCGTATTAATGTTTGATAGTAAGTAAATACAGACGGGGATCTCTTTTTTTCCTGTTCGACGTTAATCGTAGAATAATTCGGATTAACCTTCAGCCAGGGCGTGCCTGTCGTAAAGCCGGCGGACGGACTGCTGTCCCACTGCATCGGGGTGCGGGAGTTGTCACGGCCGGTCTTCCAGATTGTTTTCATAATATTTTCGTGCGGCGTTCCTGCCTGACGTTCCTTATGGTAAAGGTTCCGAATGGCAATATCATTATAATCTTCAATGGACGGGAATTCGACGTTGGTCATACCGATCTCCTGCCCCTGATAAATAAACGGGGTTCCCTGCATGAAAAAGTACATCGTTGCAAGCCCCGTGGCCGTTTCATACCAATAGTTATCTGCGTCCCCCCATGTAGATACTGAACGCGGCAGGTCATGATTCTCTAAAAACAAAGCGTTCCAACCGATACCGTCCAGCCCCTTCTGCCACTTAGCAAAAATTTCTTTCAACGCAAAAATGTCCGGCCGGCTGTCGCCTCCTTTTCCCCATAAATCAACGTGGTCAAATTGAAAGATCATATTAAATTTGCCGTTTGTCTCCCCAACCCATGCGTCCGCTTCTTCAATTGTTACTCCGTTGGCTTCTCCGACAGTCATAATATCGTAATGGTCGAACGTTTCTTTCTTCAGTTCCTCAAGGTATGCCTGAATGCCTGGCTGGTTTAAATGACCGTCGAATGAAGGCGGATAGTCTTCATTATTCGGATTTGGTACGTCCGGAAGGCCGGGTTTCTTTTTAATATGGGAAATAGCATCTATGCGAAATCCATCAATTCCTTTATCGAGCCACCAGTTGACCATATCGTACAGATCACGGCGGACATCCGGGTTTTCCCAGTTCAGGTCCGGCTGCTTACGGGAGAAGATGTGCAGAAAATACTCTTTGGAACCCTCGTCCCATTCCCAGGCCGACCCTTCAAAAATGGACCCCCAATTATTTGGCTCCGCGCCATTTTCCGGCTGCCGCCAGATGTAGTAGTTCCGGTATTCACTCTCTTTGGAAGAACGAGACTCCACAAACCATGGATGCTCATCGGACGTATGGTTAATGACCAGATCCATGATCAGGCGCATTCCCCGCTGATGCACTTCCCCGAGCAGCCTGTCAAAATCCTCCATCGTCCCAAACTCCGGCATAATCGCCTGATAATCACTAATGTCGTATCCATTGTCGTCATTAGGCGAGGCATATACCGGACATACCCATATCACCCCGATACCAAGCTCCTGCAGATAGTCGAGCTTCGAAATAATTCCAGCGATATCGCCAATCCCGTCCCCGTCTGCATCCATAAAGCTTCTCGGGTAAATTTGGTAGACGACCGTTTCCTTCCACCATGTCTGCTCCATTGTTCATACGCCCCTCTGTAAATAAAAATGGTAGTATTGCGGCTTTTTATTTCACCGCGCCTTCCGAAACTCCTTCGATAATTTGTTTTTGAGCTATAAAGTAGAAAATAATAACTGGGACCACTGCAAGCACAAGACCGGCGAGTGCCAAATGCCACTGAGTCGTATACTGGCCGAAGAAATAGAACATTTTCAGCGGAATTGTTGCATTGTCCTGGCCGAGCACCAGTGACGGCAGCAAATAATCGTTCCAGATCCAGATAACATTTAAAATGGCAACAGTTACTGTGATCGGTTTTAACAGCGGAAAGATAACAAACCAAAACATTTGAAAACGATTGGCTCCGTCAATAATTGCTGCTTCATCCATCGATTTTGGAATGCTTTTGAGCGCCCCATGGTATAAAAATATCGCCAGACTCGAACCAAAACCAAGATACATAAAAATCAGGCCGGCTCCGTTCAGCAGGTTCACCTGACCGAAGATCGATGTAAGAGGAATCATTACGGACTGAAACGGAATAAGCATAGCGGCCACGAATACAAACAGCAGCGTCGTGCTGAGCCTGCTCGGATTCCGGGCGAGTGCATAGGCTGCCATCGAGGAAAATATAACAATCACGGCGATGCTCACACCGGTAATCATAACAGAATTAAATAAGGATTTTAGAAACTCGAGCTCCTGAAAGGCTGTAATGAAATTCTGCCATACAAAGGTGCCAGGCAGAGCCATCACGCTTTCAAAAATTCCGTCCGGTGTTTTAAAAGCGTTGGTAAGCATCAGATAAAAAGGAATTAACCATAGCACTCCAAGGACTATTCCCACAATTTCAAGCGGCACCAGTCTGCGTTTTTCGGCTTTGGTCATACTCATTACATTTCAACCTCCCGGCGTTTGTTGTAGTAAACCTGGGCGAGTGCAATCGCCGTTACGATAATAAAGAAAATCACAGCTTTACCCTGGGCATAAGCCATATCGTTTTCGACGAATGCCGTCCGCACGATGTCCATGGCAAGCATCTGGGTGGAGTCGAACGGGCCGCCATTTGTCAGTGACAGATTCTGGTCATAAAGCTTAAAACCAGTCGAAAGCGTTAAAAACATGCTGACCGTAAAGGCTGGAGCGAGCAGCGGAAACAATATACTTTTGAAGCGTTCAAAAGCCCCTGCCCCGTCGATTTTTGAAGCTTCAATCAAATCACCGGGAATGCTCTGCAGATAAGCAATATAGATAACCATGATATATCCGGACATCTGCCAGGCGGTAAGAATCACAAGCCCCCAGAATCCGGTGGCGGTCGTAGAAAGCCACCCCTGCATCGCTTCAATATTTAAAGCCGTTCCTATTTCACTGAACACGTTAACGAAAATGAACTGCCAGATGAAGCCAAGAATCAAGCCGCCAATCAGATTCGGCATAAAGAAAACAGTCCTAAGCAGATTGCTGCTTTTTAAGCTTCTGGTCACGAGCAAAGCAAGACCGAGACCAAAAATATTCAGCAATATGACTGTCGCGACGGCAAATAAAAGTGTGAACCAAAAGGCGTTGCGGAACTCACCGTCCTGAAAAAGGCTGATGTAGTTTTCCAGTCCGACGAAGCTGCTGATGGACACCCCATTCCAATTGGTAAATGACAAACCGAATCCGTATAAAAACGGGAGAACAACCACTGCTCCGAGGGCAATGAGTACTGGGGCCAAAAATAACCAATATGCTAAACTCCGATCATTCATCGTACTCCTCCTGACATTGCTCATAATGTATCTTTTATATATTCTTTATGAAATTACCGGTTTTTACCGCTCTATTCTGTCGAACGTTCTTCTTTCCATTCTTCCTTCGAAGCTTCTATCGCTTCGTCCCACGTATAATCACCGCTTAAGTAGCGCTGCATTTGAGAGCCGAGGAAACCATCCCATGCATTTGGATAGCTCAGTTTAATCCAGTTCAGTGTTTCATCGTTCTGAATGCTTTCGTTTACCTGCTGGGATAAGGGATCGGAAATTTGCGATGTATCGTAATCTTCATAGGCCGGTACAAAGTTAAAGTCATTTAAGACAGCATCTTTGCCGGTTTCAGAATTGTTCATCCAGTCCAGAAACGCCTCTGCTTCCTGGATGCTTTGATCATCGTTATCCTTGTTTACTGCCCAATAGTTCGGGACGCCGACCGGTATTTCTCCTTCATGCCCTTCCACCGGAATCGGCATCATGCCTATATCTTCGTTCGCAAACTCTTCATCTGCCTGAGCAAGCGACGGATACACCCAGTTCCCCTGCTGGATGATCGCGGTATCACCCTGGGCAAAATATTCCTCCACCTGCTGGGCATAGGTCATGCTGAGAACCGGAGTAATCGAATATTCCGCCTGTAAATCAAACATCCGCTGATACTCATCTTCGCGTTCGAAATCTACTGTTTCTGCCTCATATGCTTCTGTACCGCTTTCATTAAATTCAGGCGACAGATAAGCGTTGCCAAGATCGCCGCCAATGACCCAGGATTCTTTTCCTGGAAAAGCGAATACTCCGTCAATACCAAGCTCTTCTTTTTGGCTGTCCATTGTCTGTACCGCTGCTTCTAAATCTTCATATGTCTGAATGTCATCAGCATTAACTCCGGCCTCTTCAAAAATACGCTTATTATAAATCAGTCCATAGCCTTCGTAGTTGAACGGCAGTCCGTATATTTCGTTTCCTTCACTTACCTGCTCCAGAGTGCCATCAAGAGCTGTTTCAGCTGACTCGGTGTCCGATAAATCCTTCACATACTGATCAAACTGCTGCAGTTCCTTTGGGCCTCCAACACTAAATACATCCGGGGCATCTCCCGAAGAAAAACGTGATTTCAGCGTGCCCAGATAGTCTGATCCTCCGCCGACACTTGTAATCTGAATATTCACATCCGGATTTTCTTCTTCGTATTTCCTGGCCAGTTCTTCAAAGGCATCGTTAATTTCTACTTTTCCCGTCATGATTTCTACTTCTGTACGGTCATCATCTGCTCCAAACGATTCAAACGAGCAGCCGCTCAGTCCTAAAGCTGAAAAAGCGATTAAACAGAGGGCAGGTTTTTTCACGGTGCACACTCCCTTAGGCGTTCATTTTTTGTAAGTGCTTTCAAGTTGAATTATACGTATTTAAAATTATATGTCAAACGTTTTCATAAAAATAAGTCATATTATTCTCCTTCACTGTTTTTATTTTCATTAAAGCCTTTACAAATAAGCATTTTTAATAGATTATTTAATTATAAATTATAAGTTAACGTTTTCATAAAAGATGCCCTTGTGAAATAAGTTATAATAGAATTAGAAGAATGTTTGTTTGAGGGAGAGAAGGTGCCTATGTCCAGCATCAAAGATGTCGCAAAATTATCCGGGGTTTCCGTGACCACTGTTTCAAGAGTTATGAACAACCGCGGCTATATTGGAAAAGAAACAAGAAACCGGGTGGAAAAAGCTATGAAGGATCTTGATTACCAGCCGAACCAGATCGCCCGGTCGCTGCAGCGCAGCCGTTCGGGGTTAATCGGCGTAATTGTGCCGGACCTGGCACATCCATTCTTTTCTGAACTGATTAATGAAATTGAAGCTTACGCAATTGGCCGGCATTACAAAATCATCGTCTGTAATTCTCTGCACGATGCCGAAAAGGAAGCCAATTATATAAATATGCTCCGCCAGAACCGGGCGGACGGTATTATTGTATGCAGTCATACATTGTCTACCGAAAAATATGAACATGAAGAAATGCCGGTTATCTCCTTTGACCGCGTGATTTCCCCTTCTATTCCCTATGTCGCCAGTGATAACTATCAGGGCGGAGAGATTGCCACCAGACACCTCATTGAGAGCGGGTGCAAAAAAATCCTTCATATTTCGGGACCGCTCGAATACGACCTGCTTGCCAACCGACGCAAGGACGCCTTTGAATTAACAGCTATGAAAGCAGGCGTCGCTTATAGGAGTATCGAAGGTGCCTATATTGAAGCGACCTTTGAAGATAATTATAAATTTATTGAAGAACAGATCAGTACTGTTCTTAAAAATTATGACGGCATCTTCTGCAGTAACGATCTGCTCGCTTACGCGTTATATGTTTATGCCTCAAGACATCATATCCATGTACCTGATGAACTGAAAATTATCGGCTATGACAATCACAGCTTCACCCGTATGCTGCAGACACCCAGGCTGACTACCATTCAGCAGCCACTCGATAAATTGGGAGAATCGCTTGCGTTTTCCTTAATCAATAATATTGAACGGCAGGATGACCGTAAGCATAATCAAAACATCGTCCTCGACGTTCAGTTGATTAAAGGTGACACTACCTGAAAAATAATAAAACAACTTCCCTCTTGGAAAAGGCGGAAGTTGTTTTATTTGCTCTGCTTGTATAGGAAAACATGGACAGAAAGAAATTCAGCTGATATGATAAATATTGATTGATAATGATTATCACTACTGAATGACTTTTTAATGTTGAAAGAGGATAAAAATGCGTCAACAAACGGAACCCTCCACCTATAAAGACGATATTACTTCACGTCCTGTAACAGCTGTACTAATGTTTATTGCCGGCCTTCCTATACTTGGATTTATTTTTTTGCTTTCGATTTCTGTCGGCGCTGCAGACGTGGAAATTGGTACTGTTTGGAACGCATTGTTTCACTATGACGCTTCCCTGAATGATCACGTCGTGATCCGTGAGCTTCGTCTTCCAAGGGCTATCGCAGATATTATTGTCGGCGCCTGCTTCGCCGTAGCCGGAGCCATTATGCAGGGAATGACAAGAAATCCACTGGCCGAATCCGGGATTCTCGGCATCAACGCAGGTTCAATTTTTATGGTGGCAGTCTGTTTTGCATTTCTGCCGGGCCTTTCTTATAACCTGCTGATCGTTTTTTCTTTTTTAGGCGCGGCGATCAGCATGGGACTGATTTTTGGCATTGCTTCGCTTTCACGCATCGGCCTGACGCCTCTTCGTATGGTACTTGCCGGGGCGGCGATTAACGCCCTGTTCACTGCGTTAAGTGAAGGCATTGCCATTCACTTTGATCTCAGCCAGGATATTGCTTTCTGGTATGCCGGCGGACTGTCCGGCGTCCGGTGGGAACAGCTGCTGCCAGCCCTCCCGTGGATGGGGGGAGCGCTTGTATTTGCAGTCGCCCTATCGAGGTCTGTCACTATTTTAAGCCTTGGGGATGATATCGCTTCGGGTCTTGGGCAGCGTGTCGGCCTGATCAAATTACTCTGCACACTTGCCGTTTTGTTTCTCGCCGGCATTGCCGTGTCTATTGCGGGTCCTATTGGATTTGTCGGCCTCGTTATTCCTCACGTTGTCCGGTTTTTCGTAGGAGTCGACTACCGGGCTATCATTCCGTGCTCAATCGTCGTGGGCGGGATTTTTATGTCGCTCGCCGATATCGGTGCCCGGATTATTAATCCGCCGTACGAAACCCCTCTCGGCTCTTTATTCGCGCTTATCGGTGTGCCGTTCTTTTTATACATTGCGCGCCGCGAGAGGAGGGAGCTCTAAATGCATTCTATATTTTCCGGCGAATGGGAACGCAAGCGCCGCCGACGGCGCATTTTCGTATTCAGCTTCCTCGCCATTCTAATATTTATCGTACTGCTGTTCAGCATGAATTCCGGTGTTACCCCGCTGGGACCGTTTGAAGTGTTAAAGACGCTCTTCGGGTTTGGCGACAGCAACCAGAACCTCGTCCTATTTCAGTTCCGTCTTCCCCGGATCGTTATCGCGCTTCTTGTCGGAGCGGCTCTTGCCGTTTCAGGATGCGTACTGCAGGGAATCTCCCGTAACAGTCTGGCCGATCCGGGTATTCTCGGTATTACTACTGGAGCCGGTTTGTTTGTAGTTTTATATATTTCGTTTTTCAGCTCGATTGACGCCGCTTCTCCGTATCTACTTCCGGTATTCGCGCTTTTTGGCGGCCTGCTGGCTGCGGCATTAATTTATATTCTTGCCTACGACCGACAGCTCGGCCTCGTACCGATGAGAATGATACTGACTGGCATCGCAGTAGCTGCCGGGCTGAATGCACTGATGACCGTTCTCATGCTGCGTCTGCAGCCGGAGCAGTTTGACTTTGTCGCTATATGGCTGGCTGGAAGAATTTACGGGTCCACCTGGCCTTATGTATATTCGTTTCTTCCCTGGTTTATTATTTTATCGATTTTCATTTACTACCGGTGGCGCGCGCTCGATACTCTCACATTCGGCGAACAGATGGCAAAAGGGCTCGGCCTCCGGGTGGAAAAAGAGCGTCTTTTACTTACCTTCGCGTCAGTGGCGCTTGCGGCATCGGCTGTTTCTGTCAGCGGCGGCATTGGCTTTGTCGGACTGATTGCTCCTCATATAGCACGGAGGCTGATCGGCCCCAATCATGCGCTGGCTCTCCCTGCCTCGGCGCTTCTCGGAGGTCTTCTGCTTTTGTTTGCGGACACACTCGGCCGCACTATCATTCAACCTTCGGAAATTCATGCAGGGATTGTCGTTGCCGTTATTGGCGCTCCTTATTTCCTATACCTGCTTGCCAGAAGCAATGTCTAACTTTATCACCCTGAAAGGATGTTTATGCGATGATCGAAACAGATCAACTCCATATTGGTTATGATCAGCAGACAATCGTAAACGATTTAAATATTGAGATTCCTTCTGGTAAAATTACTGCGCTCGTCGGCGCAAATGGTTCCGGAAAGTCTACCATTCTAAAGGCCCTGTCCAGGCTGATGAAGCCCTCGAAGGGTGTCGTTTACTTAAACGGCAGCTCCATTCACAGCCAAAAAACAAAAGAACTCGCCAAACAGATGGCCATTCTTCCCCAAAACCCTGAAGCGCCGCAGGGCTTAACGGTTACGGAGCTTGTAACATACGGGCGGGCCCCCCATCAGCGCGGTTTTGGTTCCTTAAAAGCCCATGATAAAGAAATGATCGGCTGGGCAATTGAAATCACCGGCATGCGCGAATTCGCCAACCGCCCAATTGATCATTTATCCGGCGGGCAGCGCCAGCGGGCATGGATTGCCATGGCTCTGGCACAGGAAACCGACACCCTGTTCCTGGATGAGCCTACCACCTTTCTTGATATGGCCCATCAGATGGAAGTGCTGAACATTCTTGAAAAACTGAACGTCCAGGAGCACCGGACAATCGTAATGGTCGTGCATGATTTGAATCATGCCAGCCGCTACGCCCACCATATTGTTGCCATCAAACACGGTAATGTTGTAAAGACCGGCACTCCTCACGAGGTGATGGAAGCAGGAATTATCGAAAAAGTGTTTGGCATTAAAAGCGATATTATTAAAGATCCCCGTTCCGGAATGCCGCTCTGTCTTCCTTATAATTTATGCGAGGAACAGGGAGCCTCCCCAATATTTGGATCCTAAAAAGAGAGCCGTGCATTATTATGCCGGCTCTCTTTTGCTATAACCATTTTCTCAAATGCCACTCATCCCGGATAGTTATTCCGTTCACACCGACAAGCGGGATGGAGGGCTTATCCTCCCGGGCTCTCCTCGCAGCATCAACATGTACACTCGCCAGCTGAAACCCCCGGCGCCGGTAAAAACGAAGCGCGTATTCATTCTCATTTGTAATGACGACCCGCAGGTCTTTCACTCCCGCTTTTTTTAAATACTCTTCTGTATACATAAGCAGACGGCTCGCATGTCCCTGTTTCTCAATTATACTGTCCAGAGACACAATTAAACCGATGCTGCCTTCGTATGTATAAGTAATCGCTGCGGCAAGTACGCCCTCTTCCTGGACACAGAATCCTTCAAGCTCCGGCAGTACATACGTTTGATTATTAACATGCATTTCATTTGTTTCCCAGCAGGTGGCAAAAAAATCCTTTTTCTTCTGCCAGTCAATTTCTTTCATTGGTTGAATGTTCACAGCGTTTCCCCCTTTTCCCAATTGCTGGTCAATGTCCATTCCAGTCGTTTGATCCATCGGCGTTGAATAGCTTCCGGAGAACGTTTTACCCGGCCAAGTGCCCGGTAAATCACAGCAAGACTATAGGCTTTAATGTTTTCATCTGTAATCTTCATTGTACGAATATTTACGTACGTCTCTAAAAATGCACGACGGAGTTCTCTGTACCTTTCAGGGGCGTGGAATGCTGCGTTCCATAATGCCCAGCTGATGTCTATCATCGGATCGTTCCATCCGGCCCACTCCCAATCGATCAGGACTGCTCTATGGTTTTCGTTCAGAATCATATTGTGCGGCCCCGCATCTCCGTGAACAAACGTAATTTCCCCAGGTGTCCGTGCCTCCCAGGCTTCTACAGCCTGCTGATGCATGCCCCGTGGAGGCAGCGTATCTATACCCAGCTGCAAAGGCTCCGCATTCCGGTCATACTCCCGAACCTTCCCAGAGCGGCTGTGTACCTCAGAAGCAAGCACGGCAGCAAGCTTTTTATAGGCTTCAAGCCAGAGGGAAGAGTGAGGCGGCAGTTTAGAGATATTTTCTCCGCGGTGATAGCTTTGCATAAATGAAAAATAGCCCTCTGAATCCAGACAGCCCGCTGGAGCCGGGAGAAAGGATCCGCCCTGCAGCTGTTCGAGCACTTCATACTCCCTGCGCAGATAACTGCCGCGTCCTTTCTCAATTTTCAATACACGCTGTCCCGACGTCTGGGTAACCAAAAAGGTGTGGTGGCTGAACCCTCCCGTCAAACGTTCGCTCGCGAACGGGCCAATGATTTTTTCCCATTCCTTTTTTATATCTATCAGCATGTGTCATCTTCCATTCTGTCATTCTCTGTGTTCTGCTTTTTTCTTTCCCGTTCAGGCCCTTCCAGAACCATTTTTTACCCAAGGAGCAAAAAAAGACCCGGGACATTTCCCGGGCACCGGCTGTTTAACTTCCTACAAGCTTTAATGCTTCTTCGCCCTTAATACTGACGCTTACCTTCCCGTCGCTTTTTAATACCCTGGTAATGTTCGCTTTGCCAATCCGTGCACTGTTTCGTTCTGTATAAAAAATCATGCTGCGTACATCACAGTTCTCATACATTTCTTCAAACAGTTCGATGTGATGAGGGTTTTCAAGCTCTACATACCACACTTCTGCCGGCTCGTAATCATATACAGTTAAGAGTCCTTTATCGAACGTCAATGGTGTTTGTGCGTGTTCAAACTTCAGTCTCGTTAAGCGATACTCTTTCATCGGTAACGCCCCCCTTAATGAGTTCCAAAGACTTCTACTCCGGGTCTGTGTTTTATTGTTTTCCCTATTTTCACACATTTTAAAAGTGATTTAAAGCGCTTACATGCTTTTCTATCTCTCAGCTGTGTGCAGGGCAGCCGGTATAAGCGCTCATTCAGTCCCACAGGTATTTTTATTACTGTTTGCTTCCCAGGAGCCTCAGTTCTCCACTTCCTTTAAAGCTCACACTCACTCCCGAGCTGCTTTCTGTTACTCTGGTGACTTTAGCGAAGCCGATTCTTGCGCTGTGGCCATCAGTAAAAAACACCACTTCCTCTTCTGTATCTTTTTTTTTCCATTCATGTAATAATTCCAACTCTGAAGGCTGTTCAATCTCGGCATACCATATACTGGCTTCATCGTCATAAATGGTCAGCGATCCCCGTGAAATATTGATCGTTTTTGCTGAATGTTCGAGCTTTATTTTTGTGAGACGGAATTCCTGCATGAGGTTAGAACCCTTTCTGCGATTATTTGCGGTATTGCTTCAGTTCGTCGTATACAATGGCAGTATACAGGGTATGTGAGATAGTATATTGTTTTTGATATCAGCTCCTTTTACTTTTTTACATACATTTGCGATAGTTCTCGCTTTTTCTCCGTGATATGCTGTATCTTTCAGCATTTCTGACACTAAAATTAACAGTTGACGCAGGTGATAATGATGAATCAGCACTTTGAATGGGTGAATATCGCCAAAGGTCTCGGCATAATTCTCGTTGTCCTCGGGCACGCTCCTATTGATGATATTCTACGCCAGTATATTTTCGCCTTTCATATGCCTTTGTTCTTTCTTTTATCCGGGGTTACATTTAAAGGCGGTTATACTGATCTTCGGCCGGTCGATTTCGCCAGGAAAAAAGGCCGCTCACTGCTTATACCTTATTTTACCTTCTCCATCATTACATATACATTCTGGTTTTTTCTCGAGCGTCCTCTTCTGGGTAAAGATGACGTTGACGCTATTATTCCCGCTCTTGGCATCTTTTACTCTGCCGGAGACAACTACCTGCTCACCTACAATCCGGCTATATGGTTTTTGACCTGCCTGTTTGTAGTCGAGGTTGGCTTTTACCTGCTGCTCAAATACGTGCCGTGGAACATTGTCCGCGTTTTCAGCATTGTTGCTGTCGCTGCGGCAGGATATTTTTCCACGCGCTGGTTTGACTCTATGCTCCCCTGGAGTATTCAAGTAGCTACTGTGGCTGTATTATTTTTTGGACTCGGTTATTTATTAAAGGCCCACACAAAAATATTCGAACACTCCTTCGGCTGGGTGGCGGCGGCCGTAACACTGAGTTTGATTTATCCGCTCATTCAATTTACAAACCGGATCGACATGCGCTCCGGGGAATACGAGTCTATTCCTTTATTCATTTCCACTTCTCTGCTCGGCATTGCGGGTATTTTATTTTTAAGCTTCCGTCTGGCAGGAAAAAGCCGCATCCTCAGTTATTTGGGACAGAACTCACTGATCATTTTCGCTTTACATTTTATGATTTTCGCCATCATTCGTATCACGCTTCAATACGGCTTCAGTATTGAAGGCAATCCTATGCCTATTACTTCTTTATGGGGAATTATGTTTACTGTAGTTACGCTTATCATCAGTGTGCCATTCGTATATTTAATTAAAAACAAAGCTCCATTTCTTATCGGCAAATAACACCCCGGCCTCCTTCTGGACCGAAAACTGTAAACAATCAAATACCTGTGTTAAGATAATACGTATTGGCTCTTACGAAGCAACTTTTAAGGAAGGTCGATGCATGAAAAGACAAACACCAAAGAAAAAATTACAATACTGGATTTTAAGCCTTTTGGGTCTTTTCGCTGCAGGATTTTCTGCGTTTATCCTCTACACAAGCTGGCACGAGGACCGCTCGGTAATGTCCGTAGTGACAAACCTTGCTGACGGCTCAACCGGCAAAGACGGGCCTTATCCGGACAGGCCGGAGTACCAGCTTCCCGAAGAAACTGAGGCCCGTTATGATTACGAAAAAATGACATTAAACGGCATGGACAACTATGTACTCGATAACGAACAGCCCGCAGAAAAGAAAATCATTTATCTGCACGGGGGCGGCTATGTCAGTCAGCCGAACCCCCGTCATTTTCAGTGGCTTGCAGGAGTGCAGGATAAGACCGACAGCACGGTAATGCTTCCTGTTTATCCGAAAGCCCCGCAGCATCAATATGAAGAGACCTTCGAAAAGCTGGTGCCTCTCTATATGCAGACACTTGAGAACACAGAAGCTGAAAATATTATCATTATGGGGGACTCCGCCGGCGGGGGACTGGCTCTTGCACTTGCCCAGGAGCTAAACCGCCAGGGCATCGAACAGCCGGGAGATATTATCATGCTTTCTCCGTGGCTTGACGTCAGCATGACAAATCCCGGCATCCAGGATTTAACTTCGGTAGATCCTTTTCTTGATCTGGAATGGCTGCTGAACGCCGGAGCTTCCTATGCCGGAGACGCCGATTTGAGAAATCCGATGGTAAGTCCGATTTATGGAGATATGACCGGACTTGGAGATATGACTTTAATTGTTGGCACTCATGAATTGTTTCTTGCGGATGCCCGGAAGTTTTCTGAGATTACCGACGAGAAAAACATTCCCATCAACTACTATGAGTATCCGGAAATGCCTCATGTGTTTCAGCTCCAAGACACCGATGAAGGCCGCCGGGCCACACAGCAGATAGTTAACATCATTAACGACGATGCAGAGGATACCTCCACCACAAATTAAGGTGGAGGTATTTTTGTGGTTAATGAGAGAATTTTTTTCAATAAAAAAACGCACTCCGGGAGGTGCGCCTGCTTTAAAAATCCAGTTCGTCCTTATCACGGAAAAACTTTCCGTTTGGTCCATCTTCGTCAAGCTGGGCAAGCCACAAAATACCTTCCATTGCTTCAGCCGGCTTTCGCTTAGCTTTTTGTCCGCCCAAATCAGTCTGTACCCATCCCGGGCTGACCGAATTCACTTTTACATCTTTTTTCCGTACCGCTCCGGCGAACAGCCGTGTCAGAGCATTTAATCCATATTTAGAGGATTTATACGCGCCACCCATCGGGGCATCCATAGTGCCGGAAACTCCGATTTCAGCAGCTATATTTACGATACGTCCATAGCCTGCTTCGAGCATGGAGGGCATAAAGCTCCTCATCGTAAAAAACGGTCCGAAATAATTTGTTAATTGAATGTCTTCGAACGTCTCTGGTTCAATATCAACGATAGACTGCTTTTGATCCGGAAAAATTCCGGCGTTATTTACAAGCACATCGAGTTTTCCGTCTTCGTCCAGAATGTGTTTTTTCACCGCCTCCACCATATCAGGGAGACCGACATCGAGTGCAATAAACTGCACGTCGAGGTCTTCGTCCTGTAATGCTTTTGCTGCTTCCCTGCCCGCATTTCCGTCTCTTGCTCCAAGCCATACTTTGAAGCCGTTTTGAGCTAACTGCCGGCAGGCTTCCAGTCCAATACCGCGATTCCCGCCAGTCACCAGGGCGTTTTTTTTCATTATATACTCCTCCTCCCAGTCTACATGCTCCCCTATACCCGAAGGAAGAGCAGCCTAGTCCGGGAAGCAGGGTAATAAAATAGATATATTCCATGTACGTTAAATCTGAAAACAGCAAGCTGTTTTACATACTTCCAAGGCCATGGGCCGCCCAGGCGAAAAAGCTATTTAAAACAGCAAGCATCAGCAGCACCCCTGAAAATCTTTGGTTATTTCTCCACTCCCATGCAGCGCCAATAAAACCTACGCCGGCGGAAACCACCCAGACAGAAATGAATATTTTTTCCACTGCAGCCTGAGGCAGTATAGTATAAAAACCTGTAAGAAACAGCGCCCACTGCGTAGCAAGTATACCTAACGCTGCAATGCTGAACTTTTTTATTTTCCCACTTTTTTGAACTGTCTGGTATGAACTGCCGCACATGACATTTCCTCCTAATTAAATCAGCTGGCAGAATTTTATCTTTTAATCACTATGCAGGTAACGGTATAGATCGGTATCGATTTCTTCCTTTAATTGAAGCTTCAGCCGCACAACTGGAATTGATTTTCCGTTTTTATCCTGCATGGATGTATCTTCTGCCGTATGCTTCAGCGGGCTTGCTTCGCCCATGTAATAAAACTCACGGCCCTCGTCATCGTCTTTTTTCACAAAGATATAAATGCGGTTACCGTGTTCATCCGCATCGATAATTTCCTGCACTTCCCTGGAGGCAGTGGTTCGGTTGCTCCTTGTATACCACTGCAGCTCTTTGCGGCTAATAAACTCATCCTCGTAATTAATATTTGCTTCCACATCTTCCGGCTTATGGTACGTAATAAAAATAGGGGTCGTGCCGTATTTCGTTTTATAGCCATATATGGTTGAGCTTTCATCGTTTTCCCAGTTCAGCAGCCGGCATACGTCCTTACGTGAATACTTCTGGTACAGCGTAAACGGCGGCCTGCCGTATTGTTCATTCTTCATCTCCGCACAGGAGAGCACGTCTGCCGCAAGCACACTGAACCAGGACGAACCGGCGAGCGCTTCTTTCATCGCAGTGTGCCATATGATTGTTCCTCTGTCCTCTTCAATCAGTGGGGTTCTGCCGTACCTTTTCTGATAAGGCTCTGTGAAAAAATCCGTTGTTAAAAGCCTCTTCACTGAGACGGCCGCTGCCTTTGGACCAACGTCCCCCGACGCCTGCACAATACGCTCTATTTCTGCTGTCGTAATGCGGCCATGCTTGAGAAGATGCCGCAGTACCTCCATTTCATGCCGGCGTTTTCCGTTAATAAATTCCGCCGAAATGAGGTATAGGAGCTGATCCTCAAGCGGAGACAGCCGCGGGACCTCTTCCTTCAATTTGACCAGAAAACGGTGATAGCTTCCATATTTAGAAGTGATCACTTCCGGATCCACGGCATTCTGCTGTAGAAAATCTTTTAAAAGTGGCATCCGTCCGATACGCTGCTTTACATTCGTATAAGATTCCTTCAGCTTTCGCATTTCCTGTAGGTTCGTCTGATCGATAGCAGCAAACACCTTTTTTTTAGCAACCTCTTCAAAATTAATGGAGGAAACTCCCTGCACAAAGCTATTGGTCTGCATCCGCCGGCGGATATGATCTTTATTCAGCGAACGGTCGCCGGAAAGTGCCACCGGAATCAGATAGTTATTTTTATAATTGCCGATAAAATCCACGACGGTTACGAAATCCTTAGTGGGGGCTTTGCGGAGTCCTCTACCAAGCTGCTGGGTAAAGACAATGCTCGACTGCGTCTGCCGGAGCATGACGACCTGATTCACACTCGGTATATCAATACCTTCATTGAAGATGTCCACGGTAATAATGTATTCAATCACGCCGTTCTCAAGACGGTTCACCTGCTTCCACCGCTCGTCCTGCGAATGAGCCCCGGTCAGCACTACGGTGCTCCGCCCTTTTTGGTTCATGAGGGCAGAAAGCTCTTCTGCCTCCCGGTTGCGGCTGCAAAAAATCAGGCCACGCACTGTCTCCCCGGAATGACCATAATAATGAATTTTTTCGAGCAGGTGTTCTACTCGCTCCTCCGAGACAAGCCGGCTCAAATCTGTCGTCTGATCAATCACTTCTCCGTCCTTCTCATAATCGGTCACCCCAAAATAATGAAAAGGGCAGAGCATTTCTTCTTCAAGCGCTTCCTGCAGCCGTATTTCATACGCCACCTGGTAGTCAAACAGAGCGAAAATATTCACATCATCGCTTCGCTCCGGTGTCGCTGTCATACCAAGTAAAAATGATGGCTGAAAATAATCGATAACTTTTTGATACGATGCAGCCCCTGCTTTATGTACCTCATCGATTAAAATATAATCAAACGCTTCAGGGTCGAACCCGTGCAGATGGATATCTCTTGAAATTGTTTGTATCGTTGCAAACATGTACCGGGCCTCCGTGTTCTGGCCAGCGCCGGTATATAACCCGAAATCCTCTGTGCGGCCGCCGAGAACTTCGGCGAAGTCGTCCTTTGCTTTCCGGAGAATCTGCTCCCGGTGTACGATAAACAGCATCTTCCGGGGCCGGTACTTTCTCACATCGAACGCGGCCAGATACGTTTTTCCGGTACCTGTTGCTGAGATAACGAGCCCCTTTTGCTGCCCCTCTGTTCTCAAGGCCTCCAGTTCTTTCAAAGCCGCCTGCTGCATTTTATTCGGCTTGATTTCCAGTGCTTCCTTCATTGCGTTCCGGTCAATCCAGGCTGGAGAAAGCTCGGCAATCTTCTCCTGGGCCTGCGGGCGATACAGCTGCTGATACTTTTCTATCCATTCCTCCGTTAACGGAATCGCCTGCGACCAGGTATCCTCAAACTGCTCCCGGAAGTGATGAATCACTTCTCCATTTTCATGAGAATGCAGCTTAATGTTCCATTCATAGTTCACCTTCAACGCATGCACCGTCAGATTTGAGCTCCCGACCATCAGTGAATAGTGGTCGTTATGCTTAAATACATATCCTTTGGAATGAAACCCGTCGATTTCAGCTAAGCGCACTTCTACATTCGTAATTTTCAGCAGCTCCTGAAAGACCTTCGGCTGATTAAACTGAAGAAAAGTGGACGTAAGTATTCTTCCATGCACACCGCGCTCTTTCAGCTCCAGCAGGTGTGTTTTCAAGGTGGCCAGGCCGCTTTCCGTAATAAAGGCGACGGAAAAGAAAAAAGATTCACATCGTTGCAATTCATGAACAAGTGTAGCAAGCACCTCCTCATGCTTTTTTTTATCATTCATCAAAAGCTTTGGTGCATAAGGGCTGCGCTCGTAGCTGTTCTGGTCAATAAAGCCGCGGTATAACGATTCCTGTAATTGACGTACTGTATCCATCATCAATCTCCTGCCTATGTTTGTAATAAAAACTACTGAGTAATTTTATGAATGGCAGGAATATCTGCCGGCGCCCAGTCCAATTCATGCAGACTTTCTTTATGTACCCATTTGATTGTACGGTGTTCCGTAAGTGTCGGTTCTTCTCCAGTAAGCCTGCAATAAAACGTGGTTAAGTGCACAATCCCGAAATCGTATTCATGCGTTGTTTCCTCAATTTTGCCTTCAATACTGATACCGCATTTCATTTCTTCCCTGATTTCTCTTTGCAGCGCCTGCTCCGGCGTTTCCCCTGCTTCAATTTTCCCGCCCGGGAATTCCCATTTCAATGGAAGAGTTTTCGTCTGCCCGCGCTGAGCGCAAAGAATCCACTCTTTGTCGTAAATGACTGCTCCCACCACATAGATATCTTTTTTCATTTTACCTCTGCCCTTCTGAATGGAGATGCGTTCTGACTTCTTTTTACCAGCTTACTATACTTTCCATTTTTCAGGCAAAGATGATTCATAAAAAACCTCCAGCCCGGAGGCCGAAGGCGTTGACTTAGTCATTGTATTCTTTTTCAAATGTTTTCGTGCTTCTTACTGTATCAATCGGCCGCACAGACGCCTCGATCTGTTCGCGCTGCGGTTCGAGCATCGGCGGCAGGGCGAGATTTTCTCCGAGGGTCTCATATGGTTCATCTCCCATGAATCCCGGTCCATCCGTCGCAAATTCAAATAAAATCTGTGGTGCCACCTGAGAGTAAAGTGATTCAAAATAATGCCGGTTCACGTACCCAGATGTACGGAAGCGGAAATCCGCCATTCGCTGGATCCAGGCGTCGAGCTCCTCGCGATCCTTCACCCGGAATGCCGAGTGATGCACAGTGCCGTAGCCCTGACGTGCCGGCGGAAGAACCGCATTGTATTCGACGATCACCTGGGCGCCGTTTCCTCCTTCTCCGACCTCAAATAAACGAAATGAGCCGTCATGTCCGATTTCTTTAAACATGAGCACTCGCTCCATCATTTCTTTAAAATAGTCAATGTTATCGATACGGACATAAATGGGCCCAAGCCCCGTAATCGCGTACTCATCTGGGATAGGACCGCTTTTCCACGGCTTTCCTGCCGGCACTCCTTCATTATTTTCATCAGAAACAAGTTCATACTGCTGTTCATCAAAATCAACGAATGGGAGACGTTTTTTGCCAAAGCGTTCGTAAATGCCCTGGTGCTTAACATCTTTTCGGTCAAATCGTTTTTCCCAATATGCCAGAGCCTCATCACTTGGCACCCGGAACGATGTTCGCGCGATCTCGTTTGTGCCATGTGTGCCTTTAGGGATACCTGGAAAATCAAAAAAAGTCATATCTGTGCCGGCATTTCCTTCATCATCAGCAAAAAACAAATGATACGTCTGAATATCGTCCTGATTGACGGTTTTTTTGATAAGTCTCATGCCTAATACGTACGTAAAGAACTCATAATTTTTTTCTGCACTGCTCGTAATAGCTGTTACATGGTGCAGTCCTCTGATTCCTTCCACCCTGCGTTCCTCCTTTGTTCCTAATGCTTTATTAGATTCCATATAAAAGGGGCGCGTGCGCCCCTTTTTGACTACTGCTGCTCCATACCTTTTTTCACCCATGAAGCTACTGTCACTGTACGCTTCGCCTGATGCTTGACAGCTTCTTCAATGTCTTCCTGCATGTTGCCCTCCTGGTCGACCGTTACACTCGTCCCATAAGGGTTGCCGCCGGAAGCGAACGTGACTGGATCTGTGTAGCCCGGAGAAGCGATAATGGCTCCCCAGTGCATCATCGTCGTATATAGGTTTTTCACTGTGGCTTCCTGTCCGCCATGTGGGTTCTGGGCGGAGGACATGCCACTTACAACTTTATTGACCAACTGACCATTCATCCACAGGCCGCCGGTAGTATCAATAAACTGCTTCATCTGCGCCGGCAGGTTGCCAAAACGCGTCGGCATACTGAAAATAAAGGCATCTGCCCATTCCAGATCAGCAAGTGTGGCCTCAGGAATGTGGGAGGTATCTTCGAGATGCTGCTTCCACGCCGGGTTTGCATGTACCGCTTCGTCAGGAGCAAGCTCCGGAACACGGACGAGCTTCGCTTCCGCCCCGGCTGCTTCTGTACCTTCCACGGCCCATTGTCCCATTGTATAGTTTGTGCCTGTTGCGCTGTAATAAATGACTGCTACTTTTACGTTTTCCATTGCTTCATCGCTCCTTGTATTTTGTTTCAAAAAATCAAATAGTCCCACTTTCGTGCACCACCATTTCTTTTATTCCTGCATGCTTTCTGGTATAAGGATGCGTGCTCCATTCACACACGAGAGTCAATTAAGTTAAAGTACCGAGCGTTTATACCAGGCAGCCGCCTGCTCCACTTCTTCTCTTGTCAGCTGATGGCCGCCGGCCTCCCAATGCAGGGTGACTTCAGCACCAGCTGCTTCAAGCATTTTCGCCAGTTCCTCTGTTTCTTCCGGGCGGCAGATCGGGTCATTTTTTCCCGCTCCTATAAACACAGGCAGGCCTGTTAAATCCGGAAGCTGTATGCCTCGGCGGGGCACCATCGGATGAAAAAGAGCCGCCCCTTTTACCGGCTCTTCGTAATGAAAAAGCAGGTTCGCAGCAATGTTGGCGCCATTGGAATACCCAACAGCCACCACGTTCTTCCGGTCAAAGGAATGCTCTGCAGAAGCGGTATCTATAAATCCATAAAGCTCCTCCGTCTGTTTCATTAAATCTTCTTCATCAAACACGCCTTCGGCCAATCGTTTAAAGAATCTTGGCATGCCATTTTCCGTAATATTTCCGCGCACCCCAAGCACCGAAGCGGAATCATCTATCATTCCCGCCACCGGTAATAGATCGTTTTCTGTTCCCCCTGTCCCGTGAAGAAGCATGAATGTTGGTTTGCTCTGGTCAGTTCCCTGCTGAAAAATGTGTTTCACTATAATCCTCCTTTATTCTGATGCATGCACCGGTTCCAGTGACGCTTCAATCTGCTCCCGCCTTGGCTCCAGCCAGACCGGCAGCTTCAATTCCTCTCCCAGCTGTTCGAACGGCTCGTCCCGGGTAAACCCCGGGGGATCGGTCGCAATCTCAAACAACAGACCACCATGCTCCCGGAAATAGAGGGCTTTGAAATAATCACGGTCCTTCACTTCCGTAGTTGCGTAGCCATGGGCCGTCATGTGCTGCTGCCATTCGAGCTGGTCCGCGTCGTCCTGAGCCCGGAAAGCTATATGGTGCACAGTACCTGTCCCGAGTTCTCCCCTTGGAACGGGTGCTGTACTGATCTCAATGGTATTCCCGAAAGGAGCTTCGGTCTGGAAACGGAGATACGTCCCCTCCTGGCCCACATACTTCATTCCCATCACCTGCCCGAGAAGATCAGCTGTCTGGTGAGGTGCCCCGGAATTCAGTACCGCCCCGGCAAATCCCTGTATAGCGTAACCATCAGGCACCCTGGAAGAACTGTTCCCCGCCGGCGGACGTTCCGTCAGCTCCAGATGAAGACCGTGTGGGTCCTGAAAGCGAAGGTACGTTTCGTTATATCTTCCGAATTGTTCGACTTTCACCCCGAGAGCGGTGAGGCGTTCTTTCCAGAAGGTAAGACTCCCGAAAGGTACAGCAAACACTGTGGTATCCACCTGGCCGCTGCCAGTCCGGCCTCTATGTGCCTGATTCCAGGGGAAAAACGTCATAATGGTGCCCGGCGAACCTTCACTGTCACCAAAATACAGATGATACGTGCCGGGATCATCAAAATTTACGGTTTTCTTAACAAGCCGTAAACCAAGGACTTCTAAATAAAAGGAAATATTTTCTTTTGGATTTTCTACGATAGCTGTAATGTGATGAATACCAGCGGTTTTTTTATTCATATTCATCCTCTCTTCACTATTATTTCGAAACCATATATCTTTAATTCAAGATATTAATGTAAAAAAAATTATTTTTCGAGAGAGAGACCTAATTTTTTCAGCATAGCTATAAATGTTTCTTTTTCCTGGTCATCAAGTACACTGAACATCTCCTGAATAGCTGCCTGGTGACGGGGGAAGATCTCATCCATCAAGGCAGAGCCTTCTTCTGTAATACGTACATTAATAATTCTCCGGTCTTCCGGACACCGGGTCCGAAAAAGATATTTTTTCTTTTCGAGTTTATCAATAACGTAGGTCATGCTTCCACTCGACAGCAGAATTTTTTCTCCGATGCGCTGAATGGCCTGTTCTCCTTTGTGATACAAAAGCTCAAGCACAGCAAATTCGGTAGGATTCAAACCATGTGCACGTATATCCTCCCTTATTTTTTCTTCTACTGCATGATTGGCTCTTGATAACACGACTAATGATTTTAAAGCGAGGTCCTGCCCGCTCATAGGATTGCTCATGCTCATCATATCCTTAATTCAATTATCTTTAATTAAAGATAATATTACGCTTTGTTTTTTTATGTGTCAAGAAGGAAACGAGTATTTTAAGAAAAAGCTCGTTTGTTTAAGAACCAGCGTGGCTTTGCTGATTAAAGAACGCCCTTAGTTGTAATCATTTTTCCTTTTAAATAAATAAAACCGGCTGATTTTTCAGCCGGTTTATTCGTTTTCTCCTTTTTCAAGCGTACCATCTAAATTAAAAACAACTCCACGCTGCTCTATCGTTGTTTGTCCCATTTCAAATAGTACTGTTCCAGCCTGCGGTGTAAGCCGGTCCTTCGTTTCGTAATTCACGTGTACAGCCCGTTCGTTATTTTTTTCCACGAAATTGATCGTGTACTGAATGTTATGACCGTCGCTGCTTTTCGTAGTGTGTGTGCCTTTTTCTGGTTTGAACGTAATTTCGGTCATTAGAAAACCTCCCTTTTCTTACGGTCTGCTTCTCTTTACCCGTACAGGGCTTACGTTCAACCTTTTATTACGAAGCGATTTTTAATTTCTGACCGATACTGATTACACCAGTATTGGAGATGTTATTGTCTGCAGCGATTTTTTGGACAGTAGTATTGTATCTTCCTGCGATGCTGTACAACGTATCACCTGACTTTACGGTGTACGTAGTAGATGAGGCTGGCGGAGAGACTGTGCCTTTACCCGGGATTTTCAACACCTGGCCGACCCGGATAACGTTCGAGCTCGTCGGAATGCCGTTCGCTTTTTTCAGCTCCGTCACGCTCACATCGTTGCGGTTCGCGATGCTGTACAGCGTGTCCCCGGATTTCACGGTATACGAGCCGGATTCAGCAGGAGGTGGAGTAGTAGTCCCTTTGCCCGGGATTTTCAATACCTGGCCAACCCGGATAACGTTCGAGCTTGTCGGAATGCCGTTCGCTTTTTTCAGCTCTGTCACGCTCACATCATTGCGGTTCGCGATGCTGTACAGCGTGTCCCCGGATTTCACAGTATAAGAAGCTCCCCCGGTCGATGGCGAACCCTGGATTTGCAGAAGCTCAGAGACCGTTACAAATTTGTATCCCTGCGCTTTTAGTTTGGTAATCATTTCCGGCAGTGCAGCTGGCGTGCCAGGCGCTCCTGCCCCGGTGTGCATTAATACGATGGAACCTGGTTCAATATTATTGACTACTTTATTCAACACCTGTGTTTTTGAAAGTCCTCTCCAGTCAATCGTATCAATATTCCAGTGAAGAGTATGCGTATAGCCTGCATCTCCCACTGTTTTAAGAACTGTAGAGTTAGTGGCGCCAAACGGAGCCCGAAAGATTGGCTTGGTTGATTTACCGGTAGTGCTTTTTACCAGGGCTTCAGTATCTGCTAACTCCTTTTTCATTTTCGTTGTGGAAATGGTAGTGAAATCAGGATGGGAATATGAATGATTACCGAGTTGGTGCCCAGCAGCTGCGATATTTCGAATAGACTGCGGGTGATCTTTCGTACCAGTACCAGTTAAGAAAAACGTAGCTTTTACATTGTGGGTCGACAGTGTCTGAAGAATTCTGGAAATATTCGTGCCATCCGCACCGTCATCAAAAGTCAGCGCCACCACTTTACTCGAAGTGTTGCCTTTCACTACGTACTTTGAGCTCGCAGCATCCGCCTGAACCGGGAACGAGAAACAGGTAACAAGCAAAAATACCAGAATGACAGCGGCTTTAAACCACTTCATAACCATCCTGCTCACCCCATTTATTTAGTTATGCCGGTCCCCCGGCATATGTATGAGTGAACATCCATTCATTATTTCCTTTATTATACTGCAAATCCAGCAATAAGTACCGTGCTTAAAGAACTATATTTTATACATATAAAGTACATTTTTTTAGAAATTTCTCTTAAATTTAGAAATATAAGCAAAAAAAGCCTGGCATACCAGGCTTTTTTAAGTCATTACTATTTACACAGACGGATAACCCTCTGGATTATTTTTAATCCAGCGCCAGGAATCCTCACACATATCCTCGACTCCTTTTTGAGCGGTCCATCCCAGTTCATTACGGGCCTTGGCCGGGTCGGCATAGCAGACAGCAATATCACCCGGACGCCGGTCCCGTATTTCATACGGCACGTTCTTGCCGGATGCTTTTTCGAAGGCCTCCACCAATTCCAGTACACTGTAACCCTGGCCGGTGCCAAGATTAAACTCTCCAATACCCGGCCCTTCCATCGATTTATGCAGGGCGCTTAAATGACCCTTCGCAAGGTCGACAACGTGAATGTAGTCCCGCACTCCTGTACCGTCTTTTGTTGGATAATCATCGCCGAACACATTCAGCTGCGGGAGCTTTCCTACTGCCACCTGCGTTATATACGGCATCAGGTTG
Source organism: Marinococcus sp. LNHM5E3-2.1 (assembly GCF_056034365.1). Taxonomy (NCBI): domain Bacteria; kingdom Bacillati; phylum Bacillota; class Bacilli; order Caryophanales; family Bacillaceae; genus Marinococcus; species Marinococcus sp. LNHM5E3-2.1. The sequence continues at coordinate 148,099 of NZ_JBQLIB010000006.1, forward strand.
TTTGGTATACCGCTTGGGGATTCTCCGATGCGTCCACTTGGATGTGCGCCGATAGGATTAAAATACCGTAGAATGGAAATACTCCATTCGTGATCGGACACGTAAAGATCCCGGAGAATATCTTCAATCATCAGTTTTGAATTGCCATAGGGATTCGTCGCCTGCAGCTCAAAGTCTTCCGTAATTGGATTTGTTTTAGGTGTGCCATACACGGTAGCCGAAGACGAAAAAATCATCTTTTTCACATCATATTTTTTCATTGTCTCTAAAAGGATAATACTACCCGTAATATTGTTATGATAGTATTTGAGCGGAACCTCCACAGACTCTCCGACTGCCTTCAGCCCTGCCAGGTGAATGACTGCTTCAATATTAAATTTTTCAAATATGCTCTCCATTCCTTTGCGGTCCAGCAGATCCACATCGAAATATTCAAGAGTTTTTCCTGTGATTTCCTCCACCCGTTCCAACGAAACAGAGCGGCTGTTGGAAAAATTATCAATAACTACTACTTCGTGACCTTCCTCCAATAGTTCTACACAAATGTGGCTTCCTATATATCCCGCACCGCCGGTTACCAGAATCATCGCTGATCTCCCTCCAAAATTTGGTTATTTATTATTTTCAAACTACATCATTTTCTTATTAATAACAATACTATTATCTGTAAAACTCTTTACTGCTTTGATTTTCTGCTCTATTCCCAGACATTATATCCACGCGGGGAATGAAAATGGCAGAACCCTTTAGATTCTGCGTACTGCCGGCTTTCTTTCTCTTCACGCCCCGACACCGTCAGTACTTGAATTTTGTGTTTTTTCCGCAGCTTTTTTAATTTGGCAATTTTCTGCTGCGCCCATTCATCCCCTACAATTGCTGAATACTCAAACCCTTCCCACATGACGGCGTTTACAAACGGATACGTAACAGAACTGAGCGTATCAAATCCCCAGTTTTGAATGAGAGTGAGGTGCGGATGCTTATCTTTAATGCTTTGCATAAACACAGCCATCGCGGCACGCTGCTTACGCAGTATTTCAGATTCGTTTTCATGCTCGTCATCGATGTTTCCCACCGTGTCTAAAAATACACCGTCACACCCTTTGGCGTAAACCTGCTTTGTGACTTCATTCAAAAGGACTTGCCGGTAATGCTCTTCGTCCATATTCATAAGGTAGGAATCCCACTGTTTATAATATACGCGGCTTCCATGGCGGTGAAAAAAATCTTTTTCCTCCATCTGTGTATACAAAGCCTCATTCCATCGATCCGCTTCCATTGCATTAATATAACCGTAAACTTTCGTTCCCGCCTGTTGAATGGCTTTTACCTGCTGTCTGGAATAATACACCGGTTCAATGATTACCACATCATAATTTTTCATTTCCCTGATTATATTTTTGTTTGGGGAATCGTAAAAAATTTTGTAATTTTTCATTTTCGTCAGCGGGAAAGTACCGCTAGAAGCGGGTTTTATTTTAGTTAGAAAAGACTCATAAAAAAATAGAGAAAAATTTGTAACAAAAATCATTTTTTGTGAGATAATACCCATAATGCTCCTCCTTATAGATAATAATCAAGCTTTGAAGCACAGAATTAGGACCGGTCCTTTTTAAGTGCAGGGATTTATGAACCATGTCATTGAACCCTTATCATCACAGTTTCAATTCTTTTGTAAGTACAAAGTTTCATTAATCTTACTCTGATGGTGCGGTAATGGCAATATGGTACATAAATCTAATATAACTTTTTGAAGAGGTGATGGGATGATTTACACGCAGAAAAATGTGTGGAGAAAAGTTGTGGAGCTGCTCGTTGTCGTTCTTGTACTGGGGATCATCGACCAGGTATTCCAGCTGGGAATGCTTGATTGGACACTTAACCCATTTTTGTTTGTTATTTTGTTTTTCTCTCTGCGGTACGGCATTAATATTGCCATCCTGAGTTTTTTCACTATTCTTGTGTATCACATTATTGCCACATTTACAGCAGGGGATGATCTGTTCCTTCTGTTTTATGATACCGGGGACTACCTTTATTTATTGTTTTCCCTGCTTCTCGCTGTTATATGCGGCCTCTACAGCTCGTCCTACCGGGAGCGCTATGAAAGTCTTACGTACACCCAGGATGAATTAAGGGATGATAATAAAGAACTGACCAAAACCATTAAAGAACTCGAGGATTCCCAACGGGTTATGCAGGAAAAAGTACTGGACTCCGAGCATACTCTTGCTCAGATTTACCAGGTCGGCATTAAGCTCGACCAGCCTACGCCGGAGCTTGTGCGAAATGAAGCGATCGCGATTATCGCAGATTTATTTAAAGCTAATGATATTGCGATTTATCATGTGGATTCGTCGAAAAGATCCCTTCGGCTGAGAGTGCGTCAGGGAAGCTCCCAGATACTGCCGCAAACTGTATTTTTAAGCGAAGAATCATCCTTTTACCAACGCTTGTTTACGGAAAAGGCAATCACGCTGCGAAACGTCAAAGACGAAAAAAATGCCCCGGTAATTGCAGGGCCAATCGTTTATAACGAAGAAATCCAGGAAGTACTGATTATCGACCAGCTCGATTTCTCCCGTCTTACTACTCATGAAATCCAAATCATGTCCTTTGTGCTTGACTGGATTTCCAACCGTATTGAAAAAGCACGTGAATGGCAGGCCAAGGACGAAGAGAAACAAATGCTTCCCGGAACAAATGTCTACTATAAAGATGCCTTTGATGCTCATGTGGCCCAGCAGGAGGTGCGCCAGGAAGAGTACGGCGTTCCTTACAGCACAGTAGCCATTCAGTTTGACCGCTTCGAGAGAATGTCTGTTGCTGAAGCTGAAGTTATTTTGCGGACCTACCTGCGTGAAATAGATATTATCGGCTTTGATGCCAGACAGAGTATTCTCTACTTCCTCCTGCCCGGCACCGATGCTGAAAACGCTCAAGTGGTTGAAAAACGAATCAAAAAAGCCTTAAAAGAAAAAGGAGGCACTCATGCTGGGTAACCTTATACAGCCAACGATACTCGTGATTCTTTTTTACATCGTTCACGCCTGTATTTTATTTGCTGCGGCGAAGGCTGCGAAAAAAAGACTCCAGGCGGATCAGTACGGAGCCGTTATCTGGATTGTGCTGATCAGCTGCTTTCTTCCTTTGCTCGGGGAGGCTTTCGGTCTTCTTGCCTGGTGGGCTTCGAGGCGGGTGGATTCAAACAAAATTGTCTCTGATTATACAGAATACGTGAAGTTTCAGCCGATTAACCTGGAGCATCTTCGCTATGAAGCCAAAGACAATAAAAACCTCACTCCCTTGATGGAAGCATTTACAAACGATAACCAGCCGGACCGCAAAAGCTTAATGCTGAAGCTGATTAACTCCAATATCTCGGATAAAGGAAAGTATTTGAATCTCGGACTCAACAACGATGATTCAGAGACCGTCCATTATGCTGCGACGACAATGAATCTGCTTGTCGACCGCTATGAAAAAAGTCTTGATACAGCAAAAACGAAGCATGAACACCTTCACAGCGAAGAGACTCTCAGCAGATTGATGGGAGTGTACCGCGGCTACCTCGACAGCCGCCTGCTTGACGATCATTCGCAGGAGCACCTCCGCTATGTGTATCTTCAGTTTTTAGAACAGGCGGCCAAAGACTTTCCGGATCATATGGAGGTTTTCAACCAGCTTGGAGACATCTATCTGCAGCAAGGTTCTCCAACACAGGCCGTCAATACGTACATGTATATGCTTCAGGCTTTCCCGCATGAAGCCGATGGTTATTTAAACTTAATCGAATACTACTATAATCAAAAAGACTGGGCCGGGATAGAGCAAGTTCTCTCTCAAATGAATGAACATGTAGCTGCAGAAAAAATACCGGAAAACCGCCAGTATATTGTCCGGCAGATGGGAGGAGTCGTTTCATGAAAAAACAGATGATGAAGTCAACGATCGGGCTCTTCGTCGTTATTTTAAGTATTCTTCTTATTCTCCAGTTTATCCGGCTCGAGCGTTTTCAGCTGTGGCTCCCCCATCAGGCCTCAAACACAGCGGAAGAAACAGAAACGATGGATTCCGGCAACGCGGAAACGGCGGGTGAAGAAATGAATGTCTACATTCACAAAAACGACAGTGACCTTTCTGAAAATACGTTAAATAACTTTGAGCATGCCCTCGATTATGCTAAAGTGCCGCATACCGAAATTTCCCGGGACGAAATTGCAGATCTCGAGCCTTCTCCTTACAATGTGCTTGTTCTCGCCGGCGAGCATGCTGAAGAATGGCCGTTTGAAGAAATAGAATCCTTCGTCGAAGAGGGCGGCCGTCTCTACATTGGCGCTCGTTTTATTGATACAAGATATAATGAAATGCTCGGCATTGACGACGTGAATGATTTTAGCAACCGGCAGGGCCTTACCTTTGAGCAGGAGCTTTTTCCGGGCTATACCGATCTTGGTTCTGATTCTACCCTGTTTTCCCACAGCATCGCCAACATAACACTGCGTGAAGGAGCGGAACCTTATTTATCCACCGAAGGCGACCCACTGATGTGGACAAATGAATACGGGGACGGAAAAACCCTTTTCTGGAACACAACTTCCATGGAAATAAAAAACTCACGGGGTATGATGCTGCAGTCACTATCTATTCTGCCTCCTGCTTTTGCAAGCAGTCAGGCTGACATTAAAATGGCCCATATTGACGACTTCCCTGCTCCCGCTCCGACAGAGGAGAACGAACAAATTGCCAGTCAGTACAATATGTCTGTGGAAGATTTTTACGCTGATGTCTGGTGGGAGGATATGAAACAAATCGGCATGGACCATGACCTGACGTATACTGGATTAATCATCGGGACATATGAAGATAGAATGGATGCTACGGCCGAAGAGCTTATTGAAAATGACCGCTTTCCACTGCTTTTCTTCGGCAGAAATGTCTACCGCCACGACGGGGAGATCGGCCTGCACGGGTACAATCACCAGCCGCTCGTAACCGAAGACGAACCGATGGATCCCGAGCTTTTATACCGACCTTGGGAAAGCCAGGAGAAAATGGAGGAGTCACTGACACGGGTAGAGGAAGTATTTCAGCATTACTACCCTGAAGAGGAATTTAAAACGTACGTGCCTCCTTCCAACGTACTGAACAGAACCGGAATTGAAGCGATTCATGAAGCTCTTCCAAGCATTAACACAATTGCTTCTCTCTATACCGGCGAAGGCGAAGGAAGCTTCATTCAGGAGTTTGAAGAAGATGAAGAATATCCTTCGATTTACCATTTCCCGCGTGTCTCCAGCGGGTATTGGGAAAGTCCCGACTCTCAGTTCATTCAGGCAGATGCAATTGCAAACTTCGGTGTCTTCTCCCACTTTATTCACCCGGATGATGTGCTTGACCCGGACCGGGCTTACGGGGAAGGCTGGGAGGATATGAAAGCTCAGTTTGAAGACATGGCAGTTTTTGTCGAAGACACTTATCCGTACCTCGACAGCATGACCCAGGCACAGGCAACCGAACGAATGAAAAGCTATCAGGCTTCAAACATTGACGTTATGTATCAGGAGGACCGGATTATGATTCAGGGGGAAAGTCTTCTTGAACCTTCCACCATGATGCTTCGTGTTGAAAAGGGGACCTCCATTGAAACAGGGAGCTTTGACTTCGGCTCCATTGAAGCCTACGGTGATTCCGGCACATTGTACCGGCTGACCCTCGAAGACCCGCAGGCTGAAATTCCACTAAAGGATGATGCGTCATGAAAATAGGCATGGTTGTAGAAGGAAGCTATCCGTACGTCAGCGGCGGGGTGGCCAGTTGGGTGCAGATGCTCGTAAAGCAGATGCCTGAGCATGAATTCGTCATCATCGCTATCACTCCGGAGCCGATCTCCCCGGAAGATTACCGTTATGAGCTGCCGGGCAACATTTCGCAGGTCCTGAATCTTCCGCTTAATATGCAGCAGCCGAGACGGCAGCGGAATTTCCATTTGACGTCGGAGGATGAAGAAGCCATTACCGAATGGATGATGTTTGAGTCAGTCCGTTCGGACGCTCTTCTTGCTCTCGGACAAAAGCTCGGGGGCACAGAAAACTTTTTCTCAAGCAGCCTGTTCTGGGAAATAGTGCAGCAGAGCTACGATAAAGAAAAGCAGTCCGGTTCGTTTATCGATTATTTCTGGATGTGGCGCGGCATGTTTGCGCCCGTGATCGAACTGCTTCAATTTTCTTTTCCCGAGCTTGATATTGTGCATTCAGCCTCGACAGGCTATGCCGGTATGGTAGCTGCAGCTATTAAAAAACAGCAGGAAATTCCCTATCTTCTGACCGAGCATGGCATTTATTCCCGGGAGCGTGAGGAAGAAATTCTTCAGGCTGACTGGATACCGGATTACTACAAACAGCGCTGGATCACGTTTTTCCACCACCTTTCCCGTCAAGCATACAAAGAGGCGGATGATGTAATCACCCTGTTTGCCCGCAACGGCGAACTGCAGGAGGATATTGGAGCTGATCCGTCTAAGATTGAAATCATCCCAAATGGAATTGACTACTCCCGCTTATCGCTTGTAGAAAAAGATAAGCATCATCGATCCTATGTTCATATCGGAGCCATCGTGCGCGTTGTGCCTATTAAAGACATTAAGACGATGATTCATGCCGGTAACATCTTAAAAAGCCGTTCTGTCCCATTTAAACTCACTATTATGGGGCCTCTGGATGAAGATCTCGAGTATGCCGGTGAGTGCCGGCGGCTCGTCGACCAGCTTGGGCTCCAGGACCACGTCTTTCTAGTCGGAAAAGTAAACATTACCGATTACCTGCCAACGTTTGATGTATGTCTGCTGACAAGTATTTCTGAAGGACAGCCACTGGCCGTTCTTGAAGGGATGGCTGCGGGCCTCCCTTTTATCGCTACAAATGTAGGCTCCTGCTCCGAGCTGATTCACGGCCGGGAAGGCGATCCATATGGGCCGGCCGGCTTTGTGGTGCCGCCGGTGAACCCGGAGCAGGTCGCCCAGCGCTGTGAATGGATTTATCAGCACCCGGAAGAGGCCGAAAAGTTCGGCCGCAACGGGCAGAGCCGGGTCGAAGCGTATTACCAGATTCATCAGTTTATTCAGGAGTACACAGAACGTTATCATCAAAGGGGGCTCGAATATGGCCGGCATAGGGTTTAAACTCCAGCAGTTGTTTCAGGAAGATTACTTTTCCTCCAGAATGAAAGCCTATGCTTTTGCCGGCCTCGTAACCGCCGGGCCATGGATTGTAGTTATCGCCACGATTGCGATGATCCAATGGTTTTCCATGGTTTTTCTGCCTGTAACGCTGCAGGAACGGGAGCTTTTCAACTTATCGATTTCCTATTCATTTATATTTTCTCAGGTGCTGTTTGGTATCCAGCAGCTGGTAGTTACGCGATATGTCGCGGATCTATTTTATGAGAAAAAGACAAATAAAGTCTTTCCAACCTTTCTCGGAATGACAAAAGTAACTCTGCTTCTCGCGGTTACTGCCTGGCTCATCTTTATATGGATCAGCTCTCTTCCATTTTTGTATGAGCTTTTGCTCCTCGTATTGTTTGTAACCATTAACTTAATCTGGGTGCTGTTTTTATTCTTAAGTGCCGCAAAGTTTTATCAGGCTGTCGCCTACAGCTTTTTATCCGGGGCAGTGGTTGCGGTGGGAATGGTATTTCTCCTTGGCCGCTCTGCAGAAGCTTTTGCATTCATTCCACACGCTACAAGCTTTATGCTTGTACTCGGATTTACGAGCGGCATGGTTATCACCTTGTTCGGGCTGCTGTTTTCGATGCTGCTCACGTTTCCTCTTCATACATCTGACAGCCAGTTTCAATATATCAGCTATTTCGACAAATACCCGACCTTGTTCTGGACCGGATTTTTGTACAATGTCGGTATCTGGGTGTGTAACTGGATTATCTGGTTCGGGGAAGGAAGGTCGATTCTTCTCGACTCGTTCGTCTATAACCGGGTGTATGATACCGCGATCTTCTGGTCGTATCTGACTATTATTCCTACCCTGATTATCTTTGTTGTATCGGTGGAGACCCGCTTTTATGAGCGGTATCGTTCATTTTACGGCTATATCAACCAGGGAGGGACGCTTCAGCAGATCAAAACGTCGAAGGAATCTATGCAGTACGTCTTGAAGCAGGAGCTTGAACGGCTCGTTCGCAGCCAGGGCCTGATTTCGATTGTAATCATTTTATCGATTGGCTACGTTACCTCCTTCGTGGCAATTGAGGACGATATCATTTCGATTTTCCGTTTTACGACGGTCGGAGCCTTTTCAAACGCGATGGTTCTTGTGCTGACGCTCATCCTTCTCTATTTTGAAGACCGGCGCGGTGCGATGATTACTTCCATCCTGTTTTTCTCTTTAAATGCGGTACTCACCTTCCTGCTGCTTCCTTTTGGATTTAACGGCTACGGATTAAGCTTTGCTCTTGGATCGAGCGGGGCCCTGCTGTTTGCTCTGCTCCGTCTCACGTACTTTATCGAAAAAGTCGATTACTTTGCTTTTTGCAATCCGAATAATCTTGAACGTCCAAATCCTCCGACCCTATTTACTAAATTGAGTCAGTGGATGAACAAACGCACCATTCTTTAAAAGCATAAAAGAGCCGGACGGATAAACTGCTATCCGTCCGGCTCTTTTTTATTCAATGACATCACGTGCGGGGGAATCCTGCGACAATTCAAAGTTGTAATTAGCGGCGTTTTTATACTGCGGATTCACGTAACGGGAATCGTTATTACTGCCAATCAGGGACTGAAATTCATTAAGCGTCGATACCTGCTCGTTTTCCCAAATCCAGATGCCTTCCTTGCCCTTCTCCCGGTGGTACACATTCTGGTCAAATTCGTTGTTCGTGTTATCTTCAAAGTAATTAGCCACAAACACCCGGGAGCTTCCTGCTGTTAATATATTGTTTTCAATCCTGTTGTTTTCCGTATCATTCTGCAGCAGCAGCTGTCCTCCGTCCAAATCGTTTGTATCATTACGGTATATAATGTTTTCTGTAATCGTGCTGTCTTTTGTCCCGCCTCTTTTTTCGTCATACCCGCCGATGGAGATACCGGTAAAGTTGTTTTCATAGACGGTGTTCCCGGTAATCCGGATATTGTCCGCCTGTTCCCCGTCCTGCTCTGAGGTTGCTTCAATACCCAGGTCATTCCTGTATACCGTATTGTTCTGAATATCAATGTCGCTGCCGCCGTCTACATAAATGCCTCCTGCGGCATAAACATCCCCCTCGCCATACGCAGGATTGCCATACGAAGAGTTGTCGTAGACGGTGTTGTTTTCCACTATTCCATTCCGTGTGTAATCAAGATCCGGGTCGTCTCCGACCTCCTCGTAGCCGATCATGTCAATTCCAATGTTGTCGTTATGGCGTACGGTATTCGAAGCAATCGTAAAATCTTCTACATTTCCATTTAGCACCACCGCTTCGCTTGAGCCGAGTATAAGATTTTCCACTGTATTGTTAATAATTTCGACATTGGTTATCGCTTCCCGGCCGTATACCGCAATACCGTGAGCATTTCCGCTGTCTGCGTTTGTTTCAATCCCGCGAATATGGTTGTTATCGAGTGTAATTCCTTCGGCGCTGTCATGAACGAAAATACCTACTGGTGTTTCGTTGCTAATTTCTGTCGATAAATTCTGGATGGTGAATCCACGAATGGTGATATGATTCTGGTTTTCTATACGGATCATTGCTGTTATACCTGCTTCATCTTCCATTTCTTCACCGCTTAAAATGACTTCTTCGTCTTCATATGCCTCAAACGTAACCGGATTCGATGCGCTGCCGCTTTGTGATACCTCCAGCGGTTCTTCGTACGTGCCCCCTCTGACATATACGATTGTTCCAGGCTCCGCCTGTTCAGAAGCTGCGTTCAACGTCTGCAGCGGTGCTGATCTGCTGCCGTCATTACTGTCGTCCCCGTCCGTCGCTACATAAAGACAGGAGCTCGCGGCTGCCTGAGTGCATTCCGAAAAAATTAATACTCCGGCAGTAATACCCGCTGCAATAAGAAGCGTCAGGGCTATCCATAGTTTTTTCATTTAATCTGCTCACTTTTTGTCAAAGTTACCCTGAGTATTCTGCACAGGGATGATACTGTTATTTATTATACGTCATAACAAGAGTTTAGTCCTAGTCCCTGCCTGGAATTTTATTTTTTATTAAGCCGATTCCAAGCAATATTAGCCCGAGGGCAAGGAGTACTGCCCCGACGTAAGCAGCATATATAAATGCGTTTGGCTCTGTAGCTTGTGGGTCCAATACTGAAAAGAAAAAACCGGCTGGCAGCAGTATGGCTGACATCGGAATACTGTGGCGTATAAAGCGTTTCGTTTTTGACCCATAGGAAGTATAGTCCACATATAAAAGTATGACCAGTGAAAGGATAAGAAGCACTCCTGCGTGCGCATGTCCGGCACGAAAGAAATCCTGCCGGAGCGTATTCTCTACATAACCTGCATCCTTAAAAACAATCATTTGAAGCAGACTAACGCCTCCGTAAATAACTGCAGGTAATACTATCACCAACCATCCTGCTGTTCTGCGGCTCTCTTCTTCCACTTTTTCTCCTCCTTGTGCACCTGGTTATTTTCCGGCTGTCCGGTTCAATCGTTCTTTGGCTGTACCGGTCGCTTTGGTTACTGGCTCAGTGCTAAGAGCTTTGCCGAGCCCAAAGGACGGCATGTTTACATAAATCGATTCGTATGCCCCTTTTGGCACTATATACGTTTCGTGGTAAATCCCTACTGCGTCATTTCCTTTAGTTCTTTTATTAAACGTCCGCCACGCCTTCAGATGCTTCGGCGCCTTTGCGTATGCCAGCAATTGTTCTTCGGAATTCCAGTACTGGATCATCATCGTTGCTGGCAACTGGATATAGCTTTGTAAGCCCATGCAGCCAAGTTCTTTGTTTATTGATAATTCTTTGATCATTGGAGGCATTGCAAGCAGTACCGGCAGCCATTTATGCACCGCCCGCCATTTGTTGATTCTCATTCCTATTACAAACACAGTCACTTCCTGGTCCCCTGTCGTGGTATACCTGCCGGTCATAATTTCACTGGTCATTCTTTTCTCCCCTTTCGCTGTAGTTCTCCCGAAAATGACAAGCTTTGCTCATCTTTTCTTTATCATACCCTCTTTTTTTTGATGCGGCTTCCTTTTCATAAAAAAACTCTTCAGCTGTTTTAGCCGAAGAGCTATTATTAGATTTCCACCACTTCATGTATCGTTGTCCGGTTCCGCCCTTTTTGTTTCGCATTATATAACGCACGGTCCGCCTCGTTAATCACCTCTTCAGTATCCCGGCCTCTTTCCCATTTCGCTATCCCGATTGATACCGTTACCGGCACCGGTTCTCCGCAGTGGTGCAGGGCTTTTATATTCATCTCCTCTTTTACCGTCTCTGCCAGCCTTTCCGCTTCTTCATCACCTGAAACGTCTGCCGCTGCCAAAAACTCCTCCCCGCCCCAGCGGGAGACAAAGCCTGTATTCTTGAGGTTTGCCGTAATAACTTCCGAGACATGTATGATAGCTGCATCTCCTACCGCATGCCCGTATTGGTCATTTATTGATTTAAAACAATCAATGTCGATCATCATGATATAAAAGGAATCGTTCTTTTCCATTTTTCCAGACATCAGTTCATACATCTTCCGCCTCGTAAAAAGCCCTGTGAGTGCGTCAGTTGCGGCCATATGTTCAAGCTGCCGGTTCATTTGATATAAGTTCTGGATCATTTGATCAAAATTATTACGGAAAATCGAGCCGAGCAGCGCTATAATACAAAGCGCACCCACTATATTTGCTTCCGGCAAAACGAAAGCCACAATATCATTTTCCACAGGAGGCATGCCTGCAGTAATTCTGTATAATCCCATATACAAAATTATAATAATTACAAAAGCCATAGGCTTTACCCCGCGAATCTGCGGAAAAAAGAACAGAACATAGGCAGTAACAATCATGTAATAATGAAAGCCCGTTCCCCAGCCAAGTACCAGCGTAGCCACAACAGCATGGGCCATGACTTCTGTAAGTACGAGGAAAAAACATGTTACATATTTTCTTTTTTTCATTAAATAATAGGCAATTACATATGCAAGGCAGCTGATTACATTCACAGCAGCCATCATCTCAAATTGCAGCCACCAAAAGCCTAAGAGCCACACCATATGAACAGTAAAGGCAACGTACACACCGTACTTGATCGTTGTATGATATAACTGCACTTCTTTATTTTGTCCACTCAAGAGTCAGCCCTCCCCTCAGCCACAAACTGCGAACGTTACAATTCTTTTCTTAACAACAAAAAATATACTTAGTACTTTATTATAAATTATATAGTTCTTTAGTCTTATAATATCATTATTATTACCCATTGTCTTCTAATTCAAACGTTTCGTATGAAAATTTTTTCATACTCAACCATATAAAAAACCGCTTTTCAGCGGCTTTTTACCTTTTATTTATTTGCCAACATACACAGACTGAGGCCGGATGATCCGGTTATCTTTTCGCTGCTCTTCAATATGGGCACTCCAGCCGACACTTCGTGAAAGGGCGAACGTTGGAGTGAATAAACTTTTAGGAAGCTTGACGGCTTTTAAAACAGCGGCTGCATAGAATTCTACATTAGTATAAAGCTTTCTTCCCGGCTTGTATTCCTCCAGCAGCTGTACCGCCTTTTGTTCCACATAATACGCAGTATCAAGCCAGTCATTTTCACCTGCAATGTTTTCACATATTTTCTTTAACGCTTCTGCTCTCGGATCTGTCGTTTTATATACCCGGTGGCCGAACCCCATCAGCCGCTCCCCGGACTCTATTTTCGCCCGCAGCCACACTTCTGCGTTTTCTTTCTCTCCTATAGCTTCAAGCATATCAATGACCCCTCCCGGTGCTCCTCCGTGAAGCGGGCCTTTCAGGGCGCCAATTGCTCCGGCAGCAGCCGAAAAGAAATCGGACTCTGTAGAAGCAATCACCCGGGAAGTAAAGGTGGAAGCATTCATGCCGTGCTCCATCGTTAAAATTAAATACGCTTCGAGCGCCCGGATCTCTGCTTCTGCTGGCTTTTGGCCGTGGAGCATATATAAATAATTCGCAGTATGGGAAAGGCCCGAATTCTCCTGAACAATCTCTTTTTGCTGAAGCGAACGATGGCGATAGGCGATAATGACTGGCAGCACAGCAATCAGTCTTTCAGCCTGATCACGCAGCGGTTCTTCCAATGAAGGCTTTTCTGCCAGCGCAGACACTGCAGCCTCGAGAACACTCATCATATTCAGGTCATGAGGAAATTGCTCAATCATCTTACAAATATGCTCCGGCAGCTTTCGTTTTTTCTTCAGCGAGTCTGTAAATACTTGCAGCTGCTGTTCATCAAACTTTTCTCCTTCAAGCAGCAAATAAGCGGCTTCTTCAAACGAAGATTCAAGTGCTATGTCTCCCGCGGGGCGACCCCTGTAAATGAGCCTCCCCTTTTCCCCGTCGACCATACTTACAGCAGTTTCGGCAGCAACTACATTTTCCAGTCCTTTTCCTTCCATTATATTTTCCTCCTTTATGATTGTTACATTAAGTCTAGCGCAGGTATATAATAATAAACATTAAATAAATTCTTCATTATTAATAATATTATGTTATTAAAAAAGGAGGCTATCATGAAAATAGAGTGGCTGGAGACGTTCACTACCGCAGCTCTATATGAGAATTTCCGCGAGGCGGCGGAAATTCTTTTTATTACTCAGCCGGCGGTAACTATCCATATCCAAAATCTCGAAAAGCAGCTCGGATTTAAATTATTTGTTTCCAAAGGCCGCCGGGTCACACTGAGTCCGGACGGACGCCGGTTTCTTCCGCATGCCCAGGCTATTCTTAAAAGTTATCATTCCGGACTCGAGGACATGGAGCAGTGGCATCAGGGTAAGACACGCACACTGACAATCGCCGTTTCCCCGCTCCTTGCGGTATCGATGCTTCCCCGGGTTATACGCAGATTTATAAAAACCTACCCGCATATTGACGTAGTCATCGACGTTCAAGAATCAGCTCTCATTGAACGCCGTCTCCATGATGGCTCTGCCGACATCGGCCTTTCACTGCTCCCGGCTTCTGGAGGCGATACGAACCAGAAACTGCTGCATCAGGAACCAGTGCTTTTAATCGCCCCTCATGACGGAGGTGATGCTGAAACAGCTCCGCCCCTCGACAGCACAGACGTCCTGACGAAAAATGTCATTTTCACCTACAATCACCCCGGTTATTGGGAAATACTGCTTCGAAAGCTGCGGGCCCGCTTCCCCGCTCTGCAGACGATGGAGGTTTCCCAGAGCCACGTAACGAAACGGTTTATCGAAGAAGGTCTTGGCGTGTCTTTTCTCCCCCGTTCTGCAGTGAGAAGGGAACTTGCCGAAGGAAGGGTCCTTCATGTGGACGCCCCGGAATTCGACCTTCCGCAGGCTTCAACCTACCTTTTGTATAAGTACACAAGCGAAGAGGTCCTTCAGTTTCTTGATTATGTATAGAAAAAGGTGCCGGCTTCCCGCCAGCACCTACTGCTTCCAGTATTAAAAGCTTTCCTTCAGCCATTCAAGAAAGAGCTCGTAATCCTCCTCTACCCGCTCTTTGTAAAACCTCGACCATGTAACCATTTCCTCAACAAAAATTTCTTCGTTGTCTCCGATGGCTTTTAAAATTTCATCTTCGCTGTGATAATCAAGCAGCCCCTGGGCAATATCAATATCTGCCCGGGCATGAACTTTTGCTGATATTTTCCCCATGGTTTTCACCGTACGGTGCATCCGTTTCGGCTTCTCCAAATGCTTGCTTTTTAAATCTTTGTCGTACGGTGACCGTTCCCGTACGTAGTAGTCGCGGTGCTGCAGCGTGAAGTAGCCTAAATAAGGGTCAGCCAGATGGTGCATTGCCCGCTGGGTTTTGATTACCCGTTTACCCTGATGCTTATTTGTGGTCCAAAACGTTTCTTCATAAGGAAAAAAGTAAGCTGGAATCGGCGTCCGTGCTTCTTTTGCTTCCAAAATAACATGGTCCTCTCCGCCTTCAATTAAAATGTAAAAACGCTTCAGGCCGGTGGAACCAATGCCGGCTCCGGTCTTTTTCACTATATCCTTGATTTCATAATGCTCTTCGCTCCGGTAGCTTTCCTCTGCCAGACTGCCTAAATATTGATCCCAGATTTTAACTATTTCCTGATACTCTTTGTCAGTTACCGAATCCAGTTTTGACTTTTCTTTCTCAAATACATGGTCGCCGCTGTCATTAATGAAAGTCTGCTTTTCGAGCTCATGGGTGGCTTTTCGGTCCTCAAGCTTTTCGAGCGTCTTTTTTATTGGCTGCTTTGTGTTTTTTGAAGTAAACTGCGTTTTCACAGGATCTTTTTTGCCTTTTTTAAACTTTTTCAGACGTTTATGATAGGCTTCTAAATACGTCCGCACAAAAGCGTCCCGCTCCTCATCATCAAATCCCTGCTGCATCGCAAATAGCCGGATGCTGACCACCATACGGAGTACATCATACAGATAAGAACCAAGATATCCCTCATCAAAATCATCCACATCAAAAACAATTTCTCCGTTTTCATTTTGAAAGCTGCTGAAATTCTCCATATGCATGTCGCCCATAATCCAGGTTGGCTTATCTTCTGGTGTGTGATGCCGGAACGGGATATTTACTACATCGTAGTAAAACAAATACGCACTTCCCCGGAAGAAGCTGTAGGGATCCTGCT
This sequence comes from Marinococcus sp. LNHM5E3-2.1, assembly GCF_056034365.1. Taxonomy (NCBI): domain Bacteria; kingdom Bacillati; phylum Bacillota; class Bacilli; order Caryophanales; family Bacillaceae; genus Marinococcus; species Marinococcus sp. LNHM5E3-2.1. The sequence continues at coordinate 163,904 of NZ_JBQLIB010000006.1, forward strand.
TCATCTTGACATATTTCGCCTTGCGGCGCGTTTTGTTCAGGTTCATCAGCCGGTCATCGAATTGATCAAGAATGGTTGCCAGCGTCTGCTTACGCAGATATTTTTTTGTCGTGTAAAAATCCAGTTCTTTATTTTGTTCTGACACCAAATCTCTCCTTTTTTTATGAATTCCATTATTTTCTATCATACCATGTCAAATCGCAGGTATCACTTACCCTCTTTTTCCCTTTCCTATCCTCTCTGCTTTTGTGCTACAATCACTTTAATCTACGCTACTAATCAATAAAGAAGGTCTTTGTATGTTTAATGACTTTAAACGTGTGCAGCCGGCGTGGCTGCGCCTTTTTGTTACTGCAGCAGCTGCCTGCGTTGGCGGCTTCTTCTTTTCCATGCTGACTATTCCTGTGCCCTGGCTGCTCGGGCCTATGGCAGTTGTATTACTTCTTTCAAAGCTGCCGCAAATGCAGATGTATTGGCCACAGCCCCTTCGGAATACCGGATTAATCATTGTCGGCTATACGATCGGCCTGGCTTTTACGATGGAGACCTTTTATCAGATCGGCTCCCAGCTGCCGATGATGATCGGACTGACCATGCTGCTTCTTTTGTTTTCCGGATTAATGGCCTTCGGGTTTGCCTCTCTTTCCGGGGTTTCCCTGCCCACGGCTTTGACCGGGAGCATTCCGGGAGGCCTTTCCCAGATGGTAACTCTCGCGGAAGAAGAAAAGCAGATTGATATTACGGTCGTAACGTTCATGCAGGTGACCCGGCTCATTTTAATTATGTTTCTGGTGCCCGTGCTTGCAGTGAGCCCGCTATTTACAGACGGAAACGCGACGTCCGGAGGAAGTTCCGTTCAGACAGCGGCGTCCTGGGACAACCTTTTTCCTTCTGCTCTTCTGTTTCTTGGCCTCTGCCTCGCCGCTGCCTGGACCGGCCAGAAGCTACGGCTGCCCACCTCCTATATGCTCGCTCCTATGCTTGTAATGATCGGTGTTACGCTTATCGGCCTACAGGCGCTGGCTCTCCCGGTTGTCGTAACGAACGGGGCACAGCTGTTGATTGGTACTTACTTCGGTCTGCTGCTCCGGCCCGAACAGCTTCAGCATAAAGCAAGGATAGGAGCCTTGACCATAGCCGGCGGGGTCGTTCTAATCGCCGGGGCGTTCAGTCTCAGTCTGATTCTTGAGCACCTGCATCACGTTTCTCCCGCTACCGCCTTATTAAGCCTGGCTCCTGGCGGCATGGACCAGATGGGCATTATCGGCCGGGAAGTGAACGCGGACATTTCAATTGTCATCTGCTATCAGCTGTTTCGCATTCTGTTCATTTTTATAGCCGTACCCCCAATACTTCGGTGGCTATTTAAATGGATTAGAAAGCGCGGGTCATTGAAAGTATAAAAATATCCCTTTGCCTTTTATCAGGGCGAAGGGATATTTTTTAATGTTATTCATAATTGGAATAATTTTCAGCTACCTCCAGGTCCTTTTTGAAAAAGCTGCCCGGCGTGTATTCAAGCTCCGTGAGCGCAAGCCTTTCTTTAAAATACTGCTCGAGCTTTTTATCCGTGCAGTAGATAAAGCATCCTTTCTGCCCTCTCGTCATCAACGTCCGGTAGGTGTTCCGGATGATTTCATCGGCAACGTTCCCGGCTTTTTCAGGCTCTTCCTTCATCATTTTTTTGATTCCTCGCAGCGACTGATCCGTTTTGGCCCGTTTCGTATAATCGGTCTGTACTTCTCCGCCCCGATACACGAGATCGTCCCCGATAATGACCCCCACATAATCGAATTCGAGTCCCTGACATGTGTGAATGCAGCCCGCTTCTGTAACTGATCCTTCATCAATGGCCCACGTATTGGAGGTATCGAGGTTCCAGCTGATGCCAAAGCCGTGCTCCGGAAGTGTAATGTCGTAAGCATCCGAAAAAGACCTCTCCTTTTTTGGCCATTCCCAGCAGTAGCCTGCCACGAGCCTTGCCTTGTTCTTTTGTTCATTTAACAAAGCAATCGTTTCGTACAATTCATTTGGATCGCTGAACACCCTGAAATCGTAATCCTTTCTCATGAAATGCTCATTGGCTGTTTCCCGGATGCCGAGCGTATCGTCCACCCAGGCCAGGTAGCCGTCGGAGCCGTTGCAGCGAAACTGGGAGGCAAGCTTCATCCGATGCAGGACGCCTCCTGCCTGCTCGGTGAATGCTTCGATTTCCTTCGTCGTTCCCGCATCCTTTAAAGTAACCCGCTGGTGTTCATCCATAAAAAATACCGCCAGCTTCGACGTATGAATGATTTCTTTCATCTGATTTTCACCGAGATTTTGAAACAAGCCGGACTTTTCATTTAAGCGGTGGGCTTCGTCTACGACAAGCACGTCCAGTTCATCCTTCGGCCGGTCCACATAGCTGCCTGAGCCCTTGAACAAGTTATCGATATGAGTTTTGCGGTAGTCCTGCTTTAGTTTATTGGCATACACATTTCTTGGCGCTGAATTTTTTGTCACATACTGCACAGTTTGATTTCTATTCGTCAACTCCACCAGCAGATTCACCGCAAGTACTGATTTCCCCGTGCCCGGCCCGCCTTCGACTACTAGCACCTGCTTGGTATCCGTACGTTTCGCTTTTTCTGCGAGCTGGAGGGCTGTTTCGTATACGACCTTCTGGTCATCAATCATCAGAAATTCATCGTTTCCTGCGAGCATGCTGTTCAACGTATCCTGCAGCGATTTCGACGGCCGGATTTTCCCTTTTTCGATTTTATAAATATTTTCTTTGTTGTCCCCGTGCGTCAGATATTGTTTAATAAATGCGCGGAGCTCGCCGGCCCCTCCCTTTGCAAATACAGGAGCCTGCTCTACATAATAGGTATAGACGTCGTCGGTGAGCGGTTCATTTTCCGACTGTAACAGATAGTTATGTAAATAAGCGCACGGATGCAGCTCAATATGTTCCCTTTGGACATTTTCATTATAATCTTTAATAAGAGAGGCGTACGACCAGGCCTGATAGGAAGGATGAGTTGTTTCCACGAGCCCTCCGCCCATCACCGTTTTAACAATAGCTTCTTTTCCCTCAATTTTTTCCGCCCTGCTCCACTGCTTCAGCTCGACAATAACGATAGAGGGGTCATTGTTATTTTTGCCTGATATTAAAAAATCCACCCGCTTCGCCGTATACGGAATTTTAAATTCAATCGCGACACCGGCATTGTCCGGGATCCCGTCATCCATCAGCACCCGGTACATGTACTGCATCGAATTATCCCAGGACCGCACCTCTGCTTCGTTGATTTTACCTACCTTGGACGTGTAGTTGCTGCATATATTGGTAACGAGTTCATCGTGAAAAACATCTTCCAGAAATTCATGTTTATTTGCTTCGTAAACGATCAAGGCTAAAGCTCCTTTCAGCTTGCAAAATGAATAAAAAATGTTTCGTTATAAGCATTTTATCACTGGTTTTCGGCTTTAAACACGATGGCAGCCGGACGGCTTTGCAGAATTAAAAGCAGCTGTGCTGCCATATAATCCGGTCGGTGTTCAAAGCCTTCCCGCGCCCACTCGACAATCATACCCAAAATGGCGTGGGAGTGATACCCGGCCTGGAGCTTCCGGTCCATGTCTTCGTTATTATCCGCATGTAAAAGATCGCTTAGAACGAGATCCCTGAGGACATCGGCCAATTTGTTCTGAAACCCGTTCAGCATGTTTGAGGCAAAAACAAGTGTATAAAAGCGTTCATGCTTTAACACATGCTCGAATATTTTTACCGAAGAAATCGTTAGTTTTGGCACTTCAAGCACTGCTTTGCTTTTATAAGGCTGCCTGAACGCGTCCTTCAGATCTGCCGTGACCCCGTCCATGATTTCTTCAAGCAGCTGTTCTTTATATTCGTAATGTTTATAAAAAGTGCCCCGGTTGACATTAGCCCGCTCCACAATATTTGTAACGGAAATGGATTTAAAGTCCTTTTCCACCATCCATTCCAGCAGAGACTGCTGCATTGCCTTTTTTGATTTTTTCACTCTTCGATCTGTATTTTCAGAGAATGATTTCATAAGCCACCTCCTCCCTTCTTTTATTTTAAATTTATAAACAAAAAAACCGTCATTTGTTTACTAATCAACAATACATCCTGGTTTTGATGATTGTATTTAAAGACCTGCATCTATTATACTACAAATAGAATCAAGTTATTGAACAGATGTTGAATAAATAATCAATTTGTAAGCGAATACATTAATATTGGGGGGTAAAGTCATGAAATTACAGGCAAAAACGGCGGTAGTAACTGGCGCCGCATCGGGAATGGGGAAGGCAATCGCTGAGCGTTTCGCTGCTGAAGGAGCAAAGGTGATTGTAGCAGACGTGAATAAGCAGGGAGCCGAGGAGGTGGCGGCATCGATTACTTCAAACGGCGGTACCGCCCAGGCAGTGGAAGTGGATGTAACCAGTACTGAGGATATTCAAAACATGATTGATACAGCCGTCAGCGTTTACGGCACTCTGGATATTCTGGTCAACAACGCAGGTATTATGGACGGCATGGAGGCTGCCGGAGATATCAGTGACGAAAAGTGGGCCCTCCTGTTTGATATTAATACGAAAAGCGTCATGCGTGCTATTCGTTACGCGCTTCCTATCTTCCTGGAAAAAGAACGGGGCGTTATTATTAATACCGCCTCGACCGGCGGATTGAACGGCGCTCATGCCGGAGCAGCCTATACAGCTTCAAAGCATGCCGTCGTCGGTCTGACTAAAAATACGGGCTTTATGTATGCAGACAAAGGCATTCGCTGCAACGCCATCGCCCCAGGGGCAGTACAAACCAACATTGGCTCTACAATGAAGGATATGAATGAATTCGGCGCTTCCCGGACCCAGAAAACCCAGTCCCTTATTCCGCGTGTCGGTCAGGCCGAAGAAATTGCGAACGCAGCATTGTTTTTAGCTTCTGATGATGCAGGTTTTATCAACGGCACAGTATTGACCGCAGACGGCGGCTGGACAGCAGGATTTTAAAGTAAATGCAGTCTCATACTAAAAAACGACCCCGATTGGGATCGTTTTTTTAGTATTCATTTGCAATCATGAGTTGGTTTCCCTGCTTGGGGCAGTTTTTTGCTCTCTGCTTTTTCGTACCGTACCATTTTTTCTGCGGTGAAAAATCACGTTCAACTCCGCTCCGATCATGAGTACGAGACCAGTCAGGAAAAACCAAAGCAGCAGAATAATAACACCACCGAGGCTGCCGTAGGTAGCCGAATAGTTTCCAAAGTTGCTGACGTAAAAGGAAAAGCCGAGTGATACGATCTGCCACAAAAGCGCAGCGGTTATGGATCCTACCAGTATTTCCTTCCACTTTAAAGTTTGATTCGGCGCGAACCGGTACAACAGCAAAAGCATGAGTGTCATAACGGTCACAGCAATCACCCAACGGAGCACCTGAAATAAAATCTCTGTCTGCGCCGGGAGACCAAGAACAGAGCTGATCATCGAAATCAGGACATTCCCGAATATCGGAAGCACCAGGGCCACTACGATGGTCAGGATCATACAGATCGTGAGCGCAATGGCAATCAAACGTACCTTGATAAACGAGCGTGTCTCCTCTACGTCGTAAGCTTCATTGGAGGATTTAATAAACGCATTTATACCATTGGAGGCGGACCAGAGTGCGCCGAGCAGACTGACTACAAATAAAATACCGCGCGGCTCCTGTACCAGGGTTGTAATATTTTCCTCAAACAAAGAAGCAGTATCCGAAGGTGCGACAGTGCCTATAAAGCTGACTACGGAGTTAGGATTCAAATTTAATAACGGCAGAATCGTCAACGCGAAAATAAGCAGCGGAAAAATGGAAAGAATATAATAATACGCCTGGGCGGCGGCAAGTAAAGGCACATTATCTTCTTTAAATTCGGTCATCAAATCCGAGATGTATGGCTTTATTTTTTTCACATGTGTACGTCCTTTCTCTAAATACGATAGCTTTCATAAGCACTGGATGCCTGATAAATAAAAATTCCTGAAACAGATTTCTGGCGCTATGCTCCCTCTCCTTTCGTTTATTAATTGAACGCCACGGGGCCGCTTCTGCTTTTTAAGCAATAAAAAAGCCAGAAAAAGAGCATATCTTTTCCTGGCTTACAGAACAGCTGTAACTGTCTGTTGCTGCCGATGCTATTTAGTTATTGCCTGTGTTATGTTTACCTTTCCAGACGACAATCAAAACGTATTATTTTCTGCATATCAAATAAGAAGCAGCGTCTTTTATAAATGGTCCGGGAAATCATTCTTTTCAGTCCCCCATAAAACATAAAAAACCCTTCCTGCCGGCGTAGGAAGAGCTTTTTCTATGGAGAAGCCACCATTCTATGTGCCTTCCATCTATTATGATACGCTCCTCCCCCTTCAAAGTAAAAGAGAACGATTAAAACCGTGGCCCTGTGGATTAAAATGAATCATTCTAATTATTTTTTTGGAACTAACCTGCTGCTCATACAAATTTTGCACTTTTTAATTTCTATGCTTAACAAGATGTTATTTAAAGGGCAAATAAAGGTATTTTCTTATATTCGAAATTTCAAAAGGTATCTAGTTGCAGTTCTTTAGTCGCAATAAATAGAAAGTCTGTATATAAAAAGCTCATTTGATAGTATAATAGTAATCAGTTAAGAAGAATCCCGCTTCTTACAAAAGGAGACTTTATGGAACATCAACAAACTGAAGCCCAAATGATTGCAGCCTACACCGGCAAAGCGTTGAGGGATCATTTTGGAAAAGGCCCAATCAATATTCATGTTTCGTTTAAGCGGCCATTTTTAATTATGTATGTGAAAGATTTTTTAGGACCAATGGAAAATATTTTATTGCAGCAAAATGAAGAACAGCGTATTGCGAAATCAAGAGAATTTATTATGGATGAATTTTGTCCCCGAATTCAGACAGATATTGAAGATATGATAAATGGAACAATTAAAGAATGGTACTTTGACTGGAATTTAAAAGAACACAGCGGTATGATCTGGGCCGTAATGGATGAAGAACCGCCAAAAAAGATGCCATGGCCGGGAGAACTCAGTCAAAAGGCCTTTGAAAGAAAAATCGTGAATCTGAGTATTAAAGGCCAAAAAGAGCCCGACCATACGAAGGCTTATTGGGTTGATGAACGCTCAGTTATCGTTTACCGCTCTGGTGTGTTCGTCGAAATTGAGAAGGAACTCATTCACGCGGGCTTTGAAGAGCAGCTGAAAATTGCCAAACGGCCAATGGAACGGCGGCTGTTTCAGGAAGAACATATGGAGCCGGTGCTGCAGAGAAAAATCACAGACGTATTCACCGACTGGAATTTTCGTGCAGATAAAGGCTATATGGTACTGGCATTGGAGCCGGAAAAAAAGAGATAGTTCGCAGGCATATCGATACTCCGAGCCAATTTCTGGGCTTTTCTATAAAACAAAACGTTTAGGGCGGAAATGAATAAGGTATAAGTGACATTAGTCAAACACTCATTATTGGTGGCAGCAATGTTTTGAAATAAAGCAAAACATGAGCCGGAAAGGTACCAGTGCCTTTTCGGCTCTTTTTTATGCATATGGAAAAAATTAGCTTGGTAACAATTTTTTTCACTGCCGATAGAAATTTTATTAGCTGTTAAGGCTGTAAACTATATATCTAAAATGGAGGTTCCGCCATGAATATACTATTAACCTCGGCAGCACGCCGAATAGATTTTGTTCAGTTTTTCCAGGAGGCGATGAACGGATTAAATATTGAAGGGACAGTCATTGTCACTGATCCGGATCCTGGAGCCCCAGCGATCCAGCAGGCAGACAGATCCTATGTTACGCCGCACCAGACGGATGAAAACTACCTGGACACGATCCTTTCGATCTGTGAAGATGAAGGAATTAAAATACTCATTCCATTAAACGACTGGGAAATCACCAAATTTGCCCAATCCCGTCATGAACTTGAGCAGTTGGGAGTAAGAGTTTTTACACCCGAGATTTCCACCGTACAGGCGATGAGAGACAAGCATCAATACCGGGAACTCCTTGGCAGATTCGGTGTCGCGGCGCCAATTTCCTACCTGACGGTGCAGGAAGCAGCGAAGGGAATTGAAAACCAGGAGGTGACCTGGCCGCTGATTGTTAAACCGCGCAACGGCTCGGCTTCGGTCGGCATTAACATTGTATCCTCTGTTGAAGATATGCAGTTTGCCTACAAGCAGGCGGTAGATGCGGTCAAAAACAGTCCGATCGCTGATGATTCCATTCATGACCCCGAAGACAACATCGTGATTCAGCAGGTCGTGGATGGAGAAAAATACAGTGTTGACATCGTTAATGACTTGGAAGGAAATTATTTAACCACTCTGGCCCTGAAACAGCTCGAAATGCGCGGAGGCGACGTGGATAAAGCGATATCAGTAAAAGACGAAGCACTGATGGAAGTAGGCAGAAAGATTGGAGAAAACTTGAAGCATATCGGCTACATTAATACTGATGTGTTTTATGATGGCCACGACTACTATGTGATTGATATTAATCCAAGATTTGGAGGCGGATACGCCCTCTCCCACGCTGCCGGAGCAAATATTCCTTCAGCCTACATCGCGTTGGCCGCAGGCAAAGAGCTTCATCCGGAATGGCTGAATGACAAAGAAAACATCGAGCTTGCACGGTTTGACCGGGTCGTAAAAATTGATAAAAACAAAGGAATTCATACAGCACCGGATGAGACCTCATCTACCGTGTGAACAATCCCACCTTTTTTCAATATAATAACAAATTTTCGCGAGGAGGCTCAGAGTGAATGAAACGATTCCTCTTTTAAAAGCATTAATCAGCTATAATACGTCGAGTCTGTCCGGCGTTAATGAAGCAATGGAATTTTGCAAAAAGTGGATGGAAGACCGGGGCCTTGCGGTCCAAAAGCATGAAAATAACGGGCATTCCATGCTCGTATGCGAAGTCGGAAGCGGAAGTCAAACCCTGATTTTTAACGGGCATCTGGACGTCGTCAAAGGCAAAGAAGAGCAGTTTGCTCCCTACGAAAAAGACGCGAAGCTTTACGGCCGCGGTTCGGCAGACATGAAAGCCGGACTTGCGGCTATGATGTCTGCGATGGTGCGCCTGAAAGAAACCCCGCCTGACTGCAAAATGCAGCTGCAAATTGTTCCCGATGAGGAAACCGGCGGCCGTAACGGTACCGGCTATTTGGTTGATACCGGCCATAAGGGAGATTTTGTTATCTGCGGAGAGCCTACCGGCCTGGGGATTGCTATCCAATCCAAAGGCGTTCTGCAGCTGGATATTACTGTCACCGGCTCCTCCACACATGGAAGCCGTCCGTGGGAAGGAGAGAACGCGATTGAAAAAGCATTTGCGCTCTATGAACGTATTAAGCAGCTCCCGTTTTCCAAGGAGCGCTCAGAATTATACGCCCAGCCTTCTATTAACCTCGCCAAAATCCAGGCCGGCACTGTATACAACAAGGTTCCGTCCAAATGCGAACTTTCGCTTGATATCCGTTATCTGCCGGACCAGCTGCCGGAGGATATTTTACAGCAGATTAATAGTCTATCCGATGATGAAGTGTCTGTGCATATCTGCAACGATCCCGTAAATACGGAGGTTGATAATCCTTATGTTAAAGCGTTATCCGATTCCATCACCCGCCATACCCAGCTCGAGAAGGTGAATATTTTCGGTCAGCACGGATCATCGGATGGACAGTACTTTACGGTTTACGGCATTCCGGCTGTTGAATTCGGGCCTGTCGGCTACAACTGGCATGGAGACAATGAACTTGTTTACACGAGCTCCATCCCTGAATACGAGAATATTTTAGTGGATTTTGCCGCAAGTTTTTCCACAGTCCCGCTGCCCGTAGTCAATAACGATTAAAAAATAGGACCGGCTTGGCTGCCGGCCCTATTTTTTAATTGCTTTGCGTATTGTTTTGAAGCAATTCCCGGAAGTGAACAGCCGTTTCCCGAATGGAATCGGCAGCCTGTGGGTAATAGCCCAGCTTCTTTAAAAACGTATGAGCCATCCCTTTATATTCAATATAGCGTACTGAGCTCTCCTGTTTCTGGAGCTTTCTCATGAATTCCTCTCCCTGCGTCCGAAGAAAATCAAATTCAGCCGTCACAATCATCATCGGAGGATACGTAACATTTTCTTTATTACGCAACGGGGATACAAGTGGCTGATCGAGCTCTTCAAGGTCTGTGACATACAGCGACTGAATAAATGAAAGCGACTCCCGCATGGTCACAAGCTCCTGGCGTACAAGCTCTCTATCTGCGCCTGGATTGTACTGATCCATTTTCCGGGTTCCGCCGGACACATCGGATAAATCCAACAAAGGAGCCAATAAGCTCATATAGCAAATGTTCCAGGATTTTTCACGACTTAAATGATAGACGCCAAGCGCCAGATTAGCTCCGACACTATCGCCCACCAGACCAACACGCGCCGTATCTGCACCGAATTCATCACGATGGTCACATATATAGCGCACGCTGTCGAAGCAGTCATTCAGCCCTTCTGCATATTTGTGCTCTGGTGCGAGCCGGTATTCGACTGCGACTACTACGGCCTCCGCCTTTTCAGCCAGCAATTTGCATATATTGTCCATTACTCTCTCATCACGTTCAAAGAAGCCACCACCGTGAAAATAAACGAGCATCGGTTTCGTGCTATTTGAACGGTTATATACTTTCAGCTCTAAGTCACGGCCTTTTAAAGAAACAAGCTTTGTTTCTGTACGAATATTTGAGCTCAAGTCCCGACTCTCTTTTTCTTTTCGGCTTCGAATAATTTCAAGGTCATCGTGCGTCATTGGACGTCTCAGTCCTGGCTCAGATTCCTGCTCCAGAAATTGTTTCACTCTTGGATCAAGACCTTCTTTATCTTCTAAAAACGGTATACCTTTTGCGACTAATTCTGCGCTTCCCTCATTCACAAGAGATGCTTTTTCTTCTAAACGATGCACAAGCTCTTCATGGCTGTAATCCATATGCGTAAAATCCTCCTAAGTGAGAATAAAAACAAACTATATTATTACACATTTTTTCTTAAATACTTCTCTCAAAAATTTATTTATGCCTTTAGTGACAATTTCCGAATTTAGATAAATGCCCATTGAAAAAATTTTCCCCGCGAATGGACCAATCGAAACCTGAATTAAACTCCTTTTCCGATAAGCAAAAAGAAGGACGCCTGACACGGCATCCTTCTTTTTATCTTCAATCTTCGGAAACACGGTTCACCTGTTCAAGTACTTTATCGCTTTCGGAAATGCTTCCATTGTCAAAATGAGTAGCACCGAACAACGGGGCCTCGTCATAATCGTTAACGTATTCATCCAGGTCATGATAAATGCGGTGCGTCCAGCGGGCTGCCTCCTGAACGCTTTCTTTTTCAGGGTTTTCTTCAATCACCCGCTGCCAGCGAATAGCATTATTGAAATCCTTACGCAGCTCCGGGTCTTCGATTTTGTTTAGTACTTCCTCAGTATCTTCAATTCGAATGCTGATATCACCGAAGTCGTCCGCCGTCGCATTATCAATGGCTCCGTAGCCGGTACGTTCGTTCCAATACCTGTGAGACTGCTGTATATGGGTGCTTACTTCTGTATGTATACCGGAAACATCTTCTGTCGCTTCCTTTGGCTCTTTCAGTACAATGCCGTCCTCCGTCGTGTTCTTTCCCAGGCTGAACGGCGTAAAGAAGTGCAGCAGCGCGAGCACGCCTGGTATAATGAGAAGGCTCGCTCCTGCAATTATTCCTGCTTTTTTCCAAGATAGTTTTATGATAAACTCCCCCAACCGTGATCTCTTCTTTGACAGTGTACCTGCTCGACGCGTTTATCTGCAAGCAATACCACTGTCTAAAAAGATGTTTTAACCTTTCCACTTCCGGTTATATTAATATTATGATAAGATCTTATTTGGTTATTTCATTAAAATAAATCAATACGGCAGTAATGCTTAGATATAAAGCTAAAGCATAAGCCACAAAAGAGGGTTTCCTCCTTTGTGGTTTTTTTATGAGACGGTTTTCTTTTCCCAAGAGGTTCTGATTTCTATAAAAGCAGAGCCTTCTCTACCGCCGCCGGCTCCCGCTTTGCTTTTCTTTCTTTCCGAAATACCAAAAACAATATTGATTCACCAAATATTCGATGATGGCAGCAATGTTGGGATAATAAAGCCCTTGAACATAAGCCGGAAAAAGAGACTTTTCTTTTTCTGGCTTTTTTTATTGTCAAAATTCGTCTATAGAAAGGAAGAATGCTATGAGCCGTTACAAGCGGATACTGGTTGGTCTGGATGTCCTGGAAACCCCTTCCTACGATGCTTTTGAGGAAGCCTGCGCTATGGCTCTTGAACACAAAGCATCTTTAGTACTTGCTTTTGTTTTCGACGAACACCGGTATGCGAACCTGGAGCGCATCGACCCTAAAGGCGTCCGCCACTTAAAAGAAAAGGCCGCTTATCATCTTCAAACTTACAAAGAAGAGGCGGAGCTTAAAGGCGTTACGGGTGTGGAGACAGTGGTTGATGCCGGCGTTCCGGAAAAACGACTGGCCCGTCACCTCTGTCTTACGTACAGCGCCGATTTGATTCTCGTAGGAGAAACCGGAGGACCTGCTTTTGAGCGACTCTTGCGCGGCAGGAGATCGCGGACCGTAGCTGCCAGGGCAGCCTGTGAAGTTCGGGTTGTCCGGAACAGCCAGCTGGCCGCATTAAATGCCTACCCACGGACCGAATAGCTTTAAATTTCACTACGACTGAAAAGAAAGGAGGCAGCCATGCAGCGCTTCACGCCTAAATTCATCAAAAAAATACAAAGCATGTCCAAAAATCAGCGGTGGTATGAACTCCGTTCAAGCTTATGGCCGCTGCCAATGATCTATATTTTGCTTGCAGTGGTGGCAGCTTTTGCTGCCTACGGTATTGAGTTCGGTCTTCAGCCGGCACTGCCTATGGGTTCTTTTTTTACCGCCGATTACGCATTAACAGAAATGATTTACAGTACGCTTGCCTACGGCGTGTTAATGATCCATGCGTTTACATTTAATATGATTTTAATCGTTTTAACCAGTTTTTCCGGCCATTTTACACCCCGCGTTTTGTTCAGCTTTATTGCAGACCGCCGGACGCTGCACGCCATTGGTATTTTTAATTTGTCTTACTTCTATATTCTTATTGGCTTTTTTATGCTGAATTCTTCAATTAACGAATATGTTATTTTTCCGGTGCTCGGGATTACTGCAGCTTCAATATCTGCAATCAATTTTATTTTATTTATTAATCATGCCGCCAAATGGATGCAGGTAGCGAATCTCACCAATAATCTGAATGAACGCTCGCAGAAAACCATTACTGCTACAAATGAACAGGATCTGCAGGAGCACCGCCCGTTTCCGGAGAAGGAATACCGTCTCCCTCAGGATTCGCCGGTTTATTCCATTGTCAGTTCCTCTGGAGGGTTTTTGCAGCTCGTCGATTTTAAACGGCTGATCACCCAGGCGGAGAAGGACGGTCTGGTCGTGTATCTTGAACGAAGGGTCGGCGATTACCTGTTGGAAGGTGATACGCTGTTTTCCTATCAGCGTTACGACGGGAAGCCAGAAACTCCTGTAAATGAACAGACGTATCTGCAGTTTTTGTTTATCGGCCACAAAAAAACAGAGATGCAGGATATGAATTTCAGTGTACGGAAATTAACGGAAATTGCCTTAAAAGCTATCGGAAACAATGAGCCCTCCACCGCGGAGGATGCTATTTATCAGCTCGCTGATTTAATCAGAGCCATTTCCGGTACTGCCGTCCACAGACCGTATCTCGTTGATGCAAAGGACGAGGTACGGGTCGTGATGAAGGAAAGTACTTTCGCCTATTATGTGTACGCCGCCTTCTCTCCTATTGCAGAGGCCGCTAAAAAGGATATTAAAATTACCAATCGTGTGCTTGAGTCTCTTCATCTGTTAGCGGATTCACTTGAGGGCGAAGCAGCAGGTGTGTGCTGGCATTATGCCGAAAGCATCGCCTGGAACTTTGAAGGCAAAATGACGTTTGATCATGACCAGAACCAGTGCTTCAGCTACCTCCGTGCTATCTCTGAAACGGCCGGGCAGCGCGATGCCTTCAACATCCTCATGGAAGAGCTCGAAAAAAGCGATCACATGGGGACAGAAACCGCTACAGCTTCCCCTTTTTTATACGGCCAGGAACAAAAACGCGAAAAAGCCTTCAGCGACGCTTAAAGGTGTTTTCCGGCATGAATCCCGGGTATAAAAATAAAAAGCTGTATCGTCCAAACGCTCCAGCACCGGGTTTTTTGTATATTACTCCGGGGAGGTGAGGCTGTTGATTACCCCTGGTGGCAGCTCTGTCACCACCTGTACAGTTAAAAACATCCAGCGCTGCTAAACTGCAGCTGTACTTAATCAACTGCAGCAGTTGATAAATTCAAGACAATAAAACAAGAGGTGAAAATATGGCCGAACATTCTGCGCCTGCACAAGTAGAAGAACAACAAAAACAAATCGGAAGCTACCTCGGCAGAGTGCTTCGCGATCATTTCGGCAAAGGACCGGAATCCGTCTATGTGAGCGTCGACCCCTGCTGTATTGTCATGCATATAAGAAAATTTTTATCTCCTATTGAAAAAGTGATGCTCGATCAAAGAGACAAACGGGCCGTGGAAGAATTAAGAGAAACCATGATGGCGAAAATGCTGCCTGAAATTGAGCATTACATTTCCAGCCTTATGGATATCGAAGGCTGGGAGTTTTATTTTGACTGGAACATCGAAAACAAATCGGGAGTTATTACCGGGTTCCATCCAGATAAACTGAAAGAAAAGCAGGAAAAGAACCGTACGCGGGGCCAGGAAAACATTAAACAGGCAATACAGCGTGTCAGCGAAGAAGCGGGGAAAAGTCCGGATGAGATCACTGTCCACCCAGTAAACGAACGGACAATGCTCGCCGTACGCACGGGCGGGCTCATTTTAATTGAAAAGGAACTAATCCGAACGGGCCATTTGGACATTTTAAAATCAACGAAGCGCCTTCTCGAAAAAGAAGAGCTTTATAAAGAAAAATTTGATTCCATCTTTGGCACGACGGTCCGCGATATTTTTGTAGACTGGGATTTCGA
This sequence comes from Marinococcus sp. LNHM5E3-2.1, assembly GCF_056034365.1. Classification (NCBI taxonomy): domain Bacteria; kingdom Bacillati; phylum Bacillota; class Bacilli; order Caryophanales; family Bacillaceae; genus Marinococcus; species Marinococcus sp. LNHM5E3-2.1. The sequence goes on from NZ_JBQLIB010000006.1 coordinate 179,088, forward strand.
CCGTGACCGGAGTCTTATCGTCTTCATTACGGATCCTGTGGAGCAAATATAAATCTTTTTGGCATAGATTTTTTACAGAAGAAAAAGACTGAAGCAGAAAAAATCTCCTGCTTCAGTCTTTTTTATTCCCCTGTCAGTGTTAAGAGCTTTAAGTAATTTTTAAAATCATCCTAATGCTTATTTAATACTTTGCGTCCAGGAAGCTTCGTTACCTGCAAAAGAATCAGCAAAATCCTGGGAGGCTGGCTGCTCCAGTTTTCTCTGCGTCATTACTCGGTAAAATGCATGGATAAAACTCATGGCGTCATACCTCCTTTGAATTCATAATTAAAGCCTACGTTTACTTTAATGAAAACTTTCACTCCTTACCACAACCTGGTAAGGATATCTCACAAATTTTCTGAAAATTTCGCAGGCATATATTTTTTCTTTTACTGAAACAATCACTGCAAAAGCCCGTGGAACGGCGGATTGAACCTTTCTTAAACCGCTGTATTGAACCACGGGCTTTTGAAAATCAATTTAAATTCCTGCTCCATTCGAAAAAGTTATGCTTTTTCACCAAAAAATTGCTGTTCGAAAGTACTGCCTGCCAAACAGCGGAAACACTTTAAATTACTATTCTTCAGGGGTAAGCCTCAGCAGACGGTCGTCGTTTTCTGCGGGCGTGCCTCTTCCGTCTGTGTTATTCGTAAGAATATAAACATCTCCGTTTTCGGCTTTAACGTCCCGGAGCCTGCCTTCTCCGTCAAATACAGCATTCATCTCTTCTGTTTCTTCGTCATAGGCATACAGGCTCTCTCCACGGAGTCCTGCTGTCAGAAGGGTCTCCCTGAAAAAAGCCGTGCCGGAGGGGGCCCATGTAGTACTCCCCGATTGAATCGCCGGCGTTTCCAGCCCTTCTGCTGATTCACTGCCGGTAATTTCCGGCCAACCATAATTATTGCCAGGCTCGATTACATTGATTTCATCCTGGGCATTCGGTCCATGCTCCGAGCTGTACAGCTGACCATCGCTGTTCCATGCGAGACCCTGCGGATTCCGGTACCCATAGCTGTATACATAAGAATCCTCAAACGGATTGTCTTCCGGCACTTCTCCTTCGACCGTCATGCGCAGAATGCTGCCAGCGAGACTGTCTTCGTCCTGCGCAAGCGAAGGCTCATCCGAATCGCCGGCGGTAGCATATAAATAACCATCCGGTCCAAGTTCAAGCCGGCCTCCATTGTGAATCCGGCTCCCCGGAATGTCATCAAGCAGCACTCCCGTTTCGTTCCATTGACTGGCTTCGCGTTCCACAGCAACCACTCTGTTTGCGAGCGCTCCATCATCCTGGCGGTAGGTGTAGTACGCATAGCCCTGCTGGGAGTCAGCAAAATCCTCGGCCAGCACAAAGCCAAGCAGGCCGCCCTCCCCTTCGTTTGCTACTTCATCACTCGTATTAAGCGAAAGGCGTTCTGTTTCTTCACCGCTCACCTCTATCACCTCACCACCGCGGTTCGTCATATAGTACGTGTCTTCATGAATGTTCAACGACCACGGCACCTCGAGATTTTCCGCCACCACTTCTACGTCCCAGTCTTCTGTCTGAGCTTCAGAAACCGAACCCGCCGTCTCCCCAGTATTTCCTTCCCGCTGTTCGTCATTTTCCCCTGAACTGCAGCCAGCAAGAATTGCTGCCCCGAAGATTAGCAGACTGATTGTATTTTTTCTGCCTGGATAAATCATCATTATGCATCCCCCTTTCATGAAAACAAGCCAAGCCCCCTGGTCATTCCGTATTCTTATCATCATACTATCATAAAAAAACGCCCCGGCTGCACAAAGGCAGCCAGGACGGTTGATCATAGTTTACCGGACCGGAGTACTTATACTTCGACCGCGTTTTTCAGTTCTTCCACGTACTGCTGCGCCGTCTGGGCCGCGAGCGACCCGTCGCCGGTAGCCGTCACGATCTGGCGCAGGAACTTGTCCCGGATGTCACCGGCGGCGAACACGCCCGGAATCTTCGTTTCCATTTCCTCGTTCGTTTCAATATAGCCCTCGTCGTTCGTGATCCCGAGGTCGAGAAACGCCCCGTTCAGCGGCAGCAGCCCGATGTAGATGAACGCGCCGCTCGTTTCGAAGTCGTAGTC